>NZ_JBMDJH010000008.1:0-224306 GCF_057809085.1 Acidovorax sp. FG48 | reverse complement strand
CCTCCACCTCCACCTCCACCTCCACCTCCACCTCCACCTCCACCTCCACCTCCACCTCCACGCCCGCCGCCCCCCCCTCAACGTTTGGCTGTTGAGTTCCCCTGGATATCTCGGTAGCCGGAATCCAGCTGGCCGAGGGAATATGGGCTGCGACTGGCTTCTATGTGCTCTATCACGGTTTCATACGAAACGGGGATGGGGCGTCGGGAAAGCGTGAAACTGCATGAGCTGCTGCCGGTTTCAAAGACACCTTGTTAAGGTGCAAGATGAAACCGGAGGTGGTTCATGGAGAGAAGAAGTACATTCAGCCGAGAGTTCAAGCTCGAGGCTGTCAAGCTAGTCACTGAGCGCGGGGTGACCGTGGCCCAGGCGGCCAAGGAACTGGACGTACACCAAACGTGCTGCTGAAATGGGTTCGAGTTGCTTGAGGCGCTGAAGAGGGCTGTCCCGGGGAATGGCCGGCAGATGGTCCATTACGCCGGCATTGCCAAACTGCGCAATGAAGTGGCCAAGCTCAAGATGGAGTGCGATATCTTGAAAAAAGCCGCAGCCTACTTTGCGAAGGAGTCGATGTGAAGTTCGTTTCGTGACGATGCATCGAACGGTCTGGCTGGTCAATCTCTTGTGCGATGCGATTAGTGTCTCGAGAGGTGGCTTCTACGCTTGCCTGGTGCGCCCCAGCAGTCGGCGCAGCCTTGACGACGAGAAGCTGAGCGCTCGGGTCCGCCAGAGCTTCGTGCGCAGCGACCTCTCCTACGGTACCAGGCGTTTGTGGCGCGATGTACTGCAGCACGGCCAACTCTGTGGCCTGCACCGCATGGAGCGGCTCATGTGCGAGCAGCCTCTTCGTGCGCGTCCTGGGCGTCCGAGCCTGCCCAAGGCCGGGAGCGAGCGTTGCGCAGTGGCCGATAACGTGCTGGACCGTCAGTTCGGCAGAAGCACCTATCCAGAGTTAGGTGGCCGACTTTATTTACATCTGAACAGCAGAAGGCTGGCTGTACGTGGCAGCGGTGCCTAACCTGTACTCGCGAAGCACCATGGGCTGGTCGATGCAAGAGGGCATGACCTCGCAGCTCGTGGTGGACACACTGCTGATGACAGTGTAGCGCCGAGGAAAACCGGTGGTACTGCTGCATCGCTCGGACCATGGCGGTCAATACACCAGTGCACACTTCTGGCAACTGCTGGGCGAATAAGGCACCACTTACAGCATTAGCCGTGCGGGCGAGGTTTGGGATAACTCGGCAGTGGAGAGCTTCTTCAGCTCAATGAAGACCGAGCGCATGGCCAGTCACATGTACCGCTGCCGAGAGCAAGCTCGGGCCGACGTGTTCGACTACATCGAGCGGTTCTACAACCCGATGCGCCGGCATTCGACGCTCGGCTACGTCAGCCCCGTACAGTTCGAAAAAGCTCAAAAAGCTTAAGTCGGTGTCAACGCAACCGGCAGCACCCCAGTATGCCAACTACAGATCGAATTCTGCAGTTGTGGCCGGCCTTCATAGCTTGTAAAACGCCCGAATCAGGTCCCAGGCTTCCTGGGGCTCATCGGTGTAGTGAAACAGGTTGAGGTCCTGCGCAGAGATGGTGCCTTCTTCCACCAGCACATCGAAGTTGATGAGGCGCTTCCAGTAGTCCGTGCCGAACAGCACGATGGGCACGGGCTTGGCCTTTTTGGTCTGGACCAGGGTCAGCACTTCAAACAGCTCGTCCAGCGTGCCAAAGCCGCCAGGGAAGGCCACCAGCGCCTTGGCACGCATCATGAAATGCATCTTGCGCAGCGCGAAGTAGTGGAACTTGAAGGACAGCGAGGGCGAGATGAAACGGTTGCCGCTTTGCTCGTGGGGCAGGGCAATGTTCAGGCCCACGTTCAGTGCACCCGCATCATGAGCGCCCCGGTTGGCGGCCTCCATGATGCCGGGGCCGCCACCCGTGCAGATGTAGATGCGGTCGGCAGGGCGCTGGCGTTCGCTGTAGTCAGCCACCAGCTTGGCGAACTGGCGGGCCAGGTCGTAATAGCCCGCGTTGCGCACGGCCAGGCGCGCGCGGCGCACGCGCTCGGCATCGCCACTGGCTTCGGCGTCGGCCAGCTGGGCCGCGGCCTCGTCGGGCGCCACAAAGCGCGCGCTGCCGTACACCACCACGGTGCTTTCAATGCCTTGTTCGGCCTGGCCCAGGTCGGGCTTGAGCATTTCGAGCTGAAAGCGGATGCCGCGCGTTTCGCGGCGGAACATGAATTCGGGGTCGGCAAAGGCCATGCGGTTGGCATCGGCCTGCAGGGGGTTGCCGTTGTGGGCGTGGTTGTGCAGCTCGGCCCAGGCATCGGCCAGGCGGCGTTCGTTGAGTTGGGTGTTGGCTTCCATGAGGGGCTCGCGTATCAAGAGGTGAACAGAGAAGAAAGGGGCGGCACCGGCAGCAGTGGTAGCAGTGGGTGAGGGCCCATGCAGTGTGGCGTGGATTGATGACGAAATGACGTGCTAGTGCAGGAATATCAAGCGCGAGATGCTATGAAATACGAAGCACTTTGCATGCCAGCCACCGTAAGACTCAACGAGCCCACCAGGTGCAAAGCCGTGGTGCCCAGTGCCAGGGCGTAGCGCTGCACCATCAGCATCTCGACGACTTCGGCTGAGAAGCTGGAGAACGTGGTGAGCGCGCCCAGAAACCCGGTGACCAGCGCCAGCCGCCACACGGGGTCCAGCTGGGGCATGGCGTGGAACACGGCCACACACGCGCCAATCAGGTAGCCGCCCACCAGGTTGGCGGCGAGGGTGCCCCAGGGGATCAGCCCGCCAGGGCTGAGCCACAGGCCCAGGCGCCAGCGCGCCAGTGCGCCCACACAGGCCCCGATGCAGATGGCAAGAACGTTCAACATCGGACCATTGTCGCTGGATTTTGAGGCGTGGGACGGGCGGCTCTCCATCTCTCAAAACGCCAAGCGGGGCGTCCCCGGTGGGGGGCGCCCCGCTTGGTGGTGCCTGCTGGTGGCAGGTGCGTTCAGCGCGCCGACATCTGCTGTGGCAACCAGGTCACGATGCCAGGGAAGACATAGATCAACGCCACGGCGCCACACATCAGCAAGAACATGGGCATGGCCACCTTGGCAATCCAGGGCAGCTGGCGCCCCGTCATGCCCTGTAACACAAACAGGTTGAAGCCCACAGGCGGCGTGATCTGCGCCATCTCGACCACCAGCACGATGAAGATGCCAAACCAGATGGTGTCGATGCCAGCCGCCTGCACCGTGGGCATGAGCACGCCCATGGTTAGCACCACCATCGAGATGCCGTCGAGAAAGCAGCCCAGGATGATGTAGAAAACGGCCAGCGCGACGATGAGCTGGGCTTGGTTCAAGCCCAGCGACGCGATCCACTCCGCCAAGTGGCGCGGCAGGCCGATGTAGCCCATGGCCAGCGTGAGGAACGCAGCGCCCGCGAGGATCAGGGCGATCATGCAGTACAGGCGCGTGGCGCCCATCAGCGATTCCTTGAAGGTGCCCCAGGTCATCGAGCCCTGAACGGCCGACAGTACCAGCGAGCCCACCACGCCCACGGCCGCTGCCTCGGTGGCGGTGGCAAAGCCGGTGTAGATGCTGCCCAGCACGGCCGCAATCAGCAGCACCACGGGAATCAGGCTGCGCGATTCCGACAGCTTTTGCATGAAGCTCATGCGCACATCGGCGGCGGGCACCTGCTCGGGGTGGCGCAGCGCCCACAGCATGATGTAGCCCGAGAACAGCGCCGCCAGCAGGATGCCCGGCAGCACGCCCGCAATGAACAGTTGCGAGATCGACACCTCGGCCGACACGCCGTACACGATCATGATGATGGACGGCGGGATCAACAGACCCAGCGTGCTCGCGCCCGCCAGCGTGCCCACCACCATGTGCTCGGGGTAGCCGCGGCGCGTCAGCTCGGGCAGCGTCATCTTGCCGATGGTGGCGCAGGTGGCAGCGCTGGACCCCGACACAGCGGCAAAGATGGTGCAGCCCACCACGTTGGTGTGCAGCAGCCGGCCCGGCAGCGCCTGCACCCAAGGGGCCAGGCCCTTGAACATGTCTTGCGACAAGCGGGTGCGGAACAGGATTTCACCCATCCAGATGAACAGGGGCAGGGCCGTGAGCGTCCAGCTGGAGGCGCTGCCCCAGATGGTGACAGCCATCGCATCGCCCGCCGGGCGGGCAGAGAACAGCTGCATGGCGATCCAGGCGACGCCGGAGAGGGTGAGCCCGATCCATACGCCGCTGCCCAGAATCAGGAACAGCGACAGTACGAGCAGGCCGGTTATGGCGAGATCACTCATGGTAGGTCGTGCAGCAGGGGTTATTCATTGCGCAATGCTTCGCCAGAGGAGGCATCCACACGCTTGCCCATCATCTCCAGCACCAGCTCGTCCAGGAACGCGATGGCCAGAATCACTGTGCCCACGGCCATGGCGATCTGGGGAATCCACAGCGGTGTGGCGTCACTGCTGGTGGAGATGTCGTGGAACTCATGCGACTGCCAGGCCAGCTTGCAGCTGTACACCGCAAACAGCACGGCGAGCAGGGTGGCAATGGCCAAAGCCCAGATCTCGAACGCCTTCTTGGCGCCGCCCTTCAAAAAGTTGAGCAGCAGCGTGACGCGGATGTGCTCGCCGCGCTTCAAGGTGTGGGCGAGTGCCAGGAAGCCCGATGCGGCCATCAGATAGCCCGCATAGGCGTCCGTGCCCGGCACGTGAAAGTGGAACTGCCGGCTGGCGATGGACAGTAACACCATCCCCAGCAGGCCGACCATGAAAAGCGCCGCCAGGGCGGCGGCGCTGTCGTACAAAAAGTCCAGCAGACGACGCATGTGCGTAGGCGCCTGGGCTTACTTGCGGTAGGCGTCGATGAGCGCCTTGCCTTCGGGGCCGGCCTTGTCCAGCCATTCCTTGAGCATGGTGTCACCCACCTTGGCCATGTCGGCCTTCAGCGCGGCCGGTGGGGTCACCACGTCCATGCCATTGGCCTTGAGCTTGGCGACGGTATCGGTGTTGACCTTGGCACTGTTGGCCCAGCCGCGTGCTTCGGCGTCAGCACCGGCCTTCAGCAGCGCTTCCTGGCTGGGCTTGTCCAGCGCGTCAAACGCCCTCTTGTTCACCAGCACGGCGTTCTTGGGCAGCCAGGCCTGGGTGTCGTAGTAGAACTTGAGGTGTTCGTACAGCTTGCTGTCCACACCGGTCGCGCCCGAGGTCATCGTCGATTCGACCACGCCCGTGGCCAGGGCCTGCGAGAACTCCGCAGCCTGCACCGTCACGGGCTGGGCCCCGACCAGCTCGGCAATGCGGGCGGTGGCAGGGCTGTAGGCGCGCCACTTGATGCCCTTGAGGTCAGCGGCAGAGGCCAGCGGCTTCTTGGTGTAGATGCCTTGTGGAGGCCAGGCCACGGCGTACAGCAGCATCATTCCCTGCTCAGCCAGCTTCTTTTCCAGGAAGGGCTTTTGGGCGGCGTAGAGCTTTTTGGATGCGTCGTAGCTGTCGGCCAGGAAGGGCAGGCCATCCACACCAAACAGCTGCCATTCGTTCTGGAAGTTGGCCAGCAGGATCTCGCCCATCTGCGCCTGGCCGCCTTGCACGGCGCGCTTGATTTCAGGGGCCTTGAACAGCGCGGCGTTGGCATGCACCGTGATCTTGAGCTTGCCGCCCGTGGCCTTGTCCACATCGCTGGCCAGCTGCACCATATTCTCGGTGTGGAAGTTGGTGGCAGGGTAGGCGGCGGCCAGGTCCCACTTGGTCTGGGCGAATGCCGAGGTGGCAGACAGGCCCGCAGCCAGGGTCAGGGCGAGTGCGGTCACGGGGAAGATTCGACGCTTCATGGATATTGCTCCGCAGGGTTGTACGTACAAGGTTGGATGTAACAAATCACTGTATCGGAAGCCGATCCGATTGCGATAGGTGTTTTGCCTAAACGCTGACAAATTGCCAACAAATTACCATCGACTTGCCTACAATGCCCCATGCATATCCCGTGCCAATGACAGAACCCGCAGGCCTGAAACCGCCATGAAATCTGACGCCAAGCCCAAGGCCAAGTCCGCGCTTCCACCCAAAGCCGACTCCGGTCCCATCGTGTCATCGGCGCACTTGGTGTCGGCGCAGAGCGCGGAGATGAGCGAGTTCGAGTTTGGCCTCATCGTGGCGGGCAATGCGTTCCACCGCTGGGTGGTGCATTGCATGGCGGCGGCGGGCCTCAAGGACCTGACGCCGCTCGACGTGGTGGTGCTGCACCATGTCACGCACCGCGCACGCGACAAGCGCCTGGCCGACATCTGCTTCATCATGAACGTGGAAGACACGCACCTGGTGAACTACTCGCTCAAAAAGCTGCAGACCCTGGGCGTGGTGGCCTCGCAAAAGAATGGCAAGGAAGTGACCTATGCCGCCACCGACACCGGCCGCGCCTACGTGCAGCGCTACCGCGAGATCCGCGAGAGCTGCCTGATCGATGCGCTCAAGGCCGACGACGCGCTCAACCGCGACATTGGCGAGCTGGCCCGTTTGCTGCGTGTGCTCTCGGGCATGTACGACCAGGCGGCGCGCTCGGCTGCGTCGTTGTGACCCAGGGCCTCCGATTTTGAATTTTTGAATGAAAAGCGGCTGTAGCGCAGGTATTGAATGCGCTGGCAGCTATTGATTAGATAGCATCACCATGTCCCAACAAGCTTCTTCTTTGGCCCGCTGGCAGTTCTGGATCGACCGGGGCGGCACCTTCACCGATGTGGTGGGCAAGCGCCCGGACGGCACGCTGGTCACGCACAAGCTGCTGTCCGAGAACCCCGAGCAGTACAAGGACGCGGCCGTGGCGGGCATTCGCCACCTGCTGGGCCTGCAGCCCGGCGAGCCGGTGACGCCTGCGCTGGTGGAGTGCGTGAAGATGGGCACCACCGTGGCCACCAACGCTCTCTTGGAGCGCAAGGGCGAGCCCACGCTGCTCATCACCACCAAAGGCTTCAAGGACGCGCTGCGCATTGCGTACCAGAACCGCCCGCGCCTGTTTGATCGCCATATCGTGCTGCCCGAGCTGCTGTACGAGCGCGTGGTGGAAGCCCAGGAGCGCATGGGCGCGCAGGGCGAAGTGATCGAGCCGCTGGACGAAGCGCATTTGAAGGAACGTCTGTGGGCCGCCTACGACGCGGGCCTGCGCAGCGCGGCCATCGTGTTCATGCACGGCTACCGCTACACCGCACACGAAGAGGCTGCAGCCCGCATTGCGCGCGAGATCGGCTTTACGCAGGTGAGCGCATCGCATGCCACCAGCCCCATGATGAAGCTGGTGAGCCGGGGCGACACCACGGTGGTCGATGCCTACCTGTCACCCATCCTGCGCCGTTATGTGGACCAGGTAGCGAGCGAAATGCCGGGCGTGAAGCTGTTCTTCATGCAGTCGTCGGGCGGACTCACGGACGCACAGGTGTTCCAGGGCAAGGACGCGATCCTGAGTGGCCCCGCAGGCGGCATCGTCGGCATGGCGCGCACTGCCGGGTTGGCGGGGCACGACAAGGTCATCGGCTTTGACATGGGCGGCACCAGCACCGATGTGAGCCACTACGCGGGCGAGTTTGAGCGCGAGTTCGAGACCCAGGTGGCGGGCGTGCGCATGCGCGCGCCCATGATGAGCATCCACACCGTGGCGGCGGGCGGCGGCTCCATCCTCGGTTTTGATGGCGCACGCTTCCGCGTGGGCCCCGAAAGCGCGGGCGCCAACCCCGGCCCCGCCAGCTACCGCCGGGGCGGCCCGCTGGCCGTGACCGATGCGAATGTGATGGTGGGCAAGATCCAGCCCGCGCATTTCCCCAAGGTGTTTGGCCACGCGGCCAACGAGGCGCTGGATGGCCACGCCGTGGCGCACAAGTTTGGCGACCTTGCCACCCAAACCGGGCGCAGCGCCGAGGATGTCGCCCACGGCTTTATCCAGATCGCCGTGCAGCAGATGGCCAATGCCATCAAGAAGATCAGCGTCGCGCGCGGGTATGACGTAACGCGCTACACGCTGCAGTGTTTTGGCGGCGCAGGCGGCCAGCATGCGTGCCTGGTGGCCGATGCACTGGGCATGACGCGCGTGTTTGTGCACCCACTGGCGGGTGTGCTCAGTGCCTATGGGATGGGCCTGGCGGACCAGAACGTGATCCGCGAACAGGCCGTAGAAGCCAAACTGGTGCCCGATGCACTCGCAAGCATCGAAGCCACGCTGGACCAACTGGCCACCACCGCACGCACCGAGCTGGAGCGCCAGCAGGTGGGCGCGGGCACAGCCGTGGTGCACCGCCGCGTGCATGTGCGCTACGAGGGCAGCGACTCGGCGCTGATCGTTCCGTTCGGTTCATTGGCCGAGATCACCGCAGGCTTTGAAGCCGCCTACCGCCAGCGCTTTGCCTTTCTCATGCACGGCAAGGGCTTGGTGGTGGAGGCCGTATCGGTCGAGGCCGTGGTGCCCGGCGATGCGCCCGAGGAGCCACGCCATGCGCTGCAGGCCGCCCGCGAGGTGCCGCGCCGCAGCACCGTGCGCATGTACACCGGTGGTGTAGACGGCGTGCCCGCCTGGCACGACGCGGCGCTGGTGGTGCGCGAGGACCTGCGCCCCGGCGATGTGATCCCCGGCCCGGCCATCATTGCGGAGAAGAACGCCACAACAATAGTCGAGCCCGGCTGGGAGGCCGCGCTGACCGACCTGGACCACCTGCTGCTCAACCGCCGCGTGGCACGCGCCGTGCAGCATGCCGTGGGCACCACCGTGGACCCGGTGCTGCTGGAGGTGTTCAACAACCTGTTCATGAACATCGCCGAGCAGATGGGCTTGCAGCTGCAGAACACGGCGTACTCCGTCAACATCAAGGAACGCCTTGACTTCAGCTGCGCGCTGTTCGACACGGCGGGCAACCTGATTGCCAATGCGCCGCACATGCCCGTGCACCTGGGCTCGATGGGCGAGAGCATCAAGACCGTGATCCGCGAGAACAGCGGCAAGATGCAGCCCGGCGACGTGTTCGTGCTCAACGACCCGTACCACGGCGGCACGCACCTACCCGATATCACGGTCATCACGCCGGTCTACATCGCTGACGAGGCCACGCCCACGTTCTATGTGGGCAGCCGGGGCCACCACGCGGATGTGGGTGGCACCACGCCGGGGTCGATGCCGCCGTTCTCCACGCGCATCGAGGAAGAGGGCGTGCAGATCAACAACGTGAAGCTGGTGGAGCGCGGCGTGCTGCGCGAGGCGGAGATGGTTGCGCTGCTGGAGAGCGGCGAATACCCATCACGCAACCCTCAGCAGAACATGGCGGACTTGCGTGCGCAGATCGCTGCCAACGAGAAAGGTCAGCAGGAGCTGCGCCGCATGGTGGGCGAGTTTGGGCTCGATGTCGTGCAGGCCTACATGCGCCATGTGCAGGACAACGCGGAAGAATCCGTGCGCCGCGTCATCACACGGTTGAAGGATGGCAGCTTCACGCTACCGCTGGACAACGGCGCGCAGATCAGCGTGGCCGTGAAGGTGGATGCAGCGAGCCGCAGCGCCACCATCGACTTCACCGGCACCAGCCCGCAGCAGACCAACAACTTCAACGCGCCCACGGCGGTGTGTATGGCGGCGGTGCTGTACGTGTTCCGCACGCTGGTGGATGACGACATTCCGCTGAACGCGGGGTGCCTGAAGCCGCTCAACGTCATCATCCCGCCGGGGAGCATGCTCAACCCGAATCCGCCGGCCTCGGTGGTGGCGGGCAATGTGGAGACTTCCACCTGCATCACCAATGCGCTGTACGGCGCGCTGGGCCTGATGGCGGCGGGGCAGTGCACCATGAACAACTTCACCTTTGGCAGCACGCGCTACCAGTACTACGAGACCATCTCGGGTGGCAGCGGCGCGGGTGGGGTATGGGATGCGAACGGGCAACTGGCGGGCGGTTTTGACGGCACCAGCGTCGTGCAGTGCCACATGACCAACTCGCGCCTCACGGACCCGGAGGTGCTGGAGTTCCGCTTTCCGGTGCGGCTGGAGGGCTACGAGATTCGCAAGGGCTCGGGCGGTGCGGGGCAGTACAAGGGCGGGGATGGCGGCATTCGCCGCGTACGCTTCCTGGAACCGATGACGGCCAGCATCTTGTCCAACGGCCGCCACCATGGCGCGTTTGGCATGGCGGGTGGTCAGCCGGGCGCCGTGGGCATCAACAAGGTGGTGCGCAGCGATGGCCGGGTGGAGCTGCTGGACCACATTGGCCAGGCCGAGATGGCGCCGGGCGATGTGTTCGAGATCCACACCCCCGGCGGCGGCGGGTTTGGTGCGCCAGGGACGAAATAAGAGCCAAAACTGCTGCAGGCGCATGTTTCATATGCGCCTGCAGCTATCAAATCAGGAGTAATTGATCAAGGGTAAGTGATCAGGAGTCTTTGGCTTCTGTGCCGCCATCCACCTTGGGCCGGCTCAGGCTGGGTGGCACATCGCGCCCGGCCTGCCGGGCGCGGAACAACGCCGCACGCATCAGAAAGATCGACATGATGGGCACCGTGATCGCCACGAACACGGCAATCAGCAGCGCGTGCAACGCCAGGCTGCTGTCGGCCACCGAGAAGTACAGCACCGTGCCATGCATGATCAGCCAGCAGCCCAGCGTGGCGATGATGGAGGGCGCGTGTACCCGTTCAAAAAACGTGGGCAGCCGCAGCAGCCCGATGGAGCCCAGCAGGGCCAGGGCAGCACCGGCCAGCACCAGCACGGCGACGATGATTTCCAGCCATAGCGGAAGAACCGCGGTGGCGGTGGTGGCAGCGTCGGTCATTCGATCACCTCGCCGCGCAGCAAAAACTTGGCCATGGCCATGGAGCCGACAAAGCTGAACAGCGCCAGCAGCAGTGCCGCCTCGAAGTAGTTTTTGCTGCCGTAGAGCAGGCCCAGCACCAGCATCATCAGCATGCCGCTCAGGTACATGCAGTCCAGCGCCAGCACGCGGTCTTGCGCGGACGGGCCCTTGAGCAGTCGGATCAATGCACAGCCCATGGCCAGCGCGAGCATGAGCAGGGCGGCCGGCAGGGCCCAGTCCAGCACGGGGGTCATTCAAAAATCTCCATCAAGGGGGCCTCGTAGCGCTGCTTCACCTCAGCGATCACCGTGGCGGGGTCGTCCAGCTCCAGCACGTGCAGCAGCAGCATGCTGCGATCCAGCGAAATCTCGGCCCAGGCGGTGCCGGGCGTGATGCACACGATCATCGCCAGCACGGCCAGTGCGTTGGGGTCGCGCACGTCCAGCGGAATGTGCACAAAGCCCGCGGGGTGGCGACGGCGGCCGGGCGCCAGCAGCAGGCGGGCCACGGCCAGGTTGGACCGGGTGGTGTCTGCCACCACCGTGAGCGCCAGGCGCAAGACGGTGCCCGGCTTGCGGATGCGCACCGGCAGCGGGCGCAGCCCGGCCGTGAGCAGCGGGATGGCCAGTGCCAGCATGGTGCCCAGCACCAGGTGACCTGCACTCAGGCTGCGGTTGAGCAGCAGCCACAGGCCCAGCAGCGCCAGCGAGAGCAGCGGGGCCGGGACCAGGCGCCGCAACAGACTGGGGCGCGGGGGAACGGCGGGGGCGTTGGATGCCGTAGATGGGCCTGGCTGGGTCATGGCTTGCTCCCCGGGGGCATGGTTTCAGGCGCTGCCGCAGGCGAAGGTGCAACAGGCGCAGCGGTCATCACCGCACGCACATAGGTGCCGGGCGCATGCAGGGCATCGGCTGTGGCCTGGGTGTAGCGCATCACTGCACCGGCTTGCCATACCAGCGCCACGCAGGCCAGCAGCAGCAGGGCAATGGGCAGTCCCTCCAGCACCAGGAGCTGTGGGGAAGCCCGGCCCTGGGCCGACCAGAAATGGCGAATGCCTGCGCGCGTGAGCGCCAGCAGTGCCAGCAGCCCCGAGCCCACCAGCAGCGCCACCAGCGTCCAGCCCGCAGCGCCCAGGCGGAAGCCCTGGGCCGCGCCCAGCCCCAGCGGGTTGAGCAGTGCATGGACCATGGCGAACTTGCCCACAAAGCCGGGCAGGGGCGGCAGGCCCGCAATCACCAGCGTGCAGGCCATGAACGCCAGGCCCAGAAAGGCCGCAGCGGCGGGGATGACCTGGCCGATCAGCGCTTGTTCCTTGTCGTCCAGGTTCATGCCCTCGGTGGGCACCAGGTCGGCCGACAGAAAGGGCGCGTCGTCGGTCTGCTCGTACGGCGCCAGATTGGCCCCGTCGTTACGCCAGCGGTCAATCAGGTCGGTGAGCAGGAACAATGCACTCACAGCCAGCGTGGAGCTGAGCAGGTAGTACAGCAGCCCGCTGGTGAGCAGGTTTTGCCCGAAGCCCACAGCGGCCAGCAGCGTGCCCGATGACAACACGGCGCTGAACCCGGCCAGATGCCCCAGGCGCTGCGAGCCCAGCATGCCAATGGCACCAAACGCCATGGTCAGCATGCCGCCGCCGATGAGCCACTGACTGCCAAACAGCGCGGACTCACCGGCCTCCGCGCCGAACAGCAGCGTCCACAGCCGCAGCACGCTGTACACGCCCACCTTGGTCATGAGCGCAAACAGCGCACCCACGGGCGCGGTGGCCGCGCTGTAGGCGGGCACCAGCCAGAAGTTAAGCGGCCACACGGCGGCCTTGATGAGGAAGGCCACTGCCAGAATGGCAGCGGCCGCATGCAGCAGACCCCGGTCTGCCACGGCCACGCCCGCAATGCTCTGCGCCAGGTCGGCCATGTTGAGCGTGCCGGTGATGCCGTAGAGCATCGACACCCCGATGAGGAACAGCGACGACGCCGCGAGGTTGATGGCGATGTAGTGCAGCCCCGCCGACACGCGCGGGCGGCCCGAGCCATGCAGCAGCAGCCCATAGGACGCCGCCAGCATGATCTCGAAGAACACGAACAGGTTGAACAGGTCGGCCGTGAGAAACGCCCCGGCCAGCCCCATGAGCTGGAACTGGAACAGCGGGTGAAAGTGCACGCCCGCCCGGTGCCAGCGCGCGGCCGAGAACAGCACCGTGGCCAGCGCCACCGTGCTGGTCAGCACCAGCATCATGGCCGACAGGCGGTCGATGACCAGCACGATGCCGAACGGCGCGGGCCAGTTGCCCGGCAGGTACACGCCTAGGCTGGTCTGCACGCTGGGCTCCTTGGCCTGCACCAGCAGCAGCACGGCCACCACCAGGCCCACCAGGGTCGAGGTGATGTTGAGCGTGACCTTGGTGCGCTGGCGCTCTTCGCGCAGCAGCAGCATGAGCCCGGCCGTGAGCAGGGGCAGTGCAATGGGCGCAAGGATCAGGTGCGGCATCAGCCACGCGGTGATCGATGCGGTGATGCTCATGCCTCCCGTCATGGCATTTCCTGCACGTCTTTACCCTTGGTGCCGTCCACATGGTCGGTGCCCGCCATGCCACGCGATGCCAGCAACACCACCAGGAAGAGGGCGGTCATGGCAAAGCCGATCACGATGGCCGTCAGGGTGAGCGCCTGGGGCATGGGGTCGGCATAGTGGGCCAGGTCTTGCGGCACCCCGGGCTGCAGCACGGGCTCCTTGTCAATCGCGAGGCCGAGGCGGCCCATGCTGAAGATGAACAGGTTGACGGCGTACGACAGCAGCGACAGGCCCATGATGACCTGGAAGGTTCGCGGCCGCAGCAGCAGCCATACGCCGGAGCCGGTGAGCACGCCGATGGCCAGGGCCAGTATCAGTTCCATGGGCCTTCTCCTGGTGTGGCGGCGGCCTGGGCTTCTTCGGCCGCGCGTGCGTTGTTGTAGCGGTGGCTGCGCACCGACTGGTGGGCAATGCCGGTGAGGATGAGCATGGTGGAGCCCACCACCAGGGTGAACACGCCGATGTCGAAGAACAGTGCGCTGGCCACATGGATCTCACCCACCACGGGCAGCGAAAAATGCGCCGTGTGGCTGGTCAAAAACGGATAGCCCCAGGCCAATGCGCCCAGGCCCGTGGCCAGTGCGGCGAGCAGGCCCACGCCAATCCAGCGCCTTGGGTACAGCGGCAGGTGGGCCTCGACCCAGGACGTGCCCGACACGATGTACTGCAGGAGCAGGGCCACCGAGAACACCAGCCCCGCCACAAAGCCGCCGCCGGGCTCGTTGTGGCCGCGCATGAACAGGTAGACCGCCACCAGCGTGGCAAAGGGCAGCATCAGCCGCACCAGCACGGCGGGCACCATGAGGTAGCCCACGGCGGTGTCAGCGGTCTGGCGCGGGTTGGCCAGGTCGGTGTCCACATCGGCGGGCAGTGCGCGCTGCTGGGGCGGCAGATCCATCACCTCGCGCGCGGGGCGGAAGCGCCGCAGCAGCGCATACACCGTGAGCGCCACGATGCCCAGCACCACGATCTCGCCAAAAGTGTCAAAACCCCGGAAGTCCACCAGCATCACGTTGACCACGTTGGTGCCGCCCCCTTCGGTGAGTGCGCGTTCCAGGAAGAAGGTGGAGGTGCTGTCGGGAAAGGGGCGGCTCATCATCGCGAACGACAGCAGCGCCATGCCGCCACCGGCAGCCAGCGTCAACGCCATGTCGCGGTAGCGGCGCAGCTGGGTGCGGCGCTCTTCAGCCAGCGTGGGCACACGCAGGCTCTCGTCGCGCCGCGGCAACCAGCGCAGGCCCAGCAGGATGAGGATGGTGGTCACCACCTCCACCACGATCTGCGTGAGTGCCAGGTCGGGGGCCGAGAACCACAGGAAGGTCAGGCACACACACAGCCCGGAGCCACCGAGCAGCGTGAGGGCCGCCAACCGGTGGTATTTGGCCTGCCAGGCTGCCGCCACGGCGCACACGGCGCCCAGCAGCCACAGCAGCGTAAAGGCAGGCGACAGCGGCAGCTGCACCCGGTCGCCAATTGGCAGGCCCCGCGCCCACAGCGGCAGGGTGCCCGCCACCAGCGCGGCGCACACCAGCCACAGCATCTGCCACTGCAAGCGACCGGTGCCCAGCAGGCGGCGGCCATTGCGGCCCATCAGGCTGAGCAGGGTCAGCGTGGCCTCAAAGGCCCGCTGGCCGCTGATGCGGCGCATGACCGGTGGCGCATCGATGGCGCCCTTTTCGCGCTGCCAGCGCAGCAGCGCGTAGAGCGCAATACCCCCGCCCAAAGCGACCAGGCTCATCACAAAGGGTGTGTTGAAGCCATGCCAGACCGCCAGGCTGTAGGTGGGCAGCTCGCCACCCACCACGGGCCGTGCGGCGGCGGCCAGGTAGGCCCCCACCGACCACGCGGGCAGCGTGCCCACTACCAAGCAGGCCAGCACCAGCAGTTCGACCGGCACGCGCATCCAGTGCGGGGGCTCGTGGGGATGACGCGGCAGGTCCGTAGCGGGCGGGCCGAAGAACACATCCACCGTGAAGCGCAGCGAATACGCCACGCTGAACATGCCGGCCACCGTGGCGGCCACCGGCAGCAGCCATTCGAGCAATGGCGTGGTGTTCACGTACACCGTCTCGGCAAAGAACATTTCCTTGGACAGGAAGCCGTTGAGCAGTGGCACGCCCGCCATGGCCGCGCTGGCCACCATGGCCAGCGTGGCGGTGATCGGCATCATGGTGCGCAGGCCCGACAGGCGGCGTATGTCGCGCGTGCCGCTTTCATGGTCCACGATGCCCACCGCCATGAACAGTGAGGCCTTGAAGGTCGCGTGGTTCATGATGTGAAAGACCGCTGCGACGGCGGCCAGCGGGCTGTTCAGGCCCAGCAGCAGGGTGATCAGGCCCAGGTGCGAGATGGTCGAGTACGCCAGCAGCCCTTTCAGGTCGTTCTGGAACATGGCTGCATAGCCACCCACCAGCAGCGTGGCCAAGCCCGCGCCGCCCACCAGCCAGAACCACTGCTCGGTGCCCGCAAGCGCGGGCCACAGGCGCGCCAGCAGAAACACGCCCGCCTTGACCATGGTGGCCGAGTGCAGGTACGCCGACACGGGCGTGGGCGCGGCCATGGCGTTGGGCAGCCAGAAGTGGAACGGGAACTGCGCGCTTTTGGTGAGCGCACCCAGCAGAATCAGGACAAGCGCGGTGGTGTAGAGCGGATGGTTCTGGATGAGCTGGGCCGCAACCAGCACATGGTCCAGGTCGTAGCTGCCCACGATGTGGCCCAGCACCAGCATGCCCGCCAGCATGGCCAGCCCCCCCGTGCCCGTCACCGTGAGCGCCATGCGCGCGCCACGCCGGGCATCCTTGCGATGGTGCCAGTAGCCGATCAGCAGGAAGGAGAACAGGCTGGTCAGCTCCCAGAAGAACGCGATCTGGATGATGTTGCCCGACAGCACCACACCTGCCATCGCGCCCATGAAGGCCAGAAAAAACGAAAAGAAGCGCGGCACCGGATCGGCCGCAGACATGTAGTAGCGAGCGTACAGCACCACCAGGCTGCCCACGCCCAGCACCAGCATGCAGAACATCCACGCAAAGCCATCCATGCGGATGACGAGGTTCAGGCCCAGGGCGGGCAGCCAGGTCAGCTCTTGCCGGATCACGCCACCATCCGCAATCTCCGGGAAGTAGAGCGCCGCCTGCGCTGTGCAGAACACGGCGATAAGGCCCGCCAGGGTGGACTCGGTATTGCGAGCGTTGGACGGCAGAACCGCTGCCAGCAGGCTGCCGATGAAGGGGAGGAGGATGAGCGTGATCAGGGGCATGCGCGATTGATTTTAGGGGCAGCCCCTAAAAACCCTGCCCAGCCCTTGCCGTTGCACTCGCCCTACTGCAAAAAAACAAGCCCGCTGGAGCGGGCTTGCTGCTTGTGAAGCGTGCTTAGTTTTTGCTAGCGCCTGTTGCGGGGGCGGGCGTTAGCGCTGTCGGTGCCGCCGTCGCCGTGGCGGGTGATGTGGCTGGCGTGGTAGCCGTTGCGGCGTCCTTGTCAGCGCCGCCACGGGCTTTGCGGTCTGCTGCGTGGGGGCTGCTGTGCTTCTTGTTGTTTTTGGCTTCTGCCTTGGCGGCTGCCGCCGCACTGTACTTCTTGCCGTTGACGGTCAGGCCCTCTTTAGAGAAGTTGACGGCACTCTTGTTGCCCACGCCGCCCACACGGCCGATGAAGTCGGCCCAGTCCTTGAAGGGCGCGCTTTGGCGCTCTTGCAGGATGCGGCCCGACAGGCCGGGGCCGATGCCCTTGATGCCGTCGAGTTCAGCCTCGGTAGCGGTGTTCACGTCCACGGCGGCCCAGGTGGCGGTAGCGAGCAGCGTGGCAACCAGCAGGGTTAGCAGTTTCTTCAGCATGGCAAAGGTCTTACAGCGTTGGGGATGAATGCTTGGGTCAGAGTTCTTCGACCCGGCGTGCGGGGTAGCTGTCCCAGGTCTGGCAGCCGGGGCATTGCCAGAAATGCTGGCGCGCTTCAAAACCGCAGGCCGCGCAGCGATAGCGGGTGAGGGGTTTGACGGCATGATCCAGCGCACGTTGCACCTGGGGGTGGAATTCTTCGTGTTCCAGCTTTTCGGTGGCCAGCCATTTGGCGGCGGCGACCAGGGAGCGTTCCTTGTCCAAGTGCTCCACATAGCGCTGGCGGGCGGACGGGCGGGTGGCTTCGTCGGCAGCTTCCATGGCCACGATGCTTTCCAGCACGTCCAGCGAAGGAGCCTGTGCATAGTGGGCCTGCAGCAGGGCGTGGACTTCGGGGGTACGGCCGGTGGCTGTTGCGGCTTCGACCATCAGCGGGGCGGCCAGGGGCAGAGCGGCGGGGTTGCGCTCGCCCAGCGTTTTGAGGGTGGACAGCACGGCGGCCGGCTGGCCCATCAGGCGTTGCAGGCGCGCCAGTTCGATGCGTGCGCGCGCTGCCTCGGGGGCGGCAGCCACGGCCTGGTCGAGCAGAGCCTGGGCGCCCGGCAGGTCGCCTTGCGCAATGAGCGCCAAGGCCTGTTCGCACAGGTAGTGGGCCTGCCGCGTGCTGAAGTCGCCCTGGTCGGCGGTGTGCATCTTGCGGGCGATGCTGGCGGCATGGGGCCAGTCGCGCGAGCGTTCGTAAATAGCCAGCAGCGCCAGGCGGGCCTGCGCCTCGAACGGGGTGCCTTCCAGCCGCTGCAGCGCGTCTTCGGCGCGGTCAAGCAGCCCGGCCTTCAGGAAGTCGAGGGCCAGCGCATGCTGGGCGCGCTCGCGGTCGGTACGGGAGAGGTCGCCGCGCGAGAGCAGATGCTCATGCACCCGCACAGCGCGGTCGTATTCGCCCCGGCGGCGAAACAGGTTGCCCAGGGCGAAGTGCAGCTCGGAGGTGTCGGGGTCGTTCTGCACGGCCTCAATGAAGGCGTCGATGGCTTGGTCCTGCTGCTCGTTGAGCAGGAAGTTCAGGCCCTTGAAGTAGGCCTTTGGGGCGCGGCGGTTTTCGGCGCGCAGCTGGCGCAGGTCAAAACGCGACGCCAGCCAGCCCAGCACAAACGCCAGGGGCAGGCCCAGCAGTATCCAGCTCAGGTCAAATTCCATGGATCGAGGGCAGGTCAGGAGGTGGTGGGGGCACTGCTGGAGTGGGGCTCGCGGCGGGGGGAGCTGTGGGCGCTGGTGCCACCACGACGGCGGCCTGGGCGCGGCGTGCAGCGTTGCGGTGGCGCCACCAGCGCGGCACCATGCCCAAGGCCCCAACGACCAGACCTGCGGCAAATGCGGTCAGCACCACCAGCACCAGCGGCGCGCGCCATTGCGTGCCAAAGAAGAAATGCACGGTCGCATCCTGCTGGTTGTTCAGCGCGAAGGCGAAGAGCGTAAAAAAAATGGCTGCCTTGAGCAGCCACAGGAGGTATTTCATCGGTCTCCCCAGTGGTGGGGCGATTCTAAGAGCTTGGCGCAGGGGGCCTGCGTATGCCGTCTCTCAGGTCAATACAAGCTAAAACGGCAGCAGGCGCTAGTGAATCATGCACTTGCTGCTATCAATTTGATATCAGTTGCCCAGGGTGCCCGTTGCGGGCGGTGCCTTTTCTTCCATTTCGGCCGTGCGTTTGTCGACGGCTTCGCGCAGGGCCTTGCCCGGCTTGAAATGGGGCACACGCTTTTCGGGAATGGCCACGGCCTCGCCGCTGCGTGGATTGCGGCCCATGCGAGGAGGGCGGTGGTTGACCGAGAAGCTGCCAAAGCCCCGGATCTCGATGCGGTGCCCGCGCACCAGGGCCTCGCCCACGGCGTCCAGAATGGTCTTGACGGCGTATTCGGCATCGCGGTGGGTGAGCTGGCCGAAACGGGCGGCCAGTTCTTCGACGAGGTCTGAGCGGGTCATGGAATCTTGGGACATAGGCAGTCTTGGCTGAAAAAAGAGCGGGCGCCGAGGCGCCCGCTGTCTGACCGTTTAACGGGTCAGCGCTTTACTTTTCCGAGTTGTCCAGCTTGGCGCGCAGCAGGGCGCCCAGGCTGGTCGTGCCGGCGCTTTCGCGGCTCGATTGCTGGCTCAGGTTGGCCATGGCGCCTTGTTCGTCAGCCATGTCCTTTTGCTTGATCGACAGCTGGATGTTGCGGGTCTTGCGATCCACGTTCACCACCACGGCCGTGACTTCGTCGCCTTCCTTCAGCACGTTGCGGGCATCTTCCACGCGGTCGCGGGAGATTTCCGAAGCGCGCAGGTAGCCCACGATGTCTTCGCCGAGGTCGATTTCAGCGCCACGGGCGTCCACGGTCTTGACCTTGCCGGTCACCGTCTGACCCTTGTCGTTCACGGTCACGAAGGTCGTGAATGGGTCGCCGTCGAGCTGCTTGATGCCCAGCGAGATGCGTTCGCGGTCCACGTCCACGGCCAGCACGATCGCTTCGACTTCCTGGCCCTTCTTGTAGTTGCGAACAGCGGCTTCGCCGGGTTCGTTCCACGACAGGTCAGACAGGTGCACCAGGCCGTCGATGCCGGCAGCCAGGCCCACGAACACGCCGAAGTCGGTGATCGACTTGATCGGACCCTTGACGCGGTCGCCGCGCTTCGTGTCCTGTGCGAATTCTTGCCATGGGTTGGCCTTGCACTGCTTCATGCCCAGGCTGATGCGGCGCTTGTCTTCGTCGATTTCCAGAACCATGACTTCGACTTCGTCGCCCAGCGAAACCAGCTTGGCAGGAGCGATGTTCTTGTTGGTCCAGTCCATTTCAGAGACGTGCACCAGGCCTTCGATGCCGGGTTCGAGTTCCACGAATGCACCGTAGTCGGCAATGTTCGTGATCTTGCCGAACAGGCGGGTGCCTTGGGGGTAGCGGCGGTTCACGCCCATCCATGGGTCGTCGCCCATTTGCTTCAGACCCAGGGACACGCGGTTCTTTTCGGTGTCGAACTTCAGGATCTTGGCAGTGATTTCCTGGCCAGCGGTCACCACTTCGGAGGGGTGACGCACGCGGCGCCATGCCATGTCGGTGATGTGCAGCAGGCCGTCGATGCCGCCCAGGTCCACGAACGCACCGTATTCGGTGATGTTCTTGACCACGCCTTGAACGATGGAGCCTTCCTTCAGGGTTTCCATCAGCTTGGCGCGCTCTTCGCCCATGGAGGCTTCCACCACAGCGCGGCGGCTCAGCACCACGTTGTTGCGCTTGCGGTCCAGCTTGATGACCTTGAATTCCATGGTCTTGTTTTCGTACGGCGTCAGATCCTTGATCGGACGGGTATCGATCAGCGAACCGGGCAGGAATGCGCGGATGCCGTTGACCAGAACGGTCAGGCCGCCCTTGACCTTGCCGGACGTGGTGCCGGTGACGAATTCGCCGGATTCCAGGGCCTTTTCCAGGCTCATCCAGGAAGCCAGACGCTTGGCGGTGTCGCGCGACAGGATGGTGTCGCCGTAGCCGTTTTCGATGGAGCCAATGGCCACCGACACGAAGTCACCCACTTGGACTTCGACTTCGCCCTTGTCGTTCTTGAACTCTTCCAGCGGCACGTAGGCTTCGGACTTGAGGCCAGCGTTCACGACCACGAAGTTGTGCTCAACGCGCACGACTTCAGCGGTGATGACTTCGCCTGGGCGCATTTCCGTGCGCTGCAAGGATTCTTCAAAAAGGGCGGCAAAAGATTCGGACATGTGTTTCCTTGCCACAAACAGGATTCCGGCAGCACCATTGCTACCGTTTTTATAGCTGCTTGCGGTGGTTTTTTGCGGCAGAGCCGCGGGTTAGGTTATCGATCCACACAACCTGTGCGCTGACGCGCGATGGGGGCTGCGTGGGCCTGTGGCAAGGCCTTTCGGCACTGCCTGGAGCCCGAGGGCTCCACGTTGTCAGCGCTGCGCAGAAGCTGCGAAGGGCTGGCGCTCCTGCCACCAAGCCAAGACCTTTTCGACGGCTTGTTCAATCGTCAAATCGGAGTTGTCCAGGACCAGAGCGTCCTGCGCGGGCTTGAGAGGTGCAACGCTGCGGGAACTGTCCCGGGCGTCGCGCGCTTCCAGATCCGCACGAAGGTCTTCGATACTAGCCGAAAAACCCTTAGAAATCAACTGCTTATAACGGCGCTCTGCGCGACAGGCGGCGCTGGCCGTGAGATACACCTTCAAAGGGGCCTCGGGGAAGATCACGGTGCCCATGTCGCGCCCGTCGGCCACCAGCCCCGGCAGGCGCTGAAAGCTGTGCTGGAGATCGACCAGTGCCGTGCGCACGGCGGGCAGGGCGGACACGCGCGAGGCGTTCATGCCCGCTTCTTCGGTGCGGATGGCTTCGGTCACATCGTCGTTGCCCAGCCACACCTTGCCGCCCTCAAACCGCACCGGCAGCGTCTGGGCCAGGGTGGCGATCCGGGCTTCGTGGTCAGCGTCTATGGCCAAACCTGCCCGCAGCGCGGCCAGGGCGGTGATGCGGTACATCGCGCCGGAGTCCAAAAAGCGATAGCCCAGCCGCTGCGCCACCGCCGCCGCCACCGTGCCCTTGCCCGAGGCCGTGGGGCCGTCGATGCAGATCACCGGGATGTGGGCGGTCTCGACCTGGGCGACCGAGAACAGGGCCTCGAAGTAGTCCGGGAAGGTCTTGGCCACGCACTTGGGGTCTTCGATGCGCACCGGCAGACGCGCCGGGTTGAATGCGGCCAGCGAGAAGCACATGGCCACGCGGTGGTCGTCGTAGGTGTGGATGCTGGCAGCCTTCCAGTCGGTGACCTGGGCCGGGGGCGTCACGCGGATGTAGTCCGCGCCTTCCTCCACCGTGGCGCCGAGCTTGCGCAGCTCGGTGGCCATGGCGGCGATGCGGTCGGTTTCCTTCACGCGCCAGCTGGCGATGTTGGTCAGCGTGGTGGTGCCCTGGGCGTACAGCGCCATCACGGCCAGCGTCATGGCGGCGTCGGGGATGTGGTTGCAGTCCAGGTCAATGGCCTTCAGGGGCCAGGCGCCGCGTTCAATCTGCAGCCAGTTGGGGCCGCCGGTGACCACGGCGCCCATGGCCCTGGCCGCTTCGACAAAGCGGATGTCGCCCTGGATCGAATCCAGGCCCACACCTTGAATTTTGATCCATTTTTGGCCGCTAGCGCTAGAGGTAATTGCGCCAAGTGCTATGAAATAGCTAGCGGATGAGGCGTCTGCCTCCACATGGATGCTGCCGGGCGACTGATAGCGGCTGCCTGCCGGGATGGTGAAACGCTGCCAGTTCTGGTGCTCGACCACAATGCCAAAGCGCGCCAGCAGTTGCAGCGTGATGGCGATGTAGGGCTTGGAGATCAGCTCGCCCACCACCTCGATCACGATGGCCTGCGTGCCAGCCGCCAGCGGCAGCGCCATGAGCAGGGCTGTGAGGAACTGGCTGGACACGTCGCCACGTACGCGGATGGGCTCTGCCAGTGCCAGTGCAGGCACGCCTTGGCCATGGGCGATTTTGAGCGGCGGGTAGCCGTCGTTGCCCAGGTAGTCGATCTGGCAGCCCAGCTGGCGCAGCGCATCGATGAGGTCGCCAATGGGGCGCTCGTGCATGCGCGGCACGCCAGACAGCTCGAACTCGCCACCCAGCAGCGCCAGCGCCGCCGTCAGTGGGCGCATGGCCGTGCCCGCATTGCCCAGGAACAGCTTGGCGGGGGATTGGGGCAGGCGGCCACCCAGGCCGGTGATGCGCACCGTGCTTCCAGCCTCATCCACCGTGCACCCGATCTGGCGCAGAGCGTCCAGCATCACGCGCGTGTCGTCGGACGCCAGCAGGTCGTGCACGGTGGTGGTGCCGTTGCTCAGCGCTGCCAGCAGCAGCACACGGTTGGAGATGCTCTTGGAACCCGGCAGGTGGACTTCACCCGCAGCGGCTTGCAAAGGGGGGAGATCGAGGAATGCGGTGCTGTACATCGTTGTGTTGTGTCCAATTGCGGCTCAAAGAGCGTTCGTGCGGCCGGCAGCCTGCACAACTGGCGCGCCCCAACACCAGTGCACCCGTGGAGCTGGCTTCGCCAGGCCACCGGGTGCGTCCCCCTTGGGGGAAGGCGCCGAAGGCGACTCAGGGGGTCATTTCCGCTTCGCGCCCATGCGCCAATGCGCCCGGGTTTCGCTGGCCAAGGTCAGCATGTCTTCAAGCGCCTGGGCATTGCCTTTTTCCATGGCCTGCTCGATGTTGCGCAGGGCCTGCTGGAACAGCTTGGATTGGGCAATCAGCTCGTCGCGGTTGGACAGCAGGATGTCGCGCCACACTTTGGGATCGCTGGCGGCAATGCGGGTGAAGTCGCGGAACCCGGGGCCTGCGAGGGACAGGAAGTCATCGCCGTGCGTCTGGCCCGTGATGCTGTTCATCATTGCGAACGCCAGCAAATGCGGCAGGTGGCTGACGGCGGCAAAGGCCGCGTCGTGTGACTCCGGCGACATGCTGGTCACGCGGCAACCCAGTGCCGTCCAGATCTTTTCGGCGTCCTGCAACTGGGCGGTGAGGGTGCGTTCGGTTGGAGTCAGGATCACCTGGCGCCCGCTGTAGAGGTCGGCCTCGGCGTGTTCCACGCCCGACACTTCTCGCCCCGTGATGGGGTGTGCGGGCACGAAGGAGCCCACTTGGTCGCGTAGCGAGCGCTGCGCTGCCTGGACCACGTCGGACTTGGTGGAGCCCACATCCATGATCAGCATCTGGGGGGTGACAAGGTGCTTGATGGCCTTGAGGGTGGCTTCGGTGGCCGCCACGGGTACGGCCACCAGCACAATGTCTGCGCCTGCCACGGCCAGCAGGGCAGAGGGTGCCTCGACGTCGATCACGCCCAGCTGGCGGGCGCGGTCGGTGGTGGAGGGCGACTTGCTGTACCCCACCACGCGCTTGACCAACCCGGCCTTCTTCATGGCCAAGGCGAACGAGCCTCCCATGAGTCCGCAGCCGATCAGCCCCAATTGTTCGAACATGGCGACGGCTCCTTATGACGAGACAGGGTAGGTCCCCAGGACCTTGTAGAACGCGCACAGGCTGCGCAGTTCTTCCAGGGCCCGTGCCACATGGGGCTGGGCGGGGTGACCGTCGAGATCAATGTAGAAGTAGTATTCCCACTGGCCGGTGCGGGCTGGGCGCGACTCAAAGCGCGTCATGGACACACCGTGCGTCTTGAGCGGCACCAGCAGGTCGTGTACGGCGCCGGGCCGGTTGGGCACCGAGACCACCAGGCTCGTGCAATCCTTGCCGGATGGAGGCGGTGTCTGCAGCGTGTGTGGCAGGCAGATGATGGCGAAACGCGTGCGGTTGTATGCGTCATCCTGAATGGCGTGGGAGACGATGTGCAGGCCGAACTGGGTGGCCGCACGCTCGCTGGAGAGGGCCGCCCAGGCCGGGTTGGTGGTGGCCAGTCGCGCGCCTTCGGCGTTGCTGGACACCGGGCGGCGCTCGGCGTGCGGCAGGTGCTTGGACAGCCAGGCCTGGCATTGGGCCAGCGCCTGCGGATGGGCCAGCACCACCTCGATGCCATCCAGCGAATTGCTGGTGCGCAGCAGGTTGTGGCGCACCAGCAGGCTGACCTCGCCGACCACATGCGTAGGTGTGTGCAGAAACAGGTCGAGCGAGCGGGTGACCACACCCTCGGTGGAGTTCTCCACGCCCACCACGCCGTACTGCGCGCTACCCGCTGCCGTGGCGTGGAACACCTCGTCAAAGTTGGCGCAGTACATCAGGTCGGCAGCACCGCCGAAGAATTCAATCGCGGCCTGTTCGCAGAATGTCCCCTCCGGGCCGAGCACCGCCACGCGCTGGGGCGATTCGAGCGCCAGGCAGGCGGACATGATTTCGCGCCAGATGGCAGCCACATGCGGGCCCTTGAGCGGGCCGGGATTGGCGTTGGTGATCTTCTCAATGACCTGTGCCACGCGGTCGGGGCGGAAGAAAGGCGTGCCTTCGCGCTTTTTGACCTCGCCCACCTGTTCGGCCACCAGCGCCCTCTGGTTCAGCAGCGTGAGCAGTTGCTGGTCGATGCTGTCGATTTGCACGCGCAGGCTGGCGAGGTCGGGTGAGGCTTGCGGATTGTTCATGGACGATGGGGTAGCGGTGCGTGCTCGGGGAGCCGTTTTCTGTTGCTGTCGTGTCGGGTGCGCGCTCAGGCGTGCTTTTGCTCAAATTCTCGCATGTAGTCCACCAGCGCCTGCACGCCCGCCAACGGCATGGCGTTGTAGATGCTGGCGCGCATGCCACCCACGGACTTGTGGCCCTTGAGCTGCAGCAGTCCGCGCTCCTTGGCTCCGGCCAGGAAGGCTTCGTTACGGCTTTCGTCACGCAGGAAGAACGGAATGTTCATGCGCGAGCGGCAGTTGGCCGCCACTTTGTTGACGTATAGCTGCGATTGGTCGATGGCGTTGTACAGCAGCGTGGCCTTGGCAATGTTGCGCTGCTCCATGGCGGCCACGCCGGTCAGGCCACCTTCGGTCTGGCGCTTGAGCCACTGGAAGGTCAGTCCTGCGATGTAGATGCCCCAGGTGGGCGGCGTGTTGTACATGGACTGGTTGTCGGCCACGATTTTGTAGTCGAAGGCGCTGGGGCAGGCGGGGAGGGCGTGGCCCAGCAGGTCTTCGCGCACGATCACCAGCGTGAGGCCAGCGGGCCCCAGGTTCTTTTGCGCGCCGCCAAAAGCCAGGCCCACGCAGCTCCAGTCCACGGGCCGCGAGGCCACGTGCGAGGAGAAGTCGATCACCAGCGGCGCATCACTGCCCAGCGCCTTGAGGTCGGGCAGCTGGTGGAACTCGGTGCCGTGGATGGTTTCGTTGCTGCACAGGTGCAGGTAGCTCGCGCCCCGACTCACCGTCCACGAAGCTGGGTCCGGCACGGTGGTATAGCCCGTCTCTTCACCCGTGCCAACGATGTTGACTTCGGACGCATATTTGCGTGCTTCCTTTTGCGACTTCTGGCTCCAGCTGCCGGTCACCACAAAATCGACCACGCCGGCACGCGACAGGTTGAGCGGAACGATGGCGTTTTCGGCCAAGCCACCACCTTGCATGAAGAGGATCTTGAAATGCGACGGCACGGCCAGCAGCTCGCGCAGGTCGGCTTCCGCCTTTTCGTAGATGGACAGAAACTCCTTGCCGCGGTGGCTCATTTCCATCACGCCCATGCCGCTGCCGTGCCAGTCCAGCATCTCGGCAGCGGCTTGTTGCAGGACTTCGGAGGGGATGGCGGCGGGGCCTGCGGAGAAGTTGTAAGGGCGTGTCATGTTAGGGGCTAAAAATGCATCAGGCGCTTATTCAATAAGCGCCTGATGCTTTGCTTTTGATAGCGTTTGCAGGGCGTCTTCACGCCCCGCGGTGGTCAGGCGTCGGGGGCTTCAGGTACGGAGGAAGTGCCACCGTCCGGGCTTGCATCCCCATCAGCTTCTGCATCCGTCACATTGGCGTCGTTCTCAACAATGCGCTGCAAGCCACTGAGCTTGGAGCCTTCGTCCAGTGCGATCAACGTCACGCCCTGCGTGGCACGACCCAGTTCGCGGATCTCGCTCACGCGGGTGCGCACCAGCACGCCCTTGTCGGTGATCAGCATGATCTCGTCGTCCGCGTGCACCAGCGTGGCGGCAACGACCTTGCCGTTGCGCTCGCTCTGCTGGATGGCGATCATGCCCTTGGTACCACGGCCATGGCGGGTGTATTCGGTGATGCTGGTGCGCTTGCCGTAGCCGTTTTCTGTAGCAGTCAACACACTCTGCGTTTCGTCTTCGGCGACCAGCATGGCGATCACGCTCTGTCCTTCTTCCAGCATCATGCCGCGCACGCCGCGCGCCGCACGGCCCAGTGGGCGCACTCCGCCTCTGTCTTCGTGCTCGTTAAAGCGTACGGCTTTGCCACCATCGCTGAACAGCATCACATCATGCTGGCCGTCGGTGAGAGCGGCACCGATCAAGTAGTCACCGTCATCCAAGTTGACAGCGATGATGCCGCCCTTGCGCGTGTTGCTGAACTCGTCCAGTGCCGTCTTCTTCACGGTGCCCATGCTGGTGGCCATGAACACGTAGCGGTCCGCAGGGAAGCTGCGCATGTCGCCGGTGAGCGGCAGTACCACGTTGATCTTTTCGCCGTCCTGCAGCGGGAACATGTTGACGATGGGGCGACCGCGCGAGCCGCGCGAGCCTGCGGGCACTTCCCACACCTTGAGCCAGTACAGGCGGCCCCGGTTGGAGAAGCACAGGATGTAGTCGTGCGTGTTGGCGATGAAGAGCTGGTCGATCCAGTCGTCTTCTTTGGTCGCCGTGGCCTGCTTGCCACGCCCGCCACGCTTCTGGGCGCGGTACTCGGACAGTGGCTGGCTCTTGATGTAGCCGGTGTGGCTCAGCGTCACCACCATGTCGGTGGGGGTGATCAGGTCTTCGGTGGAGAGGTCCTGCGCACTGTATTCAACGATTGAGCGGCGTGCGCCCAGCTTGTGCTGGCCGAATTCCTGTTTGATGGAGGTGAGTTCGTCGCCGATGATGACCGACACGCGCTCGGGCTTGGCCAGGATGTCCAGCAGGTCTTCGATGACCGCCATGACTTCCTTGTACTCGGCCACGATCTTGTCCTGCTCCAGGCCCGTCAGGCGCTGCAGGCGCATCTGCAGGATTTCCTGGGCCTGCGTTTCGGACAGTCGGTACAGGCCATCCTGGCCCATGCCGAATTCTTTTTCCAGACCTTCAGGGCGGTAGTCGTCAGCGTTGATCACGCCGCCATCGGCGCGCGTGCGCGTCAGCATCTCGCGCACGAGTTTGCTGTCCCACGAGCGGGTCATCAGCTCGGCCTTGGCCACTGGGGGCGTTGGAGCGTTGCGGATGATCGCGATGAAGTCGTCAATGTTGGCCAGCGCTACGGCGAGGCCTTCGAGCACATGACCACGGTCGCGCGCCTTGCGCAGTTCGAACACCGTGCGGCGCGTCACCACTTCGCGGCGGTGCTGCAGGAAGACGCTGATCAGGTCCTTCAGGTTGCACAGGCGGGGCTGACCGTCGATCAGCGCCACCATGTTCATGCCGAACGTGTCCTGCAGCTGTGTCTGCTTGTACAGGTTGTTCAGCACCACCTCGGGCACTTCGCCGCGCTTGAGTTCGATCACCAGGCGCATGCCCGACTTGTCGGACTCGTCCTGAATGTGGCTGATGCCTTCGATCTTCTTTTCGTGCACCAGCTCGGCCATGCGCTCCTGCAGCGTCTTCTTGTTGACTTGGTAGGGCAGCTCGTCCACGATGATCGCCTGGCGCTGGCCACGGTCGATGTCCTCAAAGTGGCACTTGGCACGCATCACCACCTTGCCGCGTCCGGTGCGGTAGCCATCCTTCACGCCGTTGATGCCGTAGATGATGCCGGCGGTGGGGAAGTCTGGGGCCGGGATGATTTCCATCAACTCATCGATGGTCGTCTCGGGATTGCGCAGCATGTGCAGGCACGCATCGACCACTTCGTTGAGGTTATGTGGCGGAATGTTGGTGGCCATACCCACCGCAATACCTGCCGATCCATTCACCAGCAAGTTGGGCAGCTTGCTGGGCAATACGAGCGGTTCTTTCTCGCTGCCGTCGTAGTTGGGGCCGAAATCGACAGTTTCCTTGTCAATATCTCCCAGCATTTCATGGGCGATTTTGGCCAGGCGGATTTCGGTGTATCGCATGGCCGCAGCGTTGTCGCCGTCCACGGATCCGAAATTACCTTGTCCATCCACCAGCATGTGGCGCAACGAGAAGTCCTGCGCCATACGCACAATGGTGTCGTACACCGCAGAGTCCCCGTGCGGGTGGTATTTACCGATCACGTCGCCCACGATACGAGCCGACTTTTTATATGGCCGGTTCCAGTCGTTATTGAGCTCATGCATGGCGAAAAGAACGCGGCGGTGCACAGGCTTCAAGCCGTCACGCGCGTCGGGCAGTGCACGACCCACAATCACGCTCATCGCGTAATCGAGGTAACTGCGCCGCATCTCTTCTTCGAGGCTGATCGGCAGGGTTTCTTTGGCAAACTGGGTCATTGGGACGGCGGGGGCGGCAAAGGAGAGCCATTTTAGGCGTAAGACCGTGTAGCGACGGCGCAACATATCGAAGCAATTCAGGTTTTGTCCTACGGGGCCCGACCAGCGCGCGCAGCTTTTGCCCTGTTACGTATGGCACAATCGTTTGAACGCTTAGGGTGGTGGTCACCCCAGGCGTCCTGATTCGCAGCGCGGCTGCGGCTTTTTCCCCAAGAGGAGAACCATGAAGAAACTGAACAAAGTGGCGATGTTGTTTGCCTCTGCAGCGCTCGCAACCGCCGCTGGCGCACAAACCGTTGACAACTGGCGCGATGCTTCTGGCCAACTGGTCTGGAAGAACGGTACCAACGAATACTGCTGGCGCGATGCCAACTGGACGCCTGCTACGGCAGCTCCTGGCTGCGACGGCGCAATCGCTGCTCCCGCTCCTGCCGCTGCACCAGCTCCTGCTGCTGCTCCAGCACCCGCTGCCGCCCCTGCACCTGCTCCCGCACCAGCTCCTGCAGTCGCCACCAAGGTGACCTACGCTGCTGACGCCTTCTTCGACTTCGACAAGTCGGTGCTCAAGCCAGAAGGCAAGGCTAAGCTGGACGACCTGGTTTCCAAGGTCAAGGGCATCAATCTGGAAGTGATCATTGCTGTGGGTCACACTGACTCCGTCGGCTCTGATGCTTACAACCAGAAGCTGTCGGTGCGTCGTTCGGAAGCCGTGAAGGCTTACTTGGTGTCCAAGGGTATCGAAAAGAACCGCGTGTACACCGAAGGCAAGGGCGAAAAGCAACCCGTGGCTGACAACAAGACCGCCGAAGGCCGTGCGAAGAACCGTCGCGTGGAAATCGAAGTGGTTGGCACCCGCGCTTCCAAGTAATCTTCGGATTGCTTCACAAAAAAGCCCCGCTTGCGGGGCTTTTTTGCGTCTGGGGCTTTTCGCGTGCTCCCTTCATGGACAATCAGCGACATGATCGAAACCGTCAATGCAGATCCGGCCGAACTGGCCAAGTTTTCAGAATTGGCCCATCGGTGGTGGGACCCTGACAGTGAATTTCGTCCATTGCATCAGATCAACCCGCTGCGGCTTGACTGGATTCATGGGCTGAGCGCCTTGACCGGCAAACGTGTGCTGGATGTGGGCTGTGGCGGGGGCATTCTGGCCGACTCCATGGCGCGCAAGGGTGCGGATGTGCTTGGCATTGATTTAGCAACCAAAGCGCTGCGCGTGGCGCAACTGCACGCCTTGGAGGCGGGCACGCAAAATGTGCAATACCGTGAAATCAGCGCCGAGGCGATGGCCGCCGAACAGCCTGCTGGTTTTGATGTGGTGACCTGCATGGAGATGCTCGAGCATGTGCCCGATCCTGCCTCTGTGGTTCGCGCTTGCGCTACCTTGGTCAAACCCGGTGGCTGGGTGTTCTTCTCCACCATCAATCGCAACGCCAAAGCCTTCATGCTGGCCATCGTGGGGGCGGAATACGTGCTCAATATGCTGCCGCGCGGCACCCACGAATACGCCAAGATGATCCGTCCCAGTGAGCTGGCGGGGCATTGCCGCAGTGCAGGCCTGGATGTGCTGCACACCAAGGGACTGGAATACAACCCCCTCACGCGTCGTTATTGGCTCAGTGCCAACACCAGTGTCAATTACCTGTTTGCGACGCGTCGTCCGGGCTGATATGGCTACTGTTTTTTATGGCATTCGCGCAGTCCTGTTTGATCTGGATGGGACTTTGATCGATAGCGCCCCAGACATCGGCGCGGCCGCTGACAAAATGCGCACCGACCGAGGTCTGCCCTCGCTACCCCCCGCCCGATACCGCCCCATGGCGGGTGCAGGGGCTCGCGGCATGCTGGCAGAGGCCTTTGGCATGGGCCCAGACCACCCTGACTTTGCCGTTATGCGGGAAGAGTTTTTTGTGAACTACGAGTCCCGCATGACCGAACAGACCACCATTTTTGACGGTGTGCCTGAATTGGTTCGCCAGATTCTCGGTCGCAATATGGCATGGGGCGTGGTCACCAACAAGGCTGCCCGCTTTACGGACCCGCTCACGCAGGCCATCCCGCTGTTTGCCACCGCCTCGGCCGTGGTCAGTGGTGACACCACGCCGCACGCCAAGCCGCATCCTGCCCCTTTGCTGGAGGCGGCTGCCCGTTTGCGTGTGGCTCCTGAGCATTGCATCTACGTGGGCGACGACGAGCGGGACATCGTGGCGGGCCTGGCAGCGGGCATGGGCACAGTGGCCGCCACCTACGGCTACTTGGGCGCCAAGACCGATCCCTCGGAGTGGGGTGCACACGCCGCAATTAAATCTCCTGGCGAGCTCTTGCAATTGCTCGTGAGCGCCTAAAATAGAAGTTCTAGGGGCTGTCCTGGTTTCGACGTGGGTTCGGGATCAGTGTGGTGCATGTCGAGCTTGAGTCACGCTCGTAAATCTCGATTTAACAAACTAACTGCAAACGACGAACGTTTCGCACTCGCTGCTTAATTGCCAGTGAGCCTTGCAACAGTTGGCCGATGGGCTGGGCAAGGGGGTTCTGAGCAATCAGTGCCTCCCGGCTGCAAGGATAATTACATGGGCTGGCTTCCATCCGGGTACCTTGGGTGGAGGCGAGAAAATAGGGTGCTGGCGGCCCATGTAGCGTGCGACTGCGCGACATGGGTAGCGAGATCCAAATCAGACCGCTAAACATGTAGATCTGCCTGACGAAGGCTTGCGGACGCGGGTTCAATTCCCGCCAGCTCCACCAAATACAAACCCCCAACCGCTCACGGTTGGGGGTTTTTCCTTTTTCACGGTTTTGAGCGTCCGAGCGAGGCTTTTCGCGGTATCCGCTTGATCCGCTCATGCCCGCTGCTGCTTCCGCCATGGAAAGCCGTGATTCAGCCTCTCCGCGTCAATGTGCAGTGCTGCGTGTCTCGGCTTCGCACGGGAAACACCAGACAAAGCGAGCCCACATATTGGCATCCGCAAAATCGACGACCCGCCAGCCTCTTTCGCCAACGCCGCCCAAGAAACAAAATGAAATAAACCGAAACTGGGTCGAGACCACGTTCCAGGCCGCCGCGGGCACCATCAGGGTCATGTTCCATACCGTCTTTGAAAGGACTGCATCATGAAACCCTGGATCAAGAAAACGCTGATGGGCATTTTTGGTGTGTCCATTGCGGTGGGTGGGCTGACGGCCTGCTCCAGCGGGCACCATCAGCGCGGTCCGATGACTGCGGAAAAGATGGCCGAAGTGCGCGGCAAGATGGTGGACCGGGTGAGCAGCAAGCTTGACCTGAACGAGGCGCAAAAGACCAAACTCAATGCGCTGGCCGATCAGCTGGAGGCCCAGCGCGCGGCGTTCATCGGCAAGACGGCAGACCCCCGTGCCGAGGTGCAGGCCATTGTCGCGGGCGACAAGTTTGACCGGGCGCGGGCGCAGTCGCTGCTTGAAGACAAGACGCGCGCGGTGCAGGCCCACAGCCCGGCAGTGGTCAACGCGATGGCTGACTTCTATGACAGTCTGAACCCGGACCAACAGCAAAAAGTGCGCGAGCTGATGCAGCGGCGCAAGGGCTGGATGGCCCGCGGCTAAAGGGCAGGGAGCATTGCATGTCACCCACGCTGGAACCTATCCACCGCCTCGCCCAAGGCGTTCGTGTGCACGGGCCTGCGCTGCTGTCGGGGGTGCCGGAGCCTCACGATGAGCTGATGTCTCTGGTCTGGGGGCCGCGCTTTGACCGCGAGCATGCGATGGGCCTGGTAGCCCGCCAGCCCTCGGTGGCAGCCCACGCGCTGCCCGCCTTGCTGGCGGCTGCCGACCATTTTGACGCGCTGCACGCTGGTGCGCAGGGCCGTTTACGCCGGCTCATCGTGCGGCACCGCGCATTGTGTGCGGCAGGCGCTTCTGTCGATGAACCCCGTGGGGAGCGCGCCTGACGGTGTGAGAATTGCTCATGCACCGCATATTGCTGATTGACGACGACGCGCAGCTGGGCGCGCCCCTGGCCACTTACTTCCAGCGTTTTGAGCTGGAGCTAGTTCACGCCCTTCTGCCCAGCGATGGCCTGGCGCAACTGACAGCCGGCGGCTTCGACGCGGCCATCCTCGACGTCATGCTGCCGGAAATGGATGGCTTCGAGCTGTGCCGCACCATCCGCAAGCAGGGCGACCTGCCCATCGTGATGCTGACCGCACGCGGCGAGGTGATGGACCGTGTGGTGGGGCTGGAACTGGGGGCCGACGACTATCTGCCCAAGCCCTTCGAGCCGCGCGAGTTGGTGGCACGCCTGCAGACGGTGTTGCGTCGACGCCGGGCGCCAGGGCCCGGTGTTGCAGCGGGCTCGCTGGAGTTTGAGGGCCTGTCCATCGATGCCGCGCGCCGCAGCGTACAGCGCCACGGCGAGGTGGTGGAGCTGACCGGCACGGAGTTCGACCTGTTGCACCTGCTGGCGCGCGAGCCGGGCAAAGTTTTCAGCCGGGACGACATCCTGAACCAGCTGCGCGGTCATGAAGCCGAGCTGTACACCCGCGCGGTGGACATCGTGGTGAGCCGGTTGCGCAAAAAGCTGGAGCCGCTGGACTGCATCAAAACGCTGCGCAATGTGGGCTATTCCCTGGCCCTGCGCCGCGCTGCCCCATGAAGAAGATTTGTTCTCCCGTTCACGACCCGAACTGTCCCTGGCACCGCCGGGCGCGCCACGCGGTGGGGCATTCGCTGCGCATTCGGCTGGTGCTGGTGTTCATGGCTTTGGCCGTGGCCGTCGCCGTCACGTTCATGGGCGGTGTGCAAAAGGCCGTGTCGGTAGGTTGGCGCGAAGCCGCACGGCCGCTGTTGATGGACTATGTGGACCGCTTGGCGGACGAGATTGGCAGCCCGCCAAGCATCGAGCGCGCGCAGGCAATCGCCAACCGCCTGCCGCTGACCTTGCGCATCGACGGCCCGCAGATCCATTGGGCCTCGCACCCCGACCAGCAGAACCCTGACTGGATGAGCGACAAGGTCCGCCAAGAAGACCGCTGGACCGGTGACGAGAACGGGCACAGCCTGCTGCGCCGCACGACGGCCGATGGGCACCATATCGAGTTCGGGCTGAATGCGCTCTCCTGGGACAAGCGCCCGCGCATTGCGTGGGGCACGCTCACCGTGCTGCTGCTGCTCACGGCGCTGGCCTATGTGTATGTGCGGCATCTGCTGCGGCCGCTGGACGACATTCGCCAGGGCGCGCAGCGCTTTGGCAACGGCAACTTTGCCCAGTCCATCCCGGTGCGGCATGCCCACCGGCCGGACGAGCTGGGCCAGCTGGCCGAGACCATCAACACCATGGGGGACGACATCCACCAGATGCTGGAGGCCAAGCGCGCGCTGCTGCTGGCGATGAGCCATGAGCTGCGCAGCCCTCTCACGCGGGCTCGCCTGAACACCGAGCTGCTGCCCGAAACGGCCGACGTGCAACCCCAGCGCCTGGCGCTGATGCGTGACCTGGGCGAGATGGCAGGCCTCATCACCGACCTGCTGGAAAGCGAGCGCCTCGCGGGCCGCCATGCGGCGCTGCACCGCGAGCCCACCGATGTGGCCGAGCTGGCGCGCGAAGTGGTGGCCGACCTGTGCTCCCGCCACGCGGGCGCCGCCGACATTGCCTTGCACGCAGCGCCGGACTTGCCCGCAGTGCGGCTCGACCGATCCCGCCTGCGGCTGCTGCTGCGCAACCTGCTGGACAACAGCCTGCGCCACAGCGAGTCGGGAGCCTTCCCGCCCGAGCTGCATCTGCGGCTGGTGGATGAGGGCAGGGTGCTCGAGCTGGAGGTGCGTGACCATGGGCGCGGCGTGCCCCCCGAGCACCTGCCCCACCTGGCCCAGGCGTTCTACCGGCCGGACACCGCACGCCAGCGCGCCACCGGTGGCGTGGGGCTGGGCTTGTACCTGTGCCGCCTGGTGGCGCAAGCGCACGATGGGCAGCTGAACATGCGCAATGCAGAGCCCGGCCTGTCGGTCACCGTGCGTCTGCCGGTGGTGGAATAGGCCGCCAGCCGGCGGCATAGACAGGCTGGCCTGCGCGCCGGCAGGCGCCGTCGCACCGGCGCGGCCAGAGCAGCGCACAGGCCTGGTGCGCGGGAGAACTGGCCGCACCAGGGGCCATGGCAGGCCTTGCAAGGCAAATTCATAGTCTTTTTGCTCTGTAGCGCAGGTATTTATTGCGCTGATAGCTATCAAATCAGGAGTAATTTCTGCCACCCGGGGCCACCCTAGAAGTCGCCATCCTCCCTGGCCTCGTTCTTGCTCAAGATCGTCGCCCCCTCGCATGAGTCGGATTTTCAGTGTTTACCCTGTATATACAGGTATGCTGAAGCTGTCATCATGGCCTTCGGTACGCAGGCGCGTTCCGGTGGGCAGGGCCAAGGTACTTTCTTCAAACAGGAGCAGATGATGACTCGATCGGTTGTGAAATGGACGTCGCTGGCAGCGGCAGCAGCATGCATGATGGCCCTGGCCGCACCGGCCAAGGCGCAGGACACCAAAATCGTGCTGGGCATGTCCGGCTGGACAGGTTTTGCACCGCTCACGCTGGCCGACAAGGCCGGCATCTTCAAGAAGAATGGTCTGGACGTGGAGATCAAGATGATCCCGCAGAAGGACCGCCACCTGGCCCTGGCCTCCAAGTCCATCCAGTGCGCCGCCACCACCGTCGAGACGCACGTCGCCTGGAATGCCAACGGCGTGCCCATCGTGCAAATCTTCCAGATGGACAAGTCCTACGGCGCCGACGGCATCGCAGTGCGCGGCGACATCAAGAGCTTTGCGGACCTCAAGGGCAAGACCATCGGCGTGGATGCGCCCGGCACGGCACCGTACTTCGGCCTGGCCTGGATGCTGAGCAAGAACGGCATGAGCCTCAAGGATGTGAAGACCACCACGCTGTCGCCCCAGGCCGCAGCACAGGCCTTCGTGGCGGGGCAGAACGACGCTGCCATGACGTACGAACCCTACCTGTCCACCGTGCGCGAGAACCCCAGCGCCGGCAAGATTCTGGCCACCACACTCGACTACCCCATGGTGATGGACACCGTGGGTTGCGACCCCACCTGGCTCAAGGCGAATGGCAAGGCCGCACAGGCGCTGGCCAATTCGTACTTCCAGGCGCTGGACATGATCAAGGCCGACCCGACCAAGTCCAACGAGATCATGGGCGCCGCCGTCAAGCAGACGGGCGAGCAGTTTGCCAAGTCGTCGTCCTTCCTGCGCTGGCAGGACAAGGCTGCCAACCAGAAGTTCTTTGCGGGCGAGCTCACCAGTTTCATGAAGGACGCCACGGCCATCCTGCTGGAGGCCGGCATCATCCGCAAGGCGCCTGAAGACCTGAACGTCACCTTTGACGCCAGCTTCATCAAGTAAATAGACGGAAGAAGAGCGCTCCATGTCCGCCGTGCAACCCCTGTCCGTTTCTGAGCCAAAGGCCACCGTGCGCCGGCGCTCCCTGGCCCCGCTGGAGCCTGTGAGCAGCCGATCCCGCTGGATGCTGGGGCTGGCCTTTTTCGCCCTGTTCGTGGCGGTGTGGGCGTTCTTCACCCTGGGCGGCTTCGTGTCGCCCACCTTCCTGGCCAGCCCTGTCACCATGGTGAAGGAAGGCTGGCTGCTGTTCACCGAATACGGCTTCATCAAAGACATCGGCATGACCATCTGGCGCGTGGTCGGTGGCTTCATCCTGGCAGCGGTCATTGCCGTGCCGCTGGGCATTGCGATGGGCGCGTACAAGGGCATCGAGGCGTTCTTCGAGCCCTTCATCTCGTTCTGCCGCTACCTGCCTGCGTCGGCTTTCATTCCGCTGCTGATCCTGTGGGCGGGCATTGGCGAGGCGCAGAAAATCCTCGTCATCTTCATCGGATCGGTCTTCCAGATCACGCTGATGGTGGCCGTCACCGTGGGCGGTGCGCGGCGCGACCTCGTGGAAGCTGCATACACATTGGGCGCGGGCCACAAGGGCATCGTCACGCGGGTGCTCATCCCCGGCGCGGCGCCCGAGATCGCCGAGACTCTGCGCCTGGTGCTGGGCTGGGCCTGGACCTATGTGATCGTGGCCGAGCTGATCGGCTCGTCCAGCGGTATCGGCCACATGATCACCGACAGCCAGTCGCTGCTGAACACTGGCCAGATCATCTTCGGCATCATCATCATCGGCCTCATCGGGCTGGTGTCCGACTTCGCCTTCAAGGCGCTCAACCACCGTCTGTTTGCCTGGAGTTTTGTGCGATGAGCAGCGTATCCATCCAAGCCGTCTCGCGCACCTTTGAAGGGCGCAAAGGCCAGCGCACACAGGCGCTGCTGCCGGTGGACTTTGAAGTGCGTGACAACGACTTTGTCACCATCCTCGGCCCCTCGGGCTGCGGCAAGTCCACGCTGCTGCGCATCGTGGCGGGCCTGGACCACGCCAGCAGCGGCCGCGTGCTGCTGGATGGTGTGCCCGTGGAAGGCCCCGGTGCCGATCGCGGCATGGTGTTCCAGAGCTACACGCTGTTCCCCTGGCTCACCATCGAGCAGAACATCCGCTTTGGCTTGCGCGAACGCGGTATGCCCGAGGCACAGCAAAAGGAACGCGCCGCGTACTTCATCGCCAAGGTCGGCCTGCGCGGCTTTGAGCAGCATTTTCCCAAGCAGCTGTCGGGCGGCATGCAGCAGCGCACCGCCATTGCCCGCGCGCTGGCCAATGACCCCAAGATTTTGCTGATGGACGAGCCCTTTGGCGCGCTCGACAACCAGACCCGCGTGCTCATGCAAGAGCTGCTGCTGGGCATCTGGGAGGCCGAACGCAAGACAGTGCTGTTTGTCACCCACGACATCGACGAAGCCATCTTCATGGCCAACCGCGTGGCGGTATTCAGCGCCCGGCCCGGCCGCATCAAGACCGAGCTGGCCGTCGACCTGCCGCACCCACGCCATTACACGATCAAGACCAGCCCCGAGTTCATGGACCTCAAGGCGCGCCTCACCGAAGAGATCCGCGCCGAATCCATGGCGGCGGACCTGCACTGATCTGAACCCGCAACAGCTCCGCATCCACCCATGAGCGCCCGTCCATCCCGCCGCACCACCGCCGCTGCACCGCGCAGCGCCACGCCTGTCAAGGCCGTGGCCTCTGCGGCTGCGCCCGCGCAGGCCATGGCGCTGTACGAGCAGGTCAAGGACCACATTGCGCGCAAGATCCAGGAAGGCATCTGGCGCGCGGGCGACCGCCTGCCGTCCGAGAACGAACTGGTCACCCAGTTCGGCATCTCGCGCATGACGGTGAACCGCGCACTGCGCGAGCTGGTGGAGCAGGGGCGCATCGTGCGTGTGGCGGGCGTGGGCAGCTTTGTGGCCGAAGACAAGCCGCAGTCCACACTGCTGCAGATTGCCAACCTGGCGAGCGAGATCCGCCAGCGCGGGCACGACTACCGCTGCGACGTGCTGACGGTGGAGCGCACCTCTGCCACGCTGGAGGTTGCCGCCGCGCTGGACCTGCGCACCGGCGAGTCGGTGTTCCACTCGCTGTGCATCCACCGCGAAGACGGCCTGCCCGTGCAGCTGGAAGACCGCCACGTGAACCCACGCCAGGTACCCCAGTTCGCCGCGCAAGACTTCACGCAACTGCAACCTTCCGAATACCTGGTGCGCAACGTGCCTTTCGACCAGATCGAGCATGTGGTCGATGCCGTCATGCCCACCGCCGAGCAGGCCGCGCTGCTGGAGATGTCTCCGCAGGAGCCCTGCCTGCTGCTCACCCGCCGCACCTGGTCGCGCGGCGTGCCGATCACCGTGGTGCGCTGCCTGCACCCCGCCACCCGCTACCGCCTGGGCAGCCGCTTCCGAGCCGACGGCAACCCCGTCGCTGGTTGAATATGAAGCACCCCCTGAGTCGCTTCGCGCCTTCCCCCTCAAGGGGGACGACTCCCTCACTGCGGGGCGGCCCTTGCTCGGCGTCTCTCGCGGGTGCCGTGGCAGTTCCACCCGCAGCGGGATTGGCTGACAGGATTTGAAGAACAAAGTAACGCTGTTTATTTTTCGCTTGTACCTACTTGTATATACAGGATCAACGCCATGACACTGAACGCATCTCCCATCACCCTGCACCCCGGCCGCGTCACGCTGGCTGAGCTGCGCCGCATCCACGCTGGCCCCGTGCAACTGGTGCTCGATGCGTCGGCACGCGCGGGTTTGCAGAAGTCCCTGGCCGCGGTGCAGCGCATCGTCGATGAAGACCAGGTGGTCTATGGCATCAACACCGGCTTTGGCAAGCTGGCCAGCACCAAGATTGCCCACGACCGCCTGGCTGAACTGCAGCGCAACCTGGTGCTGTCACACAGCGTGGGCACGGGCGACCCGATGCCCGACGATGTGGTGCGCCTCATCCTGGCGACCAAGGCCGTGAGCCTGGCGCGCGGCCACTCGGGCGTTCGGCCCGAGTTGGTGGACGCGCTGCTGGCGCTGGCCAACGCCAACGTGCTGCCGGTGATCCCGGCCAAAGGCTCGGTGGGTGCATCCGGCGACCTGGCGCCGCTGGCGCACATGGCCTGCGTGCTGATCGGCGAAGGGCAGGCCAAGGTGGACGGCAAGGTGGTGCCGGGTGCCGAGGCCATGCGTTCCATCGGCCTGCAACCGTTTGTGCTGGGCCCCAAGGAAGGGCTGGCGCTGCTCAACGGCACACAGGTGTCCACCGCGCTGGCGCTGGCCGGGTTGTTCGGCGCCGAGAGCGTGTTTGCTGCCGCGCTGGTTGCCGGCTGCCTGTCGCTTGAAGCCATCAAGGGCTCGGTCAAGCCGTTTGACGCGCGCATCCATGAGGCGCGCGGCCAGGCCGGGCAGATCGCAGTGGCCGCCGCCGTGCGTGCGCTGCTGGACGGCAGCGCCATCGACCCCTCGCACCCCAACTGTGGCCGCGTGCAAGACCCGTATTCCATCCGCTGCGTGCCACAGGTGATGGGCGCGTGCCTGGACAACCTGCACCACGCTGCGCGCGTGCTGACCATCGAGGCGAATGCGGCGTCCGACAACCCTCTGGTCTTTGACAACGGCGATGTGATCTCCGGCGGCAACTTCCACGCCGAGCCCGTGGCCTTTGTGGCCGACATCATCGCGCTGGCCGTGGCCGAGATCGGTGCCATTTCCGAGCGCCGCTTGTCGCTGCTGCTGGACCCGGGCCTGTCGGGCCTGCCCGCGTTCCTGATCCGCGACAGCGGCGTCAACTCTGGCTTCATGATCGCCCAGGTCACCGCCGCAGCATTGGCCGCAGAGAACCAATGCCTGGCCAACCCCAGCAGCGTGACCAGCCTGCCCACATCGGCCAACCAGGAAGACCATGTCTCCATGGCCACCTACGGCGCGCGCCGCCTGGGCGACATGGTGCGCAATGCGGCGGTAATGGTCGGCATCGAAGCCATGGCCGCCGCACAAGGCATGGAGTTCGACCGCTCGCTCAAGAGTTCACCCCTCATCGAAGCGCAATTCGCCGCCATCCGCGAGCGCGTGGCCTACCTGGAGCAGGACCGTTACCTCGCTCCCGACATCGAAGCCATGCGCGCCTGGGCCCAGCAGTCCACATGGCCCGCAGCGCTCACGCAATGCCTGCCCAGCTTCGCCTGATTTTTTCCACTCACACCCACTGATTCACAGGAGCCCACCATGAACGCCAACGACGCCATCATCGCCGCCGCCTCCAACACTGACCCCCGCCACGACGCCAGCCGCGTGATCCGTGCGCCGCGCGGCAGCCAGCTGACCTGCAAGAGCTGGCTCACCGAAGCGGCCTACCGCATGATCCAGAACAATCTCGACCCCGAGGTGGCCGAGCGCCCGCAAGACCTGGTGGTGTACGGCGGCATCGGCCGCGCGGCGCGCAATTGGGAATGTTTTGACCAGATCCTCGCCTCGCTCAAAGACCTGAACGACGATGAGACCCTGCTCATCCAGTCCGGCAAGCCCGTGGGCGTTTTCAAGACCCACGCCAACGCACCCCGCGTGCTGCTGGCCAACTCCAACCTGGTGCCCAAGTGGGCCAACTGGGAACACTTCAGCGAGCTGGACCAGAAGGGCCTGTTCATGTACGGCCAGATGACGGCGGGCAGCTGGATCTACATCGGCACGCAAGGCATCGTGCAGGGCACGTACGAAACCTTTGCCGAGGCAGGCCGCAAGCACTTCGGCGGCTCGCTGGAAGGGCGCTGGATCCTGACGGCAGGCCTGGGCGGCATGGGCGGCGCGCAGCCGCTGGCCGCCACCTTTGCGGGCGCGGTGTCGCTGAATATCGAATGCCAGCAAAGCAGCATCGACTTCCGCCTGCGCACGCGCTACGTGGACAAGCAGGCGCGTGATATCGACCACGCGTTGGAGCTGATCCAGCAGCACACCGCAGCCAAAGAGGCCGTGTCGATCGCCCTGCTGGGCAACGCCGCAGAAATCCTGCCCGAGTTGGTGCGCCGTGCCAAGGCCGGTGGCCTCAAGCCCGACTTGGTCACCGACCAGACCTCGGCCCACGACCTCGTCAACGGCTACTTGCCCGCAGGCTGGACGGTGGCCCAGTGGCGTGCCGCGCAGCAGGACGTGACGCAGCACGAGGTGCTGAAGAAGGCCGCTGCCAAGTCCTGCGCCGTGCATGTGCAGGCCATGCTCGACTTCCAGCACATGGGCATCCCGGTGGTGGACTACGGCAACAACATTCGCCAGGTGGCGTTTGACGAGGGTGTGAAGGATGCCTTCGACTTCCCCGGCTTTGTGCCCGCCTACATCCGTCCGCTGTTCTGCGAAGGCAAGGGCCCCTTCCGCTGGGTGGCCCTGTCGGGTGACCCGGAGGACATCCGCAAGACCGACGCCAAGATCAAGGAGCTGTTCCCCGAGAACAAACACGTGCACCGCTGGCTCGACATGGCGGGCGAGCGCATCGCCTTTCAGGGTCTGCCCGCACGCATCTGCTGGTTGGGCCTGGGCGAGCGCCACATCGCGGGCCTGGCCTTCAACGAGATGGTGAAGAACGGCGAGCTCAAGGCCCCCATCGTGATCGGCCGCGACCACCTGGACACCGGCAGCGTGGCCAGCCCCAACCGGGAGACCGAAGGCATGAAGGACGGAACTGACGCCGTGAGCGACTGGCCGCTGCTCAACGCGCTGCTCAACACCTCGGGCGGCGCCACCTGGGTCAGCCTGCACCACGGCGGCGGCGTGGGCATGGGCTACTCGCAGCACTCGGGCATGGTCATCGTGGCCGACGGCACGGATGCGGCAGCTGCACGGCTGGCCAATGTGCTGGTCAACGACTGCGGCAGCGGCGTGATGCGCCATGCCGATGCAGGTTACGAGCTGGCCGTGGAAACGGCCAAGAAGCAAGGGCTGAAGCTGCCGATGGTGAAGTGAATGGCCAGCTTTGCCCAACGCCTGCATGAGCGACTGAGCGACGCGCAAGTCGCCGACTTCGCCCGCGACGGCGCCATCTGCATCAAGCAGCTGCTCACGCCCGATGAAGTCGCTCTGCTGCGCGACGGCATCGACGCCAACCTGGCCGCGCCCAGCCCGCGCGCCAAGGTGGCCAGCCGGCCGGATGACCCGGGCCGCTTCTTCGAGGACTTCTGCAACTGGCAGGACATCCCGCAGTTTGGCCGCTTTGTGCGCGACACGCCGCTGGCGCTGGCCGCGCAGCGCCTGATGCAGTCGCGCACCGTGCGGCTGTACCACGACCACGTGCTGGTCAAAGAGCCGGGCACGCGGCAGAAGACGCCCTGGCACCAGGACCAGCCTTACTACAACATCGAAGGCATGCAGAACGTGAGCATGTGGATTCCGGTAGACCCGGTGTCCCGCGCGGCCACGCTGGAGTTTGTGGCGGGATCGCACAAGGGCCCGTGGCTCATGCCGCGCACCTTCATGGACAACCAGGCCAAGTGGTTCCCCGAGGGCAGCCTGCAGGACCTGCCCAACGTGGAGGCTGACCGCGATGCCTTCCCCATCGTGGGCTGGGAGATCGAGCCCGGTGACGTGGTGTGTTTCCACATGCTCACGCTGCACGCAGCGGGTGGGGTGGAAGGGCCCCGTCGCCGTCGGGTGTTCTCGGTGCGCTTTCTGGGCGACGACACGCGCCATGCGCCCCGGCCGTGGAAGACCTCACCCGAGTTCCCCGGCCTGGCCGATGAGCTGCCCGCCGGGGCTGAGATGGACCACCCGCTGTTCCCCCTGCTGGTGGATGGCAACGATGCGCCGCAGGGTGAACGCGCGTGAAGCAGTTTCTGGACTTGGCCTCCACGCCCCCGGTGCCCTGGAAAAACGGCGGTGGCAGCACGCGCGAGCTGGCGTGCTGGCCGCCCGGCGCGGGCATGGACAGCTTTGCATGGCGCGTGAGTGTGGCCACCATCGCCCGCCCCGGGCCGTTCTCAGCCTTTCCGGGCGTGGACCGGCAGATCATGCTGCTGGAGGGCGATGGCGTACAGCTGCAAGCCGGAGCAGGACAATGGCAGCACGCGCTGACGCAGCGCTGGGAGCCGTTTGCGTTCTCCGGCGAAGAGCCGGTGGACTGTCGCATGCTCGGCGGTGTTTCTACCGACTTCAACCTGATGCTGCGCCGGGGAGAGTGGGGCGGGAGCCTGCAGGTGCTGCGCGATGTGCCGCCCGCAGAGGGGGCTGCCGCTGGCCTGTGCATGGTGCTGCAGGGCACGTGGCGATATGAGGACAGCGATGGCCGCCCAGCGCGGATGTTGGCAGCGGGGCAGGGCCTGTGGTGGGTGAGCGAAGAGGGCGAAGCTGCGCCGTTGATCACTCCCGTGCGCCGCGCCGAAGGCGCCATGTCTGCCGATGACGCACCGGTGCTGGCCTGGGTGGCCTTGCACAGGGGCTCAACACCATAATTTGAATCAAATGGGCTGCAAGCGCTAGTGGAATATGCGCAAGTAGCTATATAAAAGATAGCAAATTGATCCATGAACACAGCAGCAAGTAGCAGCTCGCAGAGCGTGGTCCCGCCAACATCTTCCGCGCCCAGTGCCGATGGCGTGTGGACTCACCTGCGGCCCGTGGCCGCGTTGTGGTCGGCGGATGTGCCGGTGCCCGAGGGCGCGCTGGCGTGTGTGGTGGTGCAGGGCGGCGCTGTGCAGTGGGTGGGCCCGCAGGCCCAGGTGCCTGCAGCGTTTGCCGCCTTGCCCCGCTTTGACGGTAAAGGCGCCATCACCACACCCGGCCTGGTCGATTGCCATACCCACCTGGTGTACGGCGGGCAGCGCGCCAACGAGTTTGCGATGCGGCTCGCAGGCGCCACGTATGAAGAGGTGGCCAAGGCGGGCGGGGGCATTGTGTCGTCGGTGCGCGCCACGCGCGAGGCCAGCGAAGACGAGCTCTTTGCGCTGGCTGCGCCGCGCCTACAGGCGCTGCTGGATGAAGGCGTTTGTGCGGTTGAGATCAAGTCCGGCTACGGCCTGGCGCTGGAGCACGAACGCAAGCAGCTGTGCGTGGCCCGTCGTCTGGGCGAGGCCTTTGGCGTGACGGTGCACACCACCTTCCTCGGCGCGCATGCGCTGCCGCCCGAATACGCTGGAAAACCTGGAGGTAGCCAGGACTACACCGACCTTGTTTGCAACGAGATGCTGCCTGCGCTGGCGGCCGAGGGTCTTGTCGATGCCGTGGATGTGTTCTGCGAACGCATTGCCTTCACGCTGGCGGAGACCGAGCAGGTGTTCGAGGCCGCGCAACAGCTGGGCATTCCCGTCAAGCTGCATGCGGAGCAACTGTCCGACATGGGGGGCTCGGCACTGGCTGCGCGCTACGGTGCACTGTCGTGCGACCACATCGAACACCTGTCGGCCGACGGCATCGCTGCCATGAAGGCCGCAGGCACCGTGGCCGTGCTGCTGCCCGGCGCCTACTACACGCTGCGTGACACGCACCTGCCACCCATCGCGCAGTTGCGCGCAGCCGGCGTGCCCATGGCCGTATCTACCGACCACAACCCTGGCACCTCGCCCGCGCTCAGCCTGCTGCTCATGGCCAACATGGCCTGCACGCTGTTCCGCCTGACGGTGCCCGAGGCGCTGGCCGGCATCACCACCCACGCCGCGCGCGCGCTGGGACTGCAAGACACGCACGGTCTCATCGCATCTGGCAGACCGGCCAACTTTGTGCTGTGGCCCGTGGGCGAGGCGGCCGAGCTGGCCTACTGGCTGGGCCAGAAGCCCACCTGCACCATCGTGCGGCAAGGGCGCATTCACGGAGTCATGCCATGACGCAACAGCTGTTCGCCACCGATGCCTTGCTGCCCACGGGCTGGGCGCGCAATGTGCTGATCACCTGGGATGGGGCAGGGCGCATCACCTCCGTTACGCCCAACGCGCAGCCCGCCAGTGCCGCCCTGGCCCCGGGCCCCGTGGTGCCCGGCATGCCCAACCTCCACTCGCACGCCTTCCAGCGCGCGTTTGCGGGCCTGACCGAGTACCGGGGGGAAAGCCAGGACAGCTTCTGGAGCTGGCGCAACCTGATGTACCGCTTTGCGGCGCGCATCACGCCCGAATCGCTGGAGGCCATTGCGAACTGGCTGTATGTGGAGATGCTGGAGGCGGGCTACACCAGCGTGTGCGAGTTCCACTACGTGCACCACGACCAGGGCGGCACGCCCTATGCCGATGACGCCACGCTGTCGCAGGCACTGCTGCGTGCTGCGCAGCGTGCGGGCATCGGCATCACGCTGCTGCCGGTGCTGTACCAGACGAGCGGCTTTGGCGCCAAGCCACCGCGCGCGGACCAGGCACGCTTCATCCGCAGCACGGACAACATGCTCTCCTTATTGGAGCGCCTTGCGCCCGCTGCACAAGCGCAAGGGGCCGTTTTGGGCCTGGCACCGCATTCATTGCGTGCAGTGCCGCCCGACAGTCTGGCGGCTGCCGTGCAGGGCCTCACGGCGCTCAATGCGCAGGCTCCCATCCACATCCACATTGCCGAGCAGACGCAGGAGGTGGATGACTGCGTGGCATGGAGCGGTCAGCGCCCGGTGCAGTGGCTGCTGGAGCACGCACCCGTGGACGAGCGCTGGTGCCTGGTGCATGCCACTCACATGACGCCGCAGGAATACCAGGACGCAGCGCGCACGGGCGCCGTGGCGGGCATCTGCCCCACCACAGAAGCGAACCTGGGCGACGGCATCTTCGACATGCCGCTGTGGCTGCAGCACGGCGGGCGCTGGGGCGTGGGCTCGGACAGCCATGCCTGCGTGAATGCGGCGGAAGAATTGTTGATGCTCGAATACGGCCAGCGCCTGTCGCTGCGCCAGCGCAATGTGCTGGCCACCGCCGCGCAACCCGAGGTGGCCACGGCCATGACCTTGCAGGCCGTGCAGGGCGGGGCGCAGGCCGCGGGCCGCGCCATTGGTGGTCTGGCCGTGGGTGAGCAGGCCGACCTGGTGGCGCTGGGTGCGCAGCATGTAGCGCTGCGCGATCTGCCCGCACCCAGCATGTTGTCGGCCCATGTATTCGGCAGCCACCGCACCTCGGCCATCGACAGCGTGTGGGTGGCGGGCCAGCAGCGCATTACGGGTGGCCGGCACACGCTGCACGATGCGGCGGCCCATGCGTTTGTGGTGGCACGCTCGGCCACCATTGCACCCGATTGAAGCGACCGATTGAATTCATACCCGTGAGCTTGTGATGACCGATACCTCTCCACCTCCTTTTGTCTTTTACCCCGGCACTGCGCCGCTGCTGGTGTCCATGCCCCATGCAGGCACCTACGTGCCGCCCGCGCTGGCTGCGCGCTTCACCGATGAGGCCCGCCAGGTGCCCGACACCGACTGGCACATGGAGCGCCTCTACGCGTTTGCCAAAGACCTGGGGGCGTCCATCCTCGTGGCCACGCACTCGCGCTATGTGGTCGACCTGAACCGCCCGCCCGATGGCGCCAGCCTGTACCCTGGGCAGAGCGTCACCGGCCTGTGCCCGGTCGATACGTTCGACGACACGCCCATCTACGCAGCAGGCGATGTACCCGATGACGCAGAAATCGCTGCGCGCCGTGAGGCCGTCTGGGCGCCGTACCACGCGCAACTGCGTGCCGAGCTGGACCGCATCCGTGCGGAACACGGTGTGGCGGTGCTGTGGGACGCCCACTCCATACGCTCGGTGCTGCCGCGCTTTTTTGAAGGCAAGCTGCCCGACCTGAACCTGGGCACGGCCAACGGTGAAAGCTGCGACCCGGCGCTGGCGCAGGAACTGCTGTCCATCGCCAAAGAGGCCCAGGGCTACACCGCCGTGCTCAATGGCCGCTTCAAGGGTGGGCACATCACGCGCCATTACGGGCAGCCCGCGCAGAACATTCACGCGGTGCAGCTGGAGATGACGCAGTGCAGCTACATGCAGGAGGCCCTGCCGTTTGACTACCTGCCCGAGGTGGCTGCGGGCGTGCAACCCCACCTGCGTAGTATGTTGGAGGCCGCGCTGGCCTTTGCGGCAGCGCAATCGGCGTGAGGCTTACGCCCCAGGGCGGGAAGTATCGGTGCTAGTATGGGCTGGTCGGTCCGCCATGGACCGCCGCCCGGGCCCACCCCACATCCACGCAGGGGCCCGTCATCGCGGGAGGAGCCGCACCCCATGGACCCCACCGCGTACTACTACATGCCTTTGTTCAAGCCAGGCACCTTCGTGCAATGGAACCACCAGCGCGAAACCGTGAGCCACGTGGTGGTGCGCCGCCACGCTCTCATGGTGTATCTGGTGGGGCATGAATCCCCTGTGTACCCTGAAGCGCTGCACCTCGCGCCCACCGCCTTCCGGCTCACGCGCACGCCCGACGCCGACGGTTTGTGAGCGCGTCGCGTCGGCCAAGGGGCTGAAGGTCAGCCCCCAGAGCGCTGTGCCATGGCTTCACCCAGCTGGATGGGGCGCGTGGGTGACCACTGCGGGTTGAATTGCAGCGGCCCTTGTGGGAACAGCATCACCACGGTGGAGCCGAGCAGGAAGCGGCCCATTTCTTCACCCTGCTGCAGACTCACCTGGCCCTTCGCGTAGTCCCACTGCCGCAGCACACCGGTGCGCGGCGGGTTCACCTGCCCGTGCCACACGGTGGCCATGCTGCCCACAATGGTCGCACCCACCAGTACCAGCACAAACGGGCCGTGGGCCGATTCAAAAAAGCACACCACGCGCTCGTTGCGCGCAAACAGGCCGGGCACGCCGCGTGCAGTGGTGGGGTTCACCGAAAACAGGTCGCCCGGCACATGCACCATGCGCGTCAGCTCGCCCGCGCACGGCATGTGGATGCGGTGGTAGTCGCGTGGGCTCAGGTACAGCGTGGCGAAGTGGCCGTTGTCAAAACGTGCCGCAGCAGCGGCGTCGCCACCCACGAGGGCGGTGGTGGAGTAGGTGTGCCCCTTGGCCTGAAAGACCTGGTCCTTGGCGATGGGGCCGAACTGGCTGATGGCGCCATCCACGGGGCAAATCAAATCGGCTTGGGCCAGTGGGCGGGCGCCGGGCTTGAGCGCCCGCGTGAAGAAGTCGTTGAACGAGGTGTAGCTGGCGATGTCGGGGTTGGCCGCCTCGGCCATGTTGACGTTGTAGCGGCCCACAAACCAGCGGATCACCGAGGTGGTGAGGCCGCCCAGCCGGGCCGATGCAAACTTGCCAGCCAGGGTGGTCAGTGCCTGCTTGGGCAGGAGGTATTGCGGCAGAACTGCCAGGCGATCAGACACGGGCGAACCCCTCAAAGACGAAAGCGGACGATTCTATCGGCGGGGCGCTATCGCCCGCACGGGGTCATACCCCGAGGTACTGCTCCAGCAGCAGGGGCTGCGCATGCAAGGCGTCCGAGCTGCCGTCAAACACCACCTGGCCCTTGACCAGGATGACGTTGCGGTCGGTGATCTGCGTGACGTGCTTCCAGTTCTTGTCCACGATCACGCTGCTGATGCCGCTGTCCTTGATGAGGCTGCAGATACGCCAGATCTCGCGTGCGATCAGCGGCGCCAGGCCTTCGGTGGCTTCGTCGAGGATGAGCACATCGGGGTTGGTCATCAGCGCGCGGCCGATGGTGAGCATCTGCTGCTCGCCGCCGCTGAGCTGCTGGCCGCCGTGGCCCAGGCGTTCCTTCAGGCGCGGAAATGTCTCCAGCACGCGCTCGTAGGTCCAGTCCCGCTGGCCGCGCGTGCCTGCGCGGGCGGCCATCTGCAGGTTCTCGACCACGCTCAGGTTGCCGAAGATGCCCCGGCCCTCGGGCACGTAGGCGATGCCCAGACGCGCCACCTCGTAGGGCGGTTTGCCGGTCATGTCGCGGCCTGCCACGGCCACGCTGCCCGAGCGGGGCTTGACCAGGCCCATCAGCGACTTGAGCAGGGTGCTCTTGCCCATACCGTTGCGGCCCATGAGGCCGATGGTCTCGCCCTGGCCCACGGTGAAATCAATGCCGTGCAGGATGTGGCTGCTGCCGTAGAAGGTGTGGATGCCCTTGGCATCGATCCATGGAGTGGTCATGTCAGTGGTCCTCTCCCAGGTAGGCGGCCTGCACGGTGGCATCGGCGCGTACCTCGGGCGGTGTGCCGTGCGCAATCACCTCGCCGTTGACCATCACCGTCAGACGGTCGGCCAGCGCAAACACCGCATCCATGTCGTGCTCGACCAGCATCATGGCGTGGGCGGGCTTGAGGCGCTGCAGCAGCTCCACCATGCGTTCTGCCTCGGCCACGCCCATGCCAGCCAGGGGCTCGTCGAGCAGCAGCACCTGCGGCTCGGTGGCCAGGGTCATGGCAATTTCGAGCTGGCGCTGCTCGCCGTGGCTCATGGCTCCCGCGATGGCCATGCGCCGGTCTTTGAGGCCTGACAGCTCGATAGCGCTTTCAAGACGTGCGCTGGTTGCTCTGTTTTTGATAGTGTCCGAGCGGGTGTCCTGCCACCAGCGCAAGGGGTTCCAGGGTTGCTGCGCATCGCGCGACTGGGCGGCCAGGCGCACGTTTTCGTGCACGGTGAGCGGCAGGAAGATGTTGGTCTTCTGGTAGCTGCGACCCAGGCCCTGGCGTGAGATGCGTTCAGGCGCCCAGCCGGTCACATTGGTGCCACCCAGCAGCACGGTGCCCGAGGTGGGGGGCAGGTCGCCCGAGAGCAGGTTGGTCAGCGTGGACTTGCCCGCGCCGTTGGGACCGATCACCGCGTGGATCTTGCCCCGCCACAGGTCTACCGAGACACCATTGACGGCGGCCAGGCCGCCAAAGCGCTTGGTGACCTTCTGTGCAGACAACAGGACTTCAGCCATGGTGCGATCCCTCCGAGGCCTTGGCTGCGCCCCGCTGCGCAAACATGCCCAGCAGCCCGCGCGGTGCTGCGACCACCACCAGCACGATGAAGCCGCCCATCAGCAGTTGCCAGTGTTTGCTGATGTCCTTGAACACGTGCAGCAGGTACTCGAACGCAAACGCACCCACGATGGCGCCTGCAAAGTTGCCCATGCCGCCCAGGATGACCATCATGATGGCGTGGGCGCTCATGTGAAAGCCCATGAGTTCGGGGTTCACATAGCCGGTCTGCGCGCCCCACAGGTACCCCGCCAGGCCCGCCAGCGCCCCGGCAATGGTGAAGGCGGTGAGCTTGTAGCCCCGCGTGCCAAAGCCCATGGCGCGCATGCGGTGCTCGTTGATGCGGATGCCTGCCAGCGCGCGGCCGAGTGGGCTCCACAGCAGGCGGCGCAGCAGCACATACACCAGCACCACCAGCGCCAGTGTGAAGTAGTAGAAGGTCTTGCGGCCCTCCAGATCGAACGGCAGCCAGCCGAACAGCGCCGCATCAGGCCGGAAGTTGATGTACAGGCCGTCCGATCCCCCCAGCACCTTGTTGTCGAAGAACAGGTAGAACACCATCTGCGCAAAGGCCATGGTGACCATGATGAAGTAGATGCCGTGGGTGCGCACCACAAAGAACCCGATCACCAGCGCCACCAGGCCCGACACAGCCACTGCCAGCGGCAGCGACCACCACAGGCTGACCGGCATGTCCGCCGGGGTGAGAAAGGCGAGGGCGTAGCCCGCCACACCAAAGTACGCCGCGTGGCCCAGCGATACCAGCCCGGTCACGCCTTGCAGCAGATCCAGGCTCATGGCAAAGATGGCCATGATCATCATGCGGGTGACCATTTGCACGTAGAAGTCGCTGCCCACCACGGGGAAAAGCAGCAGCGCAGCCAGCCCCAGTGCCAGGGAAAACTGCACGCTGCGCGGCAGCACTTCGATATTGGCGCGGGGGGTGCTCATGAGTTGCCGCCGGGCCGCCCCAAGGCAGCGAAGGCCCCCTCGGGGGGCAGCGAGATACACGAAGTGACGAGCGTGGGGGGAGTCATTGTTTAAACAGGCCCTCGGGTTTCCACAGCAGCACCGCCGCCATCAGCATGTAGACCAGCATGCCCGCTGCCTGTGGCAGCAGCACCTTGCCAAACGTATCGACAAAGCCCACCAGCAGCGCCGCAATGAGCGCACCGCGTACCGAGCCGATGCCACCGATCACCACCACCACAAAACACATGATGAGCACCGATGAGCCCATGTTGGGATACACGCTGGATACGGGTGCAGCCACCATGCCCGCAACCGCCGCCAGGCCCACACCGAGCGCAAACACGATGGCATGGATCAGCTTGATGTTCACGCCCAGGGACTCGGCCATGTCGCGGTTGAAGGCACCGGCGCGGATCTTCATGCCCAGGCGGGTCTTGGAGATCAGCAGGTACAGCGCCACAGCCAGCGCAATGCACACGCCCGAGATGAACAGCCGGTAGACCGGGTAGGAGAGGGTGTCTGTGAGCGGAATCGACCAGTCCAGTACCTTGGGGATGGGCACGCCATGCACATCGTCGCCCCACAGGATGGAGCGCAGTTCTTCAAAGATGTAAATCAGCCCGAAGGTCAGCAGCACCTGGTCCAGATGGTCGCGGTGGTAGAAGTGGCGGAACAGCAGCCATTCGAGCGCCAGCCCGAAGACCACCGACAGCAGCGCGCCGCCTACGATGGCGAGTGCCAGGCTGCCGAAATGCCCCGACAGCGAATATGCGAGGTAAGCCCCCAGCATGTAAAAGCTGCCGTGCGCCAGGTTCACCACGCCCATGATCCCGAAGATCAGCGTGAGCCCGGCCGCCAGCATGAACAGCAGCAGGCCGTATTGCACGCTGTTGAGCAGCTGGATCAGGAACGTCGCGAAATCCATGGAGGGCTGGGTTTGGAGTGCAAAAAATCAACCCGCGCAGAACGAGGCCGGCGGAGGAAGCCCGGCACGCAAGCCGGGCGGTTGGGGCGGAAAATGGGCCGACCGAACGGCTTAGCCCATGCGGCAACCGGCGCCGCTGTCGGCCAGTGCCTTGGCGGCCACGCCGATCACCTTGTTTTCCTTGTTCTCCACCCGGCGCAGGTAGATGTCCTGCACGGGGTTGTGGGACTTGCTCATCGTCCACTTGCCGCGTGGGCTGTCGATGACGGCGCTTTCCATCGCCTTGATGACGGCTGGTTTGGCAGACAGGTCGCCCTTGACCGCGTTGGCGCCCTGCACCAGCAGCAGGCCGGTGTCGTAGCCTTGCACGGCGTACACATCGGGCTGGCTGCGGAAGGCCTTGGCGTATTCCAGGCGGAACTGCTTGTTGCGCGGTGTGTCGAGCGAGTCGCTGTAGTGCATGGTGGTGATGATGCCGTCGGCCGCTGGGCCCGCAGCGTCCAGCACGCCTTCGGTCAGGAAGCCCGAGCCATACAGCGGAATCTTGTCCTTGAGGCCGGCGGCCGCGTAGTCCTTGATGAACTTGGCCGCGCCACCACCGGCAAAGAAGCAGGCCACGGCATCGGGCTTGAGCGCGGCAATCTCGGTCAGCAGCGCCTGGAATTCGACGTTGGGGAAGGGCAGGCCCAGTTCCTTGACGATGGTGCCACCCGCCTTGGTGTAGCTTTCCTTGAAGCCCTCGAAGGCCTCATCGCCAGCCGCGTACTTCCAGGTGATCCACACGGCCTTCTTGTGGCCCTTTTCGACCATGGCCTTGCCCAGCGCCAATGTGGGCTGGGAATTGCTGAACGAAGTGCGGAACACGTTGGGGGCACACAGCGCGCGGGTGGCTGCGTGTACGCCTGCGTTGGGGATCAGGTTGAGCACGCCGGTGTCGCGCGCCACCTTCTGGATACCCATCTGCACGCCCGAGTGCACGGTACCGATCAGCACATCCACCTTGTCGCGCTGCACCAGCTTGCTGGCGTTTTCCACGCCCTTGCTGGGCTCGGACTCGTCATCCACCTTGAACCATTCGATCTCGCGCCCGCCGAGCTTGCCGCCTTGCTGGTCGATGGCCAGGCGCACGCCGTTTTCAATGGCCACGCCCAGCTGGGCAAATGTGCCGGTGTAGGGCAGCATGAACCCCACGCGCACTTTGCCGCTTTGCGCACGCACGATGGAGGGCAGCAGCAGGCCCGTGGATGCTGCGCCAACGAGGGCGGCACTGCGGCTGATGACGAGGCGGCGGGTGGTCATGGGGCTTGTCTCCTTTGTTTAGGCTTAAAGTAATTTACTGCAAGCGTTCGGTGGTGAATACCTATGGGTTACCCGTACCAGCGCTCGTTTCGGGCTTCACGAGCGGGGGTGGCTTCACGGCTTTTTTTGTCTTCGCTGCTGAGAGGCCTGACGGATCGGTGCGGCATGGGTGCCAATGTGGATGGTCACTACAGCCCAACGGAAAATTTGAAACATGAATTAAAATGCATGTATTGAATTTTTGTGCAGTATAGAGCGTGTTTTCGGATTGGGGTGGCCGATTTGGGCTTGCGTTCTAGGTAGTTTCCAGCACGGGGCGCAGCAACTCCCCGTCGCACCGAAAACCTCCCGCACCCCAGCAGCATGGCGCTGCCTGCACAATCGTGGTCTGATCATCCGGTCCGTCGCATATGGTCAGACGGCCTAGCCGGGCGATAGCGTTGTGGACTGCACCGTAGCCCACCATCCCGCAGTCTGCGCCGAGTTGATGCAGCTTGCCGCTGTATCCGCATTTTTATTCTGTATGTCTTCTTCTCCCTCCGACCTGTCACCTTCCGCCCCATCCCGGCCGTCTTGGGCGGCTCGCTTGACCGAATGGCTGCGTCATTTCTGGCCCGCCCCGTTGGGCATTGATGGCAAAGAGCGCCTGCGGTTTGTGGTGGGCGCGGTGATCGGTGTGCTGCTCACGGCATGGCTCAGTCGCTGGTGGGCCGAGGGCAATGGCTCGGGCCCGTGGATGGTGGCTTCACTGGGCGCCAGTGCCGTGCTGGTGTTCGGCATGCCTTCCAGCCCGTTGGCCCAGCCCTGGCCGGTTTTGGGGGGCAGCACGTTGTCGGCGCTGGTCGGGGCGGTCTGTTCTGCGTTGATTTCAGACAAGGCGTTGGCGGGGGCTGTGGCTGTGGGGCTGGCGATTGCGCTCATGGTGCCTTTGCGTTGTCTGCATCCGCCAGGCGGGGCCATGGCCTTGTACGTGGTGCTCACTTCGGGCGATGGCTGGCACCTGGCCGCGTTTCCGGTGCTCTTCAACGTGGTGCTGCTATTGATTGCCGCTGTGGTCTACAACGGGTTGACGGGCCGCCGCTATCCACACCCCCAGCGCGTTGCGCCGAAGGCGGCAGCGAGCCAGGGGGGCTTCACCGCATCGGACGTGGATGCGGCGCTGGCTCATTACAACCAGGTGCTCGACGTGAGCCGTGCGGACCTGGAAGGGCTGTTGCACCTGGCGGGTCGTGCGGCTTTCCAGCGGACGCTGGGGGAATTGCGCTGCGCGGACATCATGTCGAGCCCGCCGTACGCTGTGGAGGCCGGCGTTTCGCTCAAAGAGGCGTGGGCGCTGATGCGGCTGCAGCAGATCAAGGCACTGCCCGTGGTGGACGCCCAGCGCCACGTCATCGGCATCGTGACGGTGGCGGACTTCATGCGGCTGGCCAATCTGGACACCCACGAAGGGTTGGGGCAGCGCCTGCGCACGCTGGTCATGGGGCGCGGCGGGCAGCCCCAGACTGTGGGCGAGATCATGTCGCACCCGGTGCAGGTGGCGCGTGCAGGGCAGCACGCGATGGATCTGGTCCCCCTGTTTTCGCAGGGTGGCCACCACCACATCCCCATCGTGGATGACGTGGATCACCTCGTGGGCATCATCACCCAGACCGACCTGGTGCGTACGTTGGCCTCCGCAGTGCAGGCGCGATAGCGGGCGGCAGCTGCTTTCCTGATGAACGGGCGCGGCGCCCACGCCACAGAGGGCCCCGGCCGTGCCATAGGCAACTTACAGGTTGTCGCGGTACAATCGACAGGCTTTGCGCAGCGCTGACGCCTGTTCATTGACGCCGTCTCCCGGCCCTCTGCCTGATCTGCGCCCTGGGTGCAGCGACTCCCACCGCCCGCCATGCACCGTGTGTCGAGTTTCGACAACGCCGCAGCTGCCGTGGTGAATGCAAAAAAACCGCTCAGGCGCCGACCACAGAACATTTGCTTTGAAGAGATAGAGAAACACATGGCCAAAGAAGAACTCATTGAAATGCAGGGCTCCGTCACGGAAGTCTTGCCGGACTCGCGCTTTCGCGTCACGCTGGACAACGGTCACCAACTGATCGCCTACACCGGCGGCAAGATGCGCAAGCACCACATCCGCATCCTGGCGGGTGACAAGGTGTCGCTCGAAATGTCTCCTTATGACCTGACCAAGGGCCGCATCACCTTCCGCCACCTGGCAGGTCGTGGCCCTGGCCCGTCGTCCAGCCGCTGATCGTTTCTTTCCCGGTCCGTGGCAGACCGGGGAAGGTGTTTGATTTTTCTGGTTCGTCTTTCGCCACGTCGCGGCTCTTTGGTCGTGTTCCTTTCATCTCTTCGCCTTGCCACTTTCAAAAAAAGTCAAAAAAGCAGGCGTTGAGTCCAAAACAGGGGATTTGGCGGGTTAGAATACGAGCTGTCGGAGCGTAGCGCAGCCTGGTAGCGCATCTGCTTTGGGAGCAGAGGGTCGCGAGTTCGAATCCCGCCGCTCCGACCAATGTTTGAAGGCCTTGCGGCACATGCTGCAAGGCTTTTTTTCTTGCTCGCTTCAAGGCACCGCGTCGGAACAAACAGGTTCAGTGGCGGCGGATCAAAGCCATGTTCAGCGGGTATGTCGGCAGGCATGCCGAATCTCCGTACCATTGGCTCCATCGCCCACAGACGCCCGTAGACACTCATTTGCACCTGACCCTGCCGTGTACCGCGCACAGGTGCTTGGCCGCTACCCCCATGACCCTTTCCGCGCAATCCAAGGCCGCTGAGGCTTCTGCAACGCAGCCCCATGTGCCTGACTCCCTTGCCATGCGTCGTTACGACACCGTCGATGCATTGCGTGGCGTAGCGATGGTGTGGATGACGGTGTTCCACTTCTGTTTTGATCTGAGCCACTTCGGCCTGTGGCCACAAAACTTTCGTGTGGATCCTTTCTGGACCACGCAGCGCACCTTGATCGTGAGCCTGTTCCTGTTCTGTGCAGGGCTGGGGCAGGCCATCGCCTGGCACCAGGGGCAGGGCTGGCGCAGGTTTGGGCGTCGGTGGATGCAGATCGCCGGGTGCGCATTGCTCGTATCTGCCGGGTCGTTTGTGATGTTTCCAGCCAGCTTCATCTATTTTGGTGTGCTGCACGGCATGGCGGTGATGTTGCTCATCGCTCGCTGTACCGCTGGTTGGGGGCGCTGGCTGTGGCTGGCCGGATTGGTGGCTGTGGCTTTACCGTGGGCTGCGCAGCAGCTTCTGACGGGGGTATGGGCAGATGCCGCGCCCTGGTTCAATGGACGAGCACTGAATTGGCTGGGGCTGGTGTCGCGCAAGCCGTTCACCGAAGACTATGTGCCCGTGTTGCCGTGGCTCGGTGTGCTCTGGTGGGGGCTCGCCGCAGGCCAGTGGGCGGTGCACGCTCGCAAGGGTTGGCTGCAGTGGCGGCTACCCGTCGGGCTCACGCCTTTGGCAACGCTGGGGCGGTGGAGCCTGAGCTACTACATGGTCCATCAGCCGGTGATGATTGGCCTGCTGATGGCCGTGGTGTGGGTGATGGGGCGGACTTGAGCCTTGTGAATTAAGTGGGGATTGCGGCAAAGCCCGAGCCCATAAAAAAACGCGACCGAGGTCGCGTTTTTTGTTTCCAGAACGGCTGAGTGCCCGTTGGCTTATTCCACCTTGGCCTTGGCGCGCAGGTCTTCCTGGAACTTGGCCAGCTTTTGCTGTTGCAGCTGCTGTGCGACTTGTGGCTTCACCTCTTCGAGCTTGGGCAGCTCGGCTTGGCGCACGTCGTCCAGGCGGATGATGTGCCAACCAAACTGGCTCTTCACGGGCGTCTCGGTCATCTTGCCCTTTTCGAGCTTGACCAGCGCTTCGGTGAATTCGCTCACGTAGCTCGATGGGTTGGCCCAGTCGAGGTCGCCGCCTTTGGCGCCGGAGCCTGGGTCCTTGGACTGCTTCTTGGCGATATCTTCAAACTTCGCGCCCTTCTTGATGGACGCGATGATGGCCTTGGCGTCGGCTTCCTTTTCCACCAGGATATGGCGGGCCTTGTATTCCTTGCCGCTGTTGGCAGCCACGAACTTGTCGTATTCGGCCTGGATTTCAGCGTCCGTGACGGGGTTCGTCTTCTGGAAGTCGGCGAACAGTTCGCGGATCAGAATGGCCTGGCGGGCCAGTTCCAACTGGGACTTGTAGTCGGCCGAGGTTTCCAGGCCGCGCTTTTGGGCTTCCTGCATGAAGATTTCACGGGCGATGACTTCTTCCTTGATCTGGCCTTCGATGTCGGGCGTCACAGGGCGGCCCGAGCGTTCCACCTGCTGCTTGAGCGCTTCGACACGCTCCTTGGGAACCGCCTTGCCGTTGACGATGGCGACATTCTGGGCGGAAACGGGCAGGGCCAACGTGCCCAGCACGGCAGCGGCCACCAGGCCGGACAGGAGCTGTTTCTTCATGCGAAATCCAAAAAAATAAGGGGTTTGTTTGCCAGCTGAAATCCGGCAGCTATGGATCTGGGGCCGGTTCAGAGAACTTCAATGGCGAGGGCGTGAACGCCTTGGTCAATAAATTCTTGCAGCGCATCATACACAAGGCGGTGTTGGGCCACGCGGGTGCGTCCTGTAAAGAAAGGTGACGCGATCCGCACCCGAAAATGCGTGCCAAATCCGGTGCCGTTGGCGCCTGCGTGGCCTGCGTGGGCCGCGCTTTCGTCCAGCACCTCCAGGTGACTGGGGGTGAGGCGGTCGGCCAGTGTCTGGTGCATCTGGTCTGCGATGGAGGTCATGGGCTTTGTGCGCTTTCAGGTGGTGGGCTCATCGCCCTTGAGGTGGGGGGCGATATAGATGCCCTGGGCCACCAGGAAGACCAGCGGAAAGACATAGCCCCAGAGCTTGAAGTCCACCCACGCCTCGGTGCTGAAGTTCATCACCACGTAGGCGTTGATGGCCGACATGAACGCGCAATAGACGATCCAGGCCACGTTCAGGCGCTGCCAGACGGCGTCGGGCAAGTCCAGCTGGCTCCCCAACAGCATCTTGAGAAAGTTCTTCTTGAGCGCCCACAGCGCCACCGCCAGGGCCAGCGACATCGCACCGTAGAGCACAGTAGGTTTCCACTTGATGAACCGGTCGTCCTGCAGCACCAGTGTGAGCGTGCCGAACAGCAGGATCAGCACCAGGGTGACCTTGTGCATGGTCTGCAGGCGCCGGTCGATGGCATAGATGATGGCCATCTGCAAGGCCGTGGCCGCCATGAGCACGGCGGTGCCTACGTAGATGCCGTAGAACTTGTAGGCCCCGAAGAACAGCAGGATGGGGAAGAAGTCGATCAGAATTTTCATGGAATCTGCAAGAAATGCCGGGCTTCAGCGGTCTCCGGACTCGAAGTCCAGCGATGCCGAGTTCATGCAATACCGCAGCCCGGTGGGCGCTGGGCCGTCTTCAAACACATGGCCCAGGTGCGCCCCGCATTGTGCACACACCGTTTCGGTGCGGACCATGCCATGGCTGCGGTCCACGATTTCGGTGATGGCGCCGGGGACGGCTTCGGAAAAGCTGGGCCAGCCGCAGCCCGCGTCAAACTTGGTGACCGAGTCGAACAGCTTGGCACCGCAGCAGATGCAGTGGTAGCTGCCGTCGGCCCAGTGGGCTTCGTACTTGCCCGTGAAGGGGCGCTCGGTGGCGGCATGGCGCGTGACCTGGAAGGCCACGGGTTCGGCGCCTTTTTCGCGCAGTACGGCTTGCCATTCGGCATCTGTCTTCTGGATAGGGTGGGTCATGATGAACAGCTGATCTCGATGGAAGACGCCCAGTCGGGCGGGAAGGCGGCGTAGGCGTCGTGCCCGGGGTGCTCGGCAAACGGGCGCTCCAGCAGCCGCTGCAGGGTTTGGAGTTCGCCAAAGTCGCCAAGTTTCGCCGCACGGATGGCCTGTTCGCCCAGGTGGTTGCGCAGCACGAACTTGGGATTGGTTTTGAGCATCAAATCGGCTTGATGCGCTACATCCATATGCCTCGAATGCTCTGAATATTGTAGCAACCATTGGTCAAGGCCGGCGCGGTCTGCAAACAGGTCGCGCACGGGCTCCATGTCTTGGGTGCCCACGGCGTGCGACAGGCGGCGCCAGAAGATGGGGTAGTCCACCCCGTTCTGGGCCAGCAGCAGCAAGATGCCGTCGATGAGTGCGCCATCGCCATCGCCGGCCTCCACCAACCCCAGCTTGGCGCGCATTTGGGCTACGAAGGCTTCTGGGAAGACCGTTTTGTACGACTCCAGCACCTGCTTGGCCAGGTCCTGGTCGCCGATCAATGGCAGCAGCGCCTGCGCCAGGCAAAACAGGTTCCAGTACGCCACATTGGGCTGGCGGTTGTAGGCGTAGCGGCCTTGCGAGTCGCTGTGGTTGCACACGTGGCCGGGCACAAAAGCGTCCAGAAACTGAAAGGGCCCATAGTCAATCGTCAGTCCCAGGATGCTCATGTTGTCGGTGTTCATCACCCCGTGGCAAAAGCCCACGGCCTGCCACTGCGCCATGAGGCGCGCGGTGCGCTCGCTCACCGCCTGCAGCAGGGCGGCGTAGGGGTTGCCTGCCAGGCCGGTGCCGTCCCGGCATTCGGGGTAGTAGCGGTCGATGACGTAGTCGGCAAGCGTTTGCAGCGCGGCTTCCTGGCCGTTGGCTGCAAAGTGTTCAAAGTGGCCAAAGCGCACAAAGCTGCGCGCCACGCGGGTGACGACAGCAGCGGTCTCGATCTCCTCGCGGCGCACTTGCCCTGGGGAGCCAGTGATGCACAAGGCGCGCGATGTCGGCACACCCAGGCCGTGCATGGCTTCGCTGCACAAAAACTCGCGGATGCTGGAGCGCAATACCGCGCGGCCATCGCCCATGCGTGAATAGGGCGTGCGTCCCGCACCCTTGAGCTGGACCTCCCACCCCGAGGCTGTCTCACCGAGCAAGATGGCCCGTCCATCGCCCAGCTGGCCGGCCCAGACGCCAAACTGGTGCCCGCTGTACACGCTTGCTAGGGGGCGGGAACCTGCCAGCAGGCGGTTACCGGTGAAGGCTTGCAGTGCCTCGTCGCTGCGCAGGGCGGCTTCATCCAGCCCCAGCAGTTGCGCCACGGCGGGGCTGGTGCCTACCCAATGGGGCGTGGGCAGAGGGGTGGGGCGCAGTTCGGTGAAAAAGTCGTGGCCCAGCGCGGCAAAGCGGTGGTCCCAGGCGAGGCCGAGGTCGGTACGGGTGTCGCTGTCGGCAGTCAGGGTCATGGGCTGGATTGTCTCGCAGGCCGGATGCCCCGGCGCCCACAGGGCCATGGCAGGGCGGGGATAACCTGAACCGCGACCGCTACAACAATGCTGCCGCCGTCAGGCAGGCCTGGCCTGGCGCAGGCTGCAGCAGCTGCTGGCGGTATTGGCCTGGGGGCATGCCAAACCAGCGCTTGCAGGCCCGAAACAGATTGCTCTGGTCGCTGAACCCCAGTTGGTCGGCCACCTCGGCCAGGCTGCGGCGTGGGTCGGCCAGGTATTGGCGGGCCAGCTCGCTGCGGGTGTCGTCCAGCAGTTGCTGGAAACTCACCGACTCTGCCTGCAGCCGGCGCTGCAGGGTGCGGTCGGTCAGGTGCAGGCGTGCCGCCACGTCCTCGCGGCGCGGCTCGCCCAGGTGCAGCATGCGCGATATCTCGGTGCGCACCTTGGCGCTGACCAGCGACTGACCCAGCGGGCCCAACTGCCCCAGCTCGGCCTCCACCAGTTGTTCGTGCAGCGCCCACAGGCTCGGGTTGTGGGTGGGAATGGGTTGCAGCAGGTCGGCTTCGGCCATCAGAAAGCGGTTCACCGGCTGGCCAAAACGGGGTGGCACGCCGAACGCTGCGCGATGCCGCGTGTCGTCGGCTGGCGCTGGGGTGACCAGTTCTACGGCCAGGGGCGTGAGGTCGCGCCGGGTGAGCCAGTCGCACAGCGTCAGCAGGGTCAGCACCGCAAACTCCACCCGCTGTCGCGGTATGGGGCGTGAGGCGCCGATGTGGTTGAGCACCAACCAGTAACCGCGCGGGTCCCGCTCCATCGAGAACGCGGTGGCGTCTGAGATCAGCGCCATGTGCCGGTCCAGGTGTCTGAAGCCTTCGAGGAGGTTGGGCCCCGAGGCGAGTGCATGGCCCACCAAGTCCAGCTTGCCGTAGCGGGAGGCCAGTTGGCGGTCCAGGCCCAACCCTGGGCGGTCGTAGTGCTGGGCTGCGGCCTCCCACAAGCGGCTGACGCGGTCCACATCCACGCGGGTGTGGGTGTGTTGCAGGCTCTCCAGATCGATGTCGGCCTGCGCGCACAGGGCCTGCACCGGCAGGCCCTCGGCCGCAAACAGCTCGGCAATACCGCGCACCCAGGCGGCAGAGCTGGTGCGCTGCGGCAGCGGGTTCATGGGCAGGCCCCGGTCTCAGGGTTTACGCGCGGGTGGTGTTCTGAAGTCACTGTTTTGGTGTGATTGCGATAGTGGGTTGCAGGCCAGGCGTTTCCACAATCGGTGCCGAGGTCGGGCCCAGGCGCGAGTGTGATGCGTTCTGCAGGCCCACCCCATTCCTGAAAACCCCGAAGGAGACAAACAACATGGCCTATTTTGCAAAGAGCCTGCGCTGGGGCGCAGCCTGTCTCGCCGCCGTGATGACCACGGCGTGTGGTGGCTCTGGCGGTACGCCGCCCGAACTGCGCGAAACCCGCTACGGCATGGTGCGCGGTACGGACGACAGCGCCACCAGCGGCACCTATGCCTGGAAGGGCGTTCCCTACGCCCAACCCCCCGTGGGGCCCCTGCGCTGGCAGCCGCCTGCAGAGCCCGCCGCCTGGATGGGCGAGCGCAGCGCCACCCGATTTGGCAACGCCTGCCTGCAGATGGGCCGCATTTACGGACCAGGGGCCAACAACCGCTTTGACGACACGATTGGTCAGACGCTGAACACGCCGCTGGGCAGCGAAGATTGCCTGACCCTCAACATCTGGCGCCCGGCCACCGCGCAGGACAACCTGCCGGTGCTGGTCTTCATCCATGGCGGCAGTGCCATCTCGGGCTACACCGCTGACCCGGTGTACGACGGCGCGGCGCTGGCCAAGTCAGCCAATGCCATCGTGGTCACGGCCAACTACCGGCTTGATGTGCTGGGGTATCTGCAGTTGCCCGCGCTGCATGCGGGCAACAGTGGCAGTGGAGGCAACGCGGGCAGCAGCGGCTACACCGGCAACTATGCGTTGCTGGACGTAGTGCAGGCGCTGCGGTTCGTGCAGGGCAACATCGCCCGGTTTGGCGGCAATGCAGGCAATGTCACGTTGATGGGGCAGTCGGCGGGGGCCATCAATGCCCTGGCGCTGCTGACGGCGCCGCAGGCCAGCGGGCTGTTTCACAAACTGGTGCCGATCAGCGGGGGCATCTCCCTGGCGACCAACTTGCCCGCCGGGTCCATCCCCACACTCAACCCGCTCTCCCGCTACGCCACACAGGCCAGCCAGCTGCTCGCGCATCTGGCCGTGGCCGATGGCCTGGCGCCCGCATTGCCAGAAGCCCAGGCTTTGGTGGCAGGTTGGCCCCCCGCGCAGGTGGCCAGCTACCTGCGCGGCAAGGATGCGCGGGTCATCTTGCAGACGGTGCTGGCGAAGGGGCTGACAGGCTCCGGTCCCATCCCGGACGGTGTGGTGGTGCCGGCCGATCCGATTGCCGAGATCGGTGCGGGGCGGTATCAGAAGGTGCCCGTGCTGTCCGGCTACACGGCCGAGGAGGGCAAGCTGTTTGCCCCCTTCCTGGTGCTGTTGGGCGGCAAGCCCGGCATGAAGATCAGCGATGCCGACCGCTTCGCGATGATGCAGCGCTTTGACCCCGATGCGCCCACGACCCTGACTGCGGCGGACATTCTGGATGCGTCCTACCTGCCGGTGACGGCCCCAGGCACGGGCTACAACGCACGCACCCAGCTGCTGGGCAATGTGTTCATTGGCGCCAGCCGCGACAACCTGCTGAACGCCCTGCGCAGCCAGCAGAGCAACGTGTGGAACTACCAGTTCAACTGGGCCCAGCAGCCCGCACCGTGGAACGATGTTTACGGCGCGGCCCATGCGTTCGACCTGCCGTTTGTATTTGGCAACTTCGGTCCCTCGGTGTTTGCGAAGGCGACCAACAGCACCGCCAACCAGCCGGGGCGCCTGGCCTTGTCGCGAGCCATGATGGACAGCTTGCGGGCGTTTGTGCACACCGGTGATCCCAACAACGCCACGCTGGGCCAGACCTGGCAGCCCTGGCCCCGCAAGTTCATCTTTGATGCGGACCAGAAGGCGGTGCGCCTGAGCGTTCAATGACCCTCGCGCTGCAGATGCTGAACAGCTCTTGGCCGAATGCGGCTGGTCAGTGTGCGGCCGTGGCGGCGAGGTATGCGTTCAGCGCCTCGTCGTCCACGATGGCCACACGCCCGAAGTCCAGCGACACGATGCCCATGCCCTCCAGCGAGCGCAGCACCTTGTTCACGGTCTGCCGCGACAGGCCCACCAGTTGCCCCAGCTCCTCCTGCGTGAGGTTGAGCCGCCGGGTGCTGCGCCAGAACAGGCGGCTGAGGTACAGCGCCACGCGGTGCTCGGTGGACTGGGTGCGCCCGGCTTCGATGATGGTCATGGCCTGGCCCAGCCGCATGTTCAGATGCAGCACCAGGAACTGGTTGAACGCCAGGCTGGTCTCGCGCAGCGTTGCAAACAGCGGCAGGGGCAGGCACAGCAGGGTGGTGGGGCGCAGTGCCACCACGTGGTACCGGCGGGGCTCGGGCTTCATGGCCGAGCCCTCGCCAAACCATTCACCGTCAGGCACGCCGATGAAGGCGGACGACCGGCCCTTGCTGGTGGGGCTCTGCAGCATCACCAGACCCGACAGCACGGCATGCCAGCCCCGCACGGCGCTGCCGGCGGGCATCATCACCGCGCCCTTGTCGGCCTGCTCGGCAAACACCTCTTTGCGCAGCCGCTCCTGCATGGCGGCAGGCAGGCCCGCGAACCAGGGCTGGGCGGCGATGAAGCGTTGGGCAGAGGGGGCAGCGCAGAGCATGGGCCTGATTGTCGCTGCAGCGGTGCCTGCGGTTCAGGGTATTCCCTTGCCCTTTGTCAGTGGGACGACAAGTGTTGGCAGACATGCCTGTAGGGCGCACACTCCGCAGCGGTTCACGGGGTTCGGCGACGGTGCAGCCGTGCCGCCGCCGATGGCACGCCAGCGCGGTGGTGCGGCGTGCGTGGGTTCATCCCAGTGGCGTGCGGGGGCACGACGCGGGCGACACCCGGACGCCGGTACGCGCGCTACGATGACCGTTCCATTCACTACAACATCCAAGGAGTATTCATGCTGGGCTTGATGCAGAGTCAACCGTTGCTGATTTCGTCGCTGATCGAATTCGCAGAGCGCCACCACGGCGACGCCGAAATCGTGTCCCGACGGGTGGAGGGGGACATCCATCGCTACACGTACCGCGACCTCGCCGCACGTGCCCGCCGCCTGGCCAACGCGCTGGATGACCTGAAGCTCCAGTTCAGTGACCGGGTGGCCACGCTGGCCTGGAACGGCTATCGCCACATGGAGATGTATTTCGGTGTGAGCGGATCGGGCCGCGTGCTGCACACCGTCAATCCACGCCTGCACCCCGACCAGATCGCCTGGATCATCAACCACGCAGAAGACCAGGTGATGTGCTTTGACACCACCTTCCTGCCCCTGGTGCAGGCGGTGCACGTCAAATGTCCCACCGTCAAGAAATGGGTCGCCCTGTGCGATGCCGACAAGCTGCCGGCCGACACCGGCATCCCCGGCCTGACCAGCTACGAAGCCTGGATCGGCGCGCACTCTTCCGACTACGCCTGGCCCGAGTTTGACGAGAACTCCGCATCCAGCATGTGCTACACCAGCGGCACCACGGGTAACCCCAAGGCCGCGCTGTACAGCCACCGTTCCACCACGCTACATGCCTACGCTGCGGCGCTGCCCGATGTCATGTGCCTCTCGGCCCGCGACTCGGTGCTCCCGGTGGTGCCCATGTTCCACGTCAATGCCTGGGGCATTCCGTACTCGGCCGCGCTCACGGGCTGCAAGCTGGTGTTCCCCGGCCCGGCGATGGACGGCAAGTCCATCTACGAACTCATCGAAGCGGAGAAGGTGAGCTATGCCGCAGGCGTGCCCACCGTGTGGCAGATGATGCTGGGCCACATGAAGCCTGCGGGCCTCAAGTTCTCCACACTGCGCCGCACGGTGATCGGCGGATCGGCCTGCCCGCCCGCCATGATCCACGCCTTCAAGGAAGACTACGGTGTGGAGGTGCTGCACGCCTGGGGCATGACCGAGATGAGCCCGCTGGGCACGCTGTGCACGCTCAAGAACAAGCACCTCGTCATGTCCAAGGACGAGCAGATGAAGATCCTGCAAAAGCAGGGCCGTGCGATCTATGGTGTGGACATGAAGATCGTGGGTGGCGACGGCAACGAGCTGCCCTGGGACGGCAAGACCTATGGCGACCTGCTGGTCAAGGGCCCCTGGATCGTGGGCAGCTACTTCAAGGGCGAGGGCGGTGACCCGCTGGTGCGCGACGCGCAGGGCAGGGGCTGGTTCCCCACGGGTGACGTGGCCACCATCGACGCCGACGGCTTCATGCAGATCACCGACCGCAGCAAGGACGTGATCAAGTCGGGTGGCGAGTGGATCAGCTCCATTGACATCGAGAACATTGCGATGGCGCACCCCGCGATTGCCATGGCAGCGTGTGTGGGTATGCCGCACCCCAAGTGGGACGAACGCCCCATCGTGGCCGTGGTCAAGCGCCCCGGTGCGGAGGTCACGCGCGAAGAACTGCTGGCCTTCTACGAAGGCAAGACGGCCAAGTGGCAGATCCCCGATGACGTGGTGTTTGTCAATGCCATTCCGCTGGGTGCCACCGGCAAGATGCTCAAGACCAAACTGCGTGAGCAGCTCAAGGATTACAAGCTTCCCGGCCTGTGATCAGGGTGGGGCAATGCATGTGTGCGCATCGTTTGCGAACGCCATTTTTTGCACTGCCCCAGGCTGGTGCGCGCTCGGGGGAGCGCAGCGCCAGTCACGTGTGCGACGCTGGTAGGGGCAATCCCTGAGCATCGCTTTGTTGCAACGCGGTACGCTGCGTTGTGTCGATTTACAAGGAGACAAAAGCATGAAGTTCGCTATTAAGGCTGTAGCAGCCTCGGTAATCTTGGCAAGCGCTGGCGGGGCCTTCGCTCAAAAGGGCGAGACGGTCAAAATCGCCTGGCTCGACCCCCTGTCTGGCCTGATGGCAGCCGTGGGAACGAACCAGCTCAAGAGCTTCCAGTTCATCGCTGAAGAGTTCAACAAGAAGAACCCTGCCGGCGTCAAATTTGAAATCATCGGCATCGACAACAAGCTCAGCCCGCAGGAAACCACCAGCGCCCTGCGCTCGGCCATGGACCAGGGCGCGCGCTACGTGGTGCAGGGCAATGGCTCTGGCCCGGCCCTCGCCATCATGGACGCGCTGGAAAAGCACAACGCGCGCAATCCCGGCAAGGAAGTTCTCTTCCTGAACTACGCCGCTGTGGACCCAGACCTCACCAACAGCAAGTGCAGCTACTGGCACTTCCGTCTGGACGCAGACACCTCCATGAAGATGGAAGCGCTCACGACCTACATGAAGGACCTGCCAGAGGTCAAGAAGGTCTACCTGATCAACCAGAACTACTCGCACGGCCACCAGGTCTCCAAGTTCGCCAAGGAGATGATGCAGCGCAAGCGCCCCGACGTGCAGTTCGTGGGTGACGACCTGCACCCTCTGGCCCAGGTGCGTGACTTCTCGCCCTACATCGCCAAAATCAAGGCATCGGGCGCTGACAGCGTGATTACCGGCAACTGGGGCTCTGACCTGGCGCTGCTGATCAAGGCCGCGAACGACGCGGGCCTGAACAACGTCAACTTCTACACCTACTACGGCTCCGTCACTGGCAGCCCCACCGCCATGGGCGCTGCTGCCGCAGGCCGCGTGTACATGGTGGCTTACGCCCACATGAACCTGCCTGGCCCGCTGAACCAGATCGTGGTGGACTATAAGAAGAAGTTCAACGACGACATGTACACCGGTGCCGTGTACCACGCCTTCACCATGCTGTCCGAAGGCTTCGTGAAGGCCAAGTCCACCGACCCCGTCAAGGTGGCTGCAGCGTTTGAAGGCATGAAGTTCAAGAGCTTCAACGGTGAAGTCGAGATGCGCAAGACCGACCACCAGCTGCAACAGGGCCTGTTCATTTCCAAGTGGGAAAAAGCCGGCGGCAAGTACCCCATCGACTCGGAAAACACCGGCTACACCTTCGTGCCACTGAAGTACTACGAACCCTACGTGGCCAGCACGCCCACGTCGTGCCAGATGAAGCGCCCCTGATGTGGCGCTGGCGCTGGGACCCTGTTCCCAGCCGTCAGAACTTCGAGGCCCGACGTACTCGGGCCTTTTTTTTCCCTCCGTGATGAAAAATTCCAATGAATCCTGAGTTTTTCGTGATCTCTTTGCTGAACGGCGTGAGCTACGGGCTCCTGCTTTTCATGCTGAGTTCCGGCCTCACGCTGATCTTCAGCATGATGGGCGTGCTCAACTTCGCACACACCAGCTTCTACATGCTGGGTGCCTATTTCGCGTTCACCATCTCCGGGGTGGTGGGCTTCTGGCCAGCGCTGGTGCTGGCTCCGCTCGTGGTGTTTGTGCTGGGCGCTGCATTTGAGCGCTATGCCTTGCGCCGGGTGCACAAGTTTGGCCATGTGCCCGAGCTGCTGGTCACGTTCGGCCTGTCGTACCTGATCCTGGAAGTCGTGCAGCTGGTCTGGGGCCGCTCCACGGTGCCCTATGGCCTGCCCGAGCAACTGCAGGGGCCGCTGTTCTCGCTGTACGGCACGCAGTTTCCCAAGTCGCGTTCGTTTGTGATGCTGGTTGCGCTGTTGATGCTGCTGTCGGTATGGCTGCTGCTCACGCGCACCCGTATCGGGCTGGTGATCCAGGCGGCCCTCAAGTACCCCGAGATGGTGGAGGCGCTGGGCCACAACGTGCCGCGCGTGTTCATGCTGGTGTTTGGCGGCGGTGCCGCGCTGGCGGGCCTGGCAGGCGTGATCGGTGGCAACACCTATGTCACCGAGCCGGCGATGGCTGCATCCGTGGGCTCCATCATCTTCGTGGTGGTGGTGGTCGGCGGCATGGGGTCGCTGGCCGGGGCCTTCATTGCCTCGCTGCTGATCGGTGTGGTGCAGACCTTTGCCGTGGCGCTGGACTACTCGCTGATCCACGTCTTCAAGGCAGTGGGTGTGGCCGTGACCGACCAGACCTTTGGCTACCCCTTGCTCAAGCTCACGATTTCCCAGGTGGCGCCCATCCTGCCGTACCTGTTCCTCGTGCTGATCCTGATCTTCCGCCCCAAGGGCCTGTTGGGCACGCGGGAGGACTGAAGCCATGAATTCAACCACTCATCCTGTTTCTGGTGCCACGTCGCACTACCGGTTCAAGCCCTGGAACGTGGGGCGCTTTGTGATCTGGACGCTGTTTGCTGTCGCACTGATCGTCGCGCCCATGCTGTTTCGCAGCAGCCTGGCGCTGACCATGCTCTCGCAGATCGGCTACCTCATCATCATCTGCCTGTCGTACAACATGTTGCTGGGGCAGGGCGGCATGCTGAGCTTCGGCCACGCGGTGTACACCGGGCTGGGCTCGTTCATTGCCATCCATGCGATGAACATGGCGGGCAAGGGCAGCTTCAGCATTCCCCTCGTGCTCATCCCCATCGTGGGCGGACTGGCGGGGGCGTTCTTTGCGATCTTGCTCGGTTTTGTCACGACCAAGAAGTCGGGCACCACGTTTGCCATGATCACGCTGGGCATTGGCGAGCTGGTGGCCTCGATGGCGCTGATGTTCCCCGAGTTCTTCGGGGGCGAAGGCGGCATCACCACCGACCGCGTGTACGGCCAGTCGTTCTTCGGCATCACCTTCGGCCCTGCGATCCAGGTGTACTACCTGATTGCCGTGTACTGCTTCATTTGCACGGCGGCGATGTTTGCTTTCACCGGCACGCCGCTGGGCCGCATCCTGAATGCCGTGCGCGACAACCCGGAGCGTGTGGAGTTCATTGGCTACAACACGCAGCGGGTGCGCTACTTCGCGTTCATCATCGCGGGCTTCTTTGCCGGCATTGGTGGTGGCCTGGCCACGATCAACTTCGAGATCGTGACTGGTGCCGACAGCCTGAACGTGGTGCGCTCGGGTGGCTACCTGCTGTTCACCTTCCTGGGTGGGGCCACGTTCTTCTTCGGTCCCATCATTGGTGCGGTGTTGCTCGTGCTCGCGTCGGTGCTGCTGTCCGAGCTGTCCAAGGCCTGGCTGCTGTATCTGGGCCTGGTGTTCCTGTTCATGGTGATGTACGCACCCGGCGGCGTGGCCAGCCTGATCATGATGAACCTGCGCCTGGCCAAGTTTGGCAAGCTGCGCCAGCTGTGGACCTCGTACCTGGCCCTGGGCGGTACCGCCCTGGTGGGTGTGATGGGCGCGGCCTGCATGATCGAGATGACCTACCACCTGCAGCTCAATGCAGCGCTGGGGCCAGAGCTGACCTTCCTCGGCGCCACGCTCAACGCCAAGGGCTTCACCAGCTGGTTTGGCGCGGTGTTTGTGATGGTGACGGGCTTTGCCCTGTTTGAACTCTGCCGCCGCCAGTTTGTGCGCCAGTGGAGCCGGATCCAGGAAGAAATAGAACATGAAATCAAGCGTGGGGAGGCTTTGTAACCATGGCGGCTGACAACGCAACCTATGCGCTCGAACTGCGCGACCTGCGCAAGAGCTTTGGCAAGACCGAGATCATCCGCGGCGCCAACCTGGCCGTTGCGCCCGGTGAGCGCGTGGCCATCATCGGCCCCAACGGTGCCGGCAAGTCCACGCTGTTCAATCTGATCAGCGGGCGCTTCGCGCCCACCAGCGGCGACGTGATCCTGAACGGCCAGCGCATCAATGGCATGGCGCCGTACGAGATCAACCGGCGCGGGCTTTCGCGCAGCTTCCAGATCACCAACATCTTTCCCAAGCTGTCGGTGTTCGAGAACCTGCGCTGCGGCGTGCTGTGGAGCATGGGCTACAAGTACACGTTCCTGCGCTTCCTGTCGAACCTGCACGATGCCAATGAGCGCGCCAAGCAGCTCATGGAGATGATCAAGCTTGACAAGAAGCGCGACACGCTGGCCATGAACCTCACCTACGCCGAGCAACGCGCGCTGGAGATCGGCATCACCATCGCGGGTGGTGCCAACGTGATCCTGCTAGACGAGCCTACGGCCGGCATGAGCAAGACCGAAACCTCGCGCTTCATCCACCTCATCAAGGAAGTGACCGAAGGCCGCACGCTGCTCACGGTGGAGCACGACATGGGCGTGGTGTTTGGTCTGGCCGACAAGATCGCCGTGGTCGTGTACGGCGAGGTGATTGCCTTTGACACGCCCGACAAGGTGCGCGCCAACCAGCGCGTGCAAGAGGCCTACCTGGGATCGGTCATCGCGGAAGAGCAGGGGGCGGGACACTGACATGCTGAAAATCGAAAATCTCCACGCCTACTACGGCAAAAGCCATGTGCTGCATGGCGTGACCTTTGACGTGCAGCCGGGTGAAATCGTGGCCCTGCTGGGGCGCAATGGCTCGGGCCGCTCCACCACCGCCAAGGCCATCATGGGCCTGGTGGACTGGGAAGGCACCCTCAACTGGAAGGGGCAGGACCTCAACGGCAAAAAGGCCTACGAGATTGCGCACCTGGGGGTGGGCTACGTGCCGGAAAGCCGCGACGTGTTCCCCAACCTCACCGTGCACCAGAACCTGATGCTCGGCCAGAAGGGCAGTGGCAAGAACAGCCGCTGGTCGTTCGACGACATGTACGAGATGTTCCCCCGCCTCAAGGAGCGCCAGCACACCGAGGCGGGCGTGATGTCCGGCGGTGAGCAGCAGATGCTGACCCTGTGCCGGACGCTCATGGGCGACCCCGACCTGATCATCATCGACGAGCCCACCGAAGGCCTTGCGCCCAAGATCGTCGAGCTGGTGGGGCAGTACCTGCAGACCATCAAATCGCGCGGTATCTCGGTGCTGCTGATCGAGCAGAAGCTGACCATTGCGATGAAGATTTCTGACCGCGCACTGGTAATGGGGCACGGCTCCATCGTGTTCCAGGGCACACCGGACAGCCTGCGGGCCGACAGCTACATCCGCAAAGAGTGGCTTGAAGTTTAGCGGGGCGATCCCCCTGAGGTGCTGCGCGCCTTCCCCCCTTCTCTCGAATCGCTGCGCGATTCGGGAAGGGGGACGCAGCCCTCGCTGCGGGGCGGCCCTTGCTCGGCTGCCCTGGTCTCGGGGCGCGCCAGTTTCTAAGGTCCGGGGCAGGGCGGACGCACTGGAAGGCGCTCCGCCAACTGTGATCTATAGAGGTGCCCGGTCTTCGGTGGCGCCTTTTTTTTGCCTGCCGGAATCTGCTCTTCTGGGGATGTCTGATACCCACTTGTCCCGCCCGGGACAAATTGACACGCCAAATGGTTTTGAAGTCTCTACAATAAAAACGCACGATCGTTCTTTTTCACTTTCCAAGGAACAACAGCACCATGACCGCTGAATACAAAGTCCACGGCTCCGTTGCCGTGATCACCATGACCAACCCTCCCGTCAACGGACTCGGTCTGGCGACCCGCCAGGGCATCGTGGACGGCCTTGGCCGTGCCAATGCCGATGCAGCGGTCACCTCCATCGTGATCACCGGCGCCGGTGGTGCGTTCTCTGGCGGCGCCGACATCAAGGAGTTCGGCACCGACAAGTCGCTGCAAGAACCCAACCTGCTGTCGGTGATTGCCGCCATCGAAAACTCGGCCAAGCCCGTCGTGGCCGCCATGCACAGCGTCGCCATGGGCGGCGGGCTGGAGCTGGCCCTGGGCTGCCACTACCGCATTGCAGCGCCTGGCTGCTCGATCGCACTGCCCGAAGTCAAGCTGGGCCTGATCCCCGGCGCAGGTGGCACGCAGCGCCTGCCCCGCGTGATTGGTGTCGAAGCCGCGCTCAACCTCATCGTGAGCGGCGAGCCCGTCAAGAGCGAAATGATCGGCGCCGTGCCCGGCCAGAAGCTGTTTGACAAGATGGCCGCGTCGGCCGAATCGCTGGCCGCAGAAGCCCTGGCGTTTGCCCAGAGCGTGGCCGATGCCCGTCCTCTGCCCCTGGTGCGCAACCTGCCTTGCAAGCACCCCGAAGGCGATGCGTACTTCCAGTTCGCGCGCAACATGGTCAAGGGCATGGCCAAGAACTTCCCCGCGCCCGCCAAGTGTGTGGACGCTGTTGAAGCTGCCACCAAGAAGAAGTTTGCCGAAGGCATGCTGGTCGAGCGCGAAATCTTCATCAACCTGATGTGGACGCCTGAGTCGCGCGCACTGCGCCACTTGTTCATGGCAGAGCGTGCGGCGAGCAAGATCCCTGACGTCGCATCCGACACCCCCAAGCGCGATATCAAGCTGGTGGGCGTGATTGGCGCCGGCACCATGGGCGGCGGCATTTCCATGAACTTCCTGAACGCGGGCATCCCCGTCAAGATTCTGGAAATGAAGCAGGAAGCCCTGGACCGTGGCGTGGCCACGATCAAGAAGAACTACGAAGCCCAGGTCAAGAAGGGCAAGCTGAAGCAAGACAAGTACGAGCAGCGCATGGCCCTGCTGAGCACCACGCTGAGCTACGACGACCTCAAGGACTGCGACCTGATCATCGAGGCCGTGTTCGAAGAGATGGGCGTGAAGGAAGCGGTGTTCAAGCAGCTCGACGCTGTGGCCAAGCCTGGCGCCATCCTGGCCTCCAACACTTCCACACTCGACGTGGACAAGATCGCCGCCTTCACCAAGCGTCCGCAGGACGTGGTGGGCATGCACTTCTTCAGCCCCGCCAACGTGATGAAGTTGCTGGAAGTGGTGCGTGGCAAGGAGACCGCCAAGGACGTGCTGGCCACCGTGATGGCCATCGGCAAGAAGATCAAGAAGACCTCGGTGGTCTCGGGCGTGTGCGATGGCTTCATCGGCAACCGCATGATCGAGCAGTACAGCCGCCAGGCCGGCTTCCTGCTGGACGAAGGCTGCACGCCGCAGCAGGTGGACAAGGCCATCGAGAAGTTCGGCTTTGCCATGGGCCCGTTCCGCATGGGCGACCTGGCCGGCAACGACATCGGCTGGGCCATCCGCAAGCGCCGCGCCGTCGAGCGCGCCGACATGAAGTACAGCCGCACCGCCGACAAGCTGTGTGAGCTGGGCCGCTTTGGCCAGAAGACCGGCGCAGGCTGGTACGACTACCAGGCCGGCAAGCGCGATGCGATCCCGAGCGACCTGGTCAACAAGATGATCGAAGACCACCGCAAGGAACTCGGCATCACGCCGCGCAAAATTTCGGACGAAGAAATCGTGCAGCGCCTGGTGTTCGCTCTGGTCAACGAAGGTGCGCACATCCTGGAAGACGGCATTGCCAGCAAGTCCGGCGACATCGACATGGTGTACCTGACCGGCTACGGCTTCCCCATCCACCGTGGCGGCCCCATGCACTACGCCAGCGAAGTGGGTCTGTTCAACGTGGTGCAGGCCATGGACCGTTTTGCCAAGAACCCGCTGGACGACGCAGCGTTCTGGAAGCCCGCTCCGCTGCTGGCCAAGCTGGCCGCCGAAGGCAAGGCCTTCCAGTAAGCCGCCCGCGTGCACCCATCTACAGAATCAAAGGAATTCACATGACCTCCGCAGTGATTGTTTCCACCGCCCGCACGCCACTCGCCAAGAGCTGGAAGGGTTCGTTCAACATGACGCACGGCGCCACTCTGGGCGGCCATGCCGTGCAGCACGCCGTGTTGCGCGCCGGCATCGACGGTGCTGACGTGGACGACGTCATCATGGGTTGCGCCACGCCCGAAGGCGCCACGGGCAGCAACATCGCGCGCCAGATCGCGCTGAAGGCCGGCCTGCCCATCACGGCATCGGGCGTGACCGTCAACCGTTTCTGCTCGTCCGGCCTGCAGACCATTGCCATGGCTGCCCAGCGCATCATCGCGGGCGAGGCCGATGTGTTTGTGGCCGGGGGCGTCGAAAGCATCTCCTGCGTGCAGCAAGAGATGAACCTGCACATGATTCAGGACCTGGCCCTGGCCAAGCAAAAGCCTGAGATCTACTGGAGCATGCTGCAGACCGCCGAGCAAGTGGCCAAGCGCTACAACATCGGCCGCGAAGCCATGGACGAATACGGAGCTGCCAGCCAGCAAAAGGCCTGCGCAGCCCAGGCCGCTGGCCTGTTCGACGCCGAAATCGCCCCCATCACCGTGACCGCCGGTGTGGCCGACAAGACCCTGGGCCTGATCACCAAGCAAGTGACGGTGAGCAAGGACGAAGGCACGCGCGAAGGCACGACGGTAGAAGCCATCAGCGGCCTGCGCTCGGCGCTGCCCGGTGGTCTGATCTCGGCCGGCAATGCCAGCCAGTTCTCTGACGGTGCTGGTGCCTGCGTAGTCACCAGCGAAGAGTACGCCAGCAAGAAGGGCCTCAAGCCCCTGGGCCGTTTCCTCGGCTTTGCGGTGGCCGGTTGCGAGCCTGACGAAATGGGCATCGGCCCCGTGTTTGCCGTGCCCAAGGTGCTCAAGAAGCTGGGCCTTACGGTGCAGGACATCGACCTGTGGGAGCTGAACGAAGCCTTTGCTGTGCAGGTGCTGTACTGCCGCGACAAGCTGGGCATTCCGGCCGACCGCCTGAACGTGAACGGCGGCGCCATCGCCCTGGGCCACCCCTATGGTGTGTCGGGCCAGCGCCTCACGGGCCACGCGCTCATTGAGGGCAAGCGCCGTGGCGCCAAGCGCGTGTGCGTGACGATGTGCATTGGCGGCGGCATGGGTGCCGCCGGCATTTTCGAGGTGCTGTAAGCCATGTCCGGGCAGGCCTCGTCGCCACCGCGCACCGACATCCCCGATGTCGTGGTGTCGCCCGAGGTCTTCCTGGCCATGGGGCGTGAGGTACTGGCATCGCAGCCGTTCAGCATCCTGGTGGGGGCGCGGCTGCATGCCTTGTCGCCCGGGCAGTGCGAGCTGCACCTGCCCGTCACGCCCCAGCTGCTGCAACAACATGGTTTTGTGCACGGGGGCGTGCTGAGCTATGTGGCCGACAACGCCCTCACGTACGCCGGGGGCACCGCCATGCGGGTGCCCGTGGTGACGTCCGAGTTCAAGATCAACTACCTGCGGCCCGCGGTAGGCGAACTGCTTATCGCCCGCGCGCAAGCGGTGCACCATGGCCGCGCGCAGGCCGTGTGCCGCTGTGATGTGTTTGTGGTGCAGGCGGGCACCGAAAAGTTGTGCGCCGTGGCGCAAGGCACCATTGCCGCACTGCCACCGCGCGATGGCGCAGCGCCGGCCCCTGCGGGCGCCTGATGGTGGCAAGGGATGGGAGCATGTTTCCCCTCACTCCTGCGCCGTTTACTCCTTATTTGATAGCTGCTGGCGCATGATTTATCTGCGCCTGCGGCCGTTTTAACCCTGAAATGCCATGAGCCTACGTCCCACCGTCGATTTCCTGCTCTACCAGTGGCTGGACGCCGAGAAGCTGCAAGCCCGCGAGCGCTTTGCGGACCACTCCCGCGAAACCTTCGATGCCGTGCTCGACACCTCCGAGCGCATCGCGCGCGAGAAGTACGCGCCCTTCAACCGCGTGGTGGACACCGAAGAACCCCGCACCGAGACCGAGCCCGACGGCACGCTGCGCGTGGTGCTGCCGCAGGCCACCTACGAGGCACGGCGCGCCTATGCAGAATCGGGCCTGCTGAGCGCCGCACAGGACTACGACATTGGCGGCATGCAACTGCCCTACACGGTGGAGGCGGCGGCCAACAGCTTTTTTGCAGCCGCTTCGATCAGCATTGGCTCCAACCTGCTGACCTCGGGCAACGCCAACCTGCTCATGGTGCATGGCACCGACCTGCAAAAGCAGGTGTTTGCGCTCAATGAATTCAACGGCCGCTGGTCGGGCACCATGTGCCTGTCGGAGCCGCAGGCGGGCTCGTCGCTGTCGGATGTCGCCACGCGCGCCGTGCCCGATGGCGAGGGGTTTGAGAGCGACCCCCTCGGGCCGCGCTACCGCCTCAAGGGCAACAAGATGTGGATCAGCTCGGGCGACCATGAGCTGACCGAAAACATCGTGCACCTGGTGCTGGCCAAGATACCGGGGCCAGACGGCAAGCTGGTGCCCGGCACCAAGGGCATCTCCCTCTTCATCGTGCCCAAGAGGCTCGTGGATACCAACGGCCAGTTGACTGGCGTGCGCAACGACGTGGCGCTGGCGGGCCTGAACCACAAGCTGGGCTGGCGCGGCACCACCAACACGCTGCTGAATTTTGGCGAGGGCAAGTACCCCGTGGACGGCCAGGCAGGCGCGGTGGGCTACCTGGTCGGCCAGCCCGGCAAGGGCCTGCACTGCATGTTCCACATGATGAACGAGGCGCGCATCGGCATCGGCATGGCCGCCACCATGCTGGGCCTGGCGGGCTATTACGCCAGCCTGGACTACGCCAAGAACCGCCCCCAGGGCCGCCCCGTGCAGGGCCCCAAGGACGGCGCGGCGGCCGTGGTGAAAGACGCCGCCCAGCCCCAGGTGCGCATCGTGGAGCACGCAGACGTCAAGCGCATGCTGCTGGCGCAAAAGTCGTATGGCGAGGGCGCGCTCGCGCTCAACCTGTTCTGCGCGCGGCTGGTGGACGAGCAACACACGGGCGATGCCGCTGCGGCCGACGAAGCCCGCCTGCTGCTGGAGGTGCTGACCCCCATCGCCAAGAGCTGGCCCAGCGAATGGTGCCTGGAGGCCAACAGCCTGGCCATCCAGATCCATGGCGGTTACGGCTACACGCGCGACTTCCCGGTGGAGCAGTACTGGCGCGACAACCGCCTGAACATGATCCACGAAGGCACCCACGGCATCCAGGCCATGGACCTGCTGGGCCGCAAGGTGCTGATGGAAGGGGGGCGCGGCCTGCAACTGCTGGCCGGGCGCATCAACGCCACCATCGAGCGCGCCATCCAGGTGCCCGCACTCGCTGCCCACGCCAACGCGCTGGGCAAGGCGCTGCAGGACGTGGGCGCCGCCACCAAGGCCGCCTGGGCCACAGGGCAACCGGCCGATGCGCTGGCCAACGCCGTGCCCTACATGCAGGCCTTTGGCCACACGGTGCTGGCCTGGGTGTGGCTGGACGTGGCGCTGGCCACGCTGGCGGCCGATGCCGCGCTGGCGCAGCCCGCCAGCGTGGGCCGCATGGGTGCCATGCGCTTCTTCTTCCATTACGAACTACCCAAGATCGGCGCCTGGCTGCAAGTGGTCAGCACGCGCGACGCGACCTGCGCCAGCTTTCCGGAAGAGGCGTTCTGATGGCGGCTCCGAGCACGTTGCAGCGCTTGCAAAAGCTCATCTGGGTGCTGATCTACGGCGGCCTGCTCACGCTGGTGCTGGGCATTGCCACTGCGCGCACCGACGCATCCACCGGCTGGGTACTGATGGTGGGCGGGGGCGTGGTGGCGGCCGTGGGCGTGGTGCTGATCGCCGTGCGCGCGCGGCTCAAGGCCGACCCCCAGGGCTGACGCTGCGGCACCGCTGCAGCCGCCCGGCTGGCCCACTGCGGAGCGGACGCGGCGGCGACACAATGCAGCCTTCTGGCGCCGCACAATGGCTGCCTGTAATCCACCCCCTGGCTGGCGCATCCCAGCGCCGGGCTGTGGTCTGAGAACATCCATCGACTGGCAAAAATCCAAGGAGACATTTACATGACACGCACCATCCAACAACTGTTTGACCTGACGGGCAAGACCGCCTTGGTGACCGGCGGCTCGCGCGGCCTGGGCCTGCAACTGGCGCATGCGCTGGGCGAGGCGGGCGCCAAGATCGTGCTCAGCTCGCGCAAGGCCTCCGACCTGGAAGAAGCCGCTGCCGACCTGAAGGCCGCCGGCATCGAAGCCAGCTGGATCGCCGCCGACTGCGCCAAGGAAGAAGACATCCGCCGCCTGGCCGACGAGACCCTGCAGCGCCTGGGCCATGTGGACATCCTGGTCAACAACGCCGGTGCCGCCTGGGGCGCCCCGGCCGAAGACCACCCTGTGGAAGCGTGGGACAAGGTGATGAACCTCAACGTGCGCGGCTACTTCATCCTGAGCCAGCACATCGCCAAGCACAGCATGATCGGCCGCCGCAGCGGCAGCATCATCAATGTGGCGTCCATCGCCGGCCTGGGCGGCAACCCCAAGGGCATGAACACCATTGCTTACAACACCTCGAAGGGCGCGGTGATCAACTTCACGCGGGCGCTGGCCGCCGAATGGGGTGCGTACAACATCCGTGTCAACGCGATCTGCCCGGGCTTCTTCCCGAGCAAGATGACGGTGGGCACCCTCAAGGCCATGGGCGAAGAGGCGCTGGCCGCGCACGCCCCGCTGGGCCGCCTGGGCGATGATGAAGACCTGAAGGGCCTGTGCGCGCTGTATGCGTCGGATGCGGGCAAGCACATCACCGGCCAGTGGCTGGCGGTGGATGGCGGGGTGAGTATCGTTACTGGAGGGTGAGCATCCCCCTGAGCGGCTGCGCCGCTTCCCCCTTCTCTCGAATCGCTGTGCGATTCGGGAAGGGGGACGACGCAATCGCTGCGGGGCGGCCCTTGCTCTGCGTCCCTCGCCTGTGCCGCGCCAGTTTTCGAGTTCGTGTACTGAGGAAATCCCTTGAAAAGTTTCGGTGTCGAAATCCCCTTTGTCAGCCACCTCGGCTTCACGCTGCACCGCATGGAGGACGGCGAGTCCGAGCTGCGTTACGAAGCCAAGCCCGAGCACCTGAACTCGTTTGCCGTGACCCACGGTGGCGCGTCGATGACGCTGCTGGACGTGACCATGGCCACGGCCGCGCGCAGCGTGACGCCGGACATGGGTGTGGTCACCATCGAGATGAAGACCAGCTTCATGCAGCCCGCACGCGGGCCGCTGGTGGCCAAGGGGCGGCTGATTCACCGCACGGCCACCATGGCGTTCACTGAGGGCACGGTGTATGACGCCCAGGGCAAGGTGTGCTGCCATGCCACCGGCACGTTCAAGTACGTCAAGCGCCTGCCGGTGGACGGGCGCAATGTGAATGACCTCAAGGTCATCTCCACCGACTGAGTCGGTGGGCGAGGTCACCAGCAGGGTTTAGAGCTTTTTTGCCTGCAAGCGCAATGAATACATGCGCTGTCAGCTATCAAAAACATAGTATTGAATTTTCTGAAGGAGCTTTCCATGCCACGCAACCAACAAATCGTTCTCGACAACCGCCCCCAGGGCGAAGCGGTGGCCAGCAACTTCAAGCTGGTTGCCACCGACACGCCCCCGCTGCAAGACGGCCAGGTGCTGGTGCGCCACCACTACCTGAGCCTGGACCCCTACATGCGTGGCCGCATGAACGAGAGCAAGAGCTACGCGGCGTCGCAGCCGCTGGGCGAAGTCATGATCGGTGGCACCGTGGGTGAGGTGGCCGAGAGCAAGCACCCCAAGTACGCTGTGGGCGACAAGGTGGTGGGCATGGGCGGCTGGCAGGAATACAGCGTGGTCAATGCCGACCAGCCCGGCGCGCTGCGCAAGGTGGACACCACCCATGTGCCGCTGTCGCACTACCTGGGTGCCGTGGGTATGCCCGGCGTGACGGCCTGGTACGGCCTGGTCAAGATCATTGCGCCCAAGGAAGGCGACACCGTGGTGGTGAGCGCCGCCACCGGCGCCGTGGGCAGCGCTTTTGCAGCGCTCGCCAAGGCCCGTGGCTGCCGCGCGGTGGGCATTGCCGGCGGCGCGGACAAGTGCAAGTACGCAGTGGAAGAATTGGGCTTTGACGCCTGCATCGACTACAAGGAACACAGCGACGTGAAGGCGATGTCCAAGGCGCTGAAAGAAGCTTGCCCCAACGGTATCGACGGCTACTTCGAGAACGTGGGCGGCTGGATCATGGACGCGGTGATGCTGCGCATGAACGCCTTCAGCCGCATCGCCCTGTGCGGCATGATCGCTGGCTACGACGGCGCACCGCTGCCCATGGCCAACCCCGCACTCATGCTCATCAACCGCATGAAGGTCGAGGGCTTCATCGTGAGCGAACACATGGAAGTCTGGCCCGACGCGCTCAAGGAGCTGGGCACGCTGGTGGGCACCGGCAAACTGCGCCCGCGCGAAACCATTGCCCAAGGCATTGCGGCTGCACCAGCGGCCTTCCTCGGCCTGCTCAAGGGCAAGAACTTCGGCAAGCAACTGGTCAAGCTGATCTGATGATGCTGAAGTGGACCTGGGCCCGCTTTGATGACCTGGGCGTGCATGCGCTGCATGACGCCCTGGCCTTGCGCTGCAAGGTCTTCATCCTGGAGCAGGGCCCGTACCAGGACCCGGACGGTGCCGACAAGCAGTCCCACCACCTGCTGGGCTATGACGAGGCGGGTGCGCTGCAAGCCTGCCTGCGTGTGGTGGACCCGGGTGTGAACTACCCCGAGCCCTCCATCGGCCGCGTGGTCACCGCCAAGGAGGCTCGTGGCAACGGCACGGGCCGGGCGCTGATGCAGGAGGGCATTGCCCGCTGCAGCCAGGCCTGGCCGGGCCGGGACATCCGCATCAGCGCACAGGCGCACTTGCGGGGCTTTTACGGCAGCCTGGGCTTCGAGGCCGTGTCCGACGAATACCTGGAAGACGATATCCCGCACGTTGAAATGCTGAGAAAGGCGGGCTGACGCCGCCGCAGCCCCCTCGACCATTCACCCCGCCCACCCGTGAAGGAGCCGACATGACCGCACCCCCCGCCACACTGGCGCGTACCCATGAAGTCTTCAACCAGAGCACGCCATGGGCGGACGTGAACCTGTTCACCACCAACCAGCCGCTGCAGGACGCGCTGCGCCTGCATGCACCCGGCCTGGGTGTGGCGGGCCTCACCGCGCTCGGCGCCGAGATGGGCTCGGCCGAGATGCTGACCCACGCGCGTCTGGCCAACACCCACAAGCCCCAGCTGCGCACGCACGACCGCTTTGGCCACCGCACGGATGTGGTGGAGTTCCACCCTAGCTACCACGCGCTGATGGGCGCCGCCTTGCGCCACGGCCTGCACGCCACGCCCTGGTCGCGCCAGGACACAGGCCACGCGCATGTGGAGCGCGCGGCGGGCTTCATGCTGTTTACCGAGGCGGAGCCGTCCATCCTCTGCCCGGTGTCGATGAGCTACGCTGTCACGCCTGCCTTGCGGGGCAACGCCGCCGTGTGGGCCGACTGGAACAAAGGCTTGACCAGCACGCAGTACGACCCGCGCCTGGAGCTGTTCTCGCAGAAGTCCGCGCTCACCATGGGCATGGGCATGACCGAGAAGCAGGGCGGATCGGACGTGCGCGCCAACACGACCCAGGCCGTGCCCGATGGCGACGATGCCTGGGGCGCGCGCTACCGCATCACGGGGCACAAGTGGTTCTTTTCCGCGCCCATGTGCGATGCGTTCCTGATCCTGGCGCAGGCGCCAGGCGGACTCACCTGCTTCTTCCTGCCGCGTGTGCTGCCCGATGACACGGTCAATGCGATCCGCATCCAGCGCCTGAAAGACAAGCTGGGCAACCACGCCAACGCCAGCTCCGAGGTCGAGTTCATCGACGCGATGGCCTGGCGCGTGGGCGAGGAGGGCCGGGGTGTGGCGCAAATCCTGGAGATGGGCACCATGACGCGCCTGGACTGCGCCCTGGGCACCAGCGGCCTCATGCGGCAGGCGCTCAGCATTGCGCTGCACCACACGCGCCAGCGCTCGGCCTTTGGCAAGAAGCTCATCGAGCAGCCGCTGATGCGCAATGTGCTGGCCGATTTGGCGCTGGAGAGCGAAGCCGCCACCGCGCTGTCAATCCGCCTGGCGAGCGCCTTCGACAAGAAGGCCACTAGTGAGCATGAGGCGGTGATGGCCCGCCTGCTCACGCCCGTGGCCAAGTTCTGGGTGTGCAAACGTGGCAGCGTGTTTGCGCAAGAAGCCATGGAATGCCTGGGCGGCAATGGCTATGTCGAGGAGGGCGGCGAGGGCGTGATGGCCCGCATCTACCGCGAGATGCCGCTCAACTCCATCTGGGAAGGCGCGGGCAACATCATGGCGCTGGATCTGATGCGCGCTGTGCGCCGCGCCGATGCCGCCGCCGCGCTCGACGCCGAACTGGCCCCTGCACGCGGCGCCCACCCCGCGCTGGACCGTCTGGCAGGTGCCTTGCCCCTGCGCGTGGACGCCATGACCACCGAGGCCGAGGCCCGGCGCCTTGCGCAAGATGTGGCGCTGGCTGTGCAGGCGGCCCTGCTGCTGCGCAGTGCGCCCGGCGCCGTGTTCCGCGCGTTTTGCGACTCGCGCCTTTCCGGCGACTGGGGCTACAGCTTTGGCACGCTGGGCGCGGGTGTCAACCTTGACGCCATTCTGGCGCGCGCGCTGCCGGCCTGAGCCCTTCCACAGATTTATATGGAGACCCCATGTCCCACCTCATCCTGCACCACTACCCATCGTCCCCGTTTTCCGAAAAGATCCGTGCGGTGCTGGGCTTCAAGCAACTGGCCTGGAAGTCCGTCATCATCCCCAGCGTCATGCCCAAGCCCGATGTGGTGGCGCTGACCGGTGGCTACCGCAAGACGCCGTTCTTGCAGATCGGCGCCGACATCTATTGCGACTCGGCCCTCATCTGCGACGTGCTGGAGCACGAACAGCCCGAGCCCGTGCTGTACCCGCCGCACCTCAAAGGCGTGGCGCGCGTGTTTGCGCAATGGGCCGATTCCACGTTGTTCTGGGCGGCCATGGCCTACAACCTGCAGCCCAAGGGCGCAGCGGTGCTGTTTGCCAATCTGCCGCCCGCCGCTGCGCAGGTGTTTGGCGAGGACCGCCGCGAGATGAGCGCAGGCATGCAGCGCCTGCGCCCGGCCGACGCCACGGCCGCCTACCGTTCGTACCTGCGCCGCATCGCCCACATGGCCGAAGAGCATGAGTTCCTGTTCGGCGCCGAGCCCTGTCTGGCCGACTTTGCGGCCTACCACCCGCTGTGGTTCACGCGCCAGTGCGTGCCGGTGATGGCCGACATCTTTGCCGCCACGCCCGCCGTGCTGGAGTGGATGGACCGCATCGCCGCACTGGGCCATGGCCGCATGGAGAAGTTCAGCGCTGCCGACGCCATCACCGTGGCCGCCGGCATGGAGCCGCTGCCGCTGACCGACGATGTATTCCAGGACGAGCACGGCATACCGCTGGGCAGCCAGGTCACGATTGCCGCCGAGAGCTTTGGCACCGAGCCAACCGAAGGTGAGCTGATTGCCGCCACCCGCACCCGTTACACGCTGCGCCGTACCGATCCGCGCGCAGGTACGGTGCACGTTCACTTTCCCCGCATCGGCTACGTGCTGCGGCCGGTAACGTCGGCTCCCTGAAAAACAGCCGCCTTTTTGATCGCATTGCGCCCGATGCGCTCTGCGCGTTCGGGCGGCGTTGGCCGAAGCTAGGTGTCGGCATCGCAGCCGGCCCGTGTTTCACGACCGCACCCCATCATCCATCGACAACCCTTAGGAGACACACAACATGATCGACAACTTTGCCGGCAAAACCGCCGTCCTCACCGGCGCAGGCTCGGGCTTTGGCCTGGAATGCGCGCGCATTGGCGCCCGCCTGGGCATGAACCTGGTGCTGGTGGATGTGCAGCAGGATGCTCTGGACGCCGCGACGGCCGAGATGCAGGCTGCAGGCGCTCAGGTGCTGGCGCGCAAGGTGGACGTGTCGAACTCCGCGCAAATGGAGCAGCTGGCCGCCGACGTGCAGCAGCGCTTTGGCGCACCGCACCTGGTGTTCAACAACGCGGGCGTGGGCGCGGGCGGCCTGGTGTGGGAGAACTCGGTCAAGGACTGGGAGTGGGTGCTGGGCGTGAACCTGATGGGCGTGGTGCACGGCGTGCGCCTGTTCACACCCATGATGCTGGCAGCCGCCAAGGCCGACCCGGCCTGGCGCGGCCACATCATCAACACCGCCAGCATGGCGGGCCTGCTGGCAGCGCCCAACATGGGCATCTACAACGTGAGCAAACACGCTGTGGTGGCCCTGTCGGAAACGCTGTACCAGGACCTGTCGCTGGTCACCGACCAGATCGGCGCCAGCGTGCTGTGCCCCTTCTTTGTGCCCACCGGCATCAACCAGAGCCACCGCAACCGCCCCGGCGACCTGCCTGCCGAAAAGCCCACCAAGAGCCAGCTCATCGGCCAGGCCATGAGCGACAAGGCTGTGGGCAGCGGCAAGGTGACCGCGGCCGAGGTGGCGCAGAAGGTGTTCGACGCCGCAGCACAAGGCCAGTTCTACATCTACAGCCACCCCAAGGCCCTGGCCTCGGTGCAGACGCGCATGGAAGACGTGATGATGGGCCGCAACCCTACCGACCCGTTTGCCGCCAAGCCCGAGCTGGGCGCACAGCTGCGCGCGGCACTGCGGGCGGACTGACCAGCGCAACGCGCCCACAGACGCCTGGCGACAGGTGTTTGAATAAAAATAGCTGCATGCGCTAGTGCAATATGCGCAAGCAGCTATTAAATACATAGCATATGTCTCCGGATGCTCCGCTGAACGCTGATGCCCACGAGGCCGCATGGGGCCACGCTCTGTTCGACACGGCGCTCGGCCCCTGCGGCATTGCCTGGGGGCCCGGTGGCATTGCGGCAGTGCAATTGCCCGAGGCCGATGCACCGGCCACCCAGGCGCGCCTGCTGCGCGGGCTGCGGCAGGGCACCTATCCGCAGGTATTACCGCCGGCCGTTCCGCCAGCCGTGGTGCGCCATGCCATCGCAGGCATCCAGGGCTTGCTGGCCGGGCAGGCGCTGGACCTGCGGGAGGTGCCGTTGGACATGTCGGGCGTGTCGGCGTTTCACCAGCAGGTGTACGCCATTGCACGGGCCATTCCGCCGGGCCAGACGCGCACGTATGGCGAGGTGGCAGAGCAAATGGGCGGCAAGGGCCTGTCGCGCGCCGTGGGGCAGGCGCTGGGCCTGAACCCGTTTGCGCCCGTCGTGCCCTGCCACCGGGTGCTGGCAGCGGGTGATAAACCCGGCGGCTTTTCTGCCGGGGGCGGCGCGCTGACCAAGATGCGCATGCTAGAGATCGAAGGAGCCTGCCTGGGCGGTACGCGTTCGCTGTTTGGCAGCGCGGACTAGCCCAGCAGACTTGCCCCGCCATGCGGCAGTGATCGGTTGCGGGGAGGGTCGGCGCGGCTGGCTGCACAAGTGTGTTACGGAGTGCTACATTTGTTGAAGCGCCTGTTTTTTGTGCAGTAGCGAGGCGCCTCGCGCTCTGTGCATCAAGGCATCGCGTCCGGGGCTGCAGTGGCTCCACCTTGACCCCCCCATCCCTCCGCTCCCGGCATTCAGGAGAAAGTTGCCCATGTCACCCGAACGCCAACGACTGACCCGCATGCTGTTTGACGAGTACATCGCCATGTATGCGTCGCGCGATGCCCGGTTGGTGGACCGCTTCAGCGAGAACTTCAGCGGCTTTGCGGGCAGCAGCGACAAGCTCATCAAGTCCCGCAGCGAGTGGGTGGACATCACGCGGCTCGACTTTGCGCAGGTGCCCGGGCACATCGGCATCGAGATGCGAGACATCTTCCCCCAGGAGCTCGGTGCCGACGTGCTGGCCGTGACCGCGTTTTTCCACATCCACCTGCCCAACCCTGATCCGCTGTTTGCCAGTGAGACCGCCCGTTTGGTGCTTGTCTTCCGGCAGGAGGGCGACGACTGGAAAATTGCGCACAGCAGCATCTCCATCCCCTACGGCCTCGCGCGCGACGGCGAGGTGTACCCCGCCAGCCGCCTGCAGCAGCGCAACCAAGAACTGCAGGCCCTGGTGGACGAGCGCACGCAGGCGCTGGCCCAGGCCAACAACCAGCTGCAACTGCTCAGCAACACCGACGGCCTGACGGGTATTGCCAACCGCCGCCACTTTGACCAGGCCCTGGCCCATGAATGGGCGCGTGCCCAGCGGGCCCATGGCCCGGTGTCGCTGATCATGCTGGACGTGGACGTGTTCAAGCACTTCAACGACCACTACGGCCATCTCGCGGGCGACGCCTGCCTGAAGTCCCTGGCCCTGACGCTGGCGCAGACCGGGGGACGCCGCGACGGCGACGTGGTGGCACGGTTTGGCGGTGAGGAGTTTGTGGTGCTGCTGCCCGGCGCCGATGCCCCCGCTGCGCTGGAGGTGGCCCAGCACATCCAGCAGGCCATCCAGGCGCTGGCCTTGCCGCACGAGGATGCCCCCCACGGCATCGTGACGGTGAGCTTTGGTGTGGCCACCATGGCGCCCGAGCGCGAGCAACTGGCCGAAGAACTGGTGCGTCGCGCGGACCGCGCGATGTACCGAGCCAAACAGGGCGGGCGCAACCGCATCGAGCAGGCGCCGGAGCCCTAGAGCCGAACGGGGCCTGCCGGAGCGCCGTCGCCTTTATCGGGCCGCCAGCTTTGCGACCTCTTCCGCTACCCCCCGCACCGTGAGCGGCGCGCAGCCCTCTGCGTGGTTGCTGATGGTCACGAAGGCGTTCTGCCCCCGACCCGTGGTGCCCGCGATGACGGCAGCCAGCGCTGCCCGGGTTTCCGGTGCCGGGTGGTGCAGGCGGTCGTATGGCTCGTACAGCCGCTCAGCCTCTTCATAGCCGTAGGGGCCGTGCACGGAGTTCAGGTTCCAGCGACACACCAGCGGGCCGGGCCACAGCGCACGCAACATGGGCAACTGGTCCTGCAGCGGCGGCATCTTGGCATGCAGCCCCAGGCAATAGGTGGCGCCCGCTTCGCGCAGCATGGCCGCAAAGTCCGGCGTCAGCCACTCGGGGTCGCGCACCTCCACGGCAATCACGCCGTCAGGCGCCAGGGGTGCCAACGGGGGCAGGGCCTGCAGCATGGCACGCAGACGATCCAGCAAGGCGGGCATGCGGTCCAGCTGCGCCAGCGGCAGCGGGCTGAGCTGGAACACCAGCGCGCCCAGCTTGTGGCCCAGCCCCTGTAGCGCAGGCTCCACACACTCGCTATGCGCCAGCTCGGGGCTCAAGAACGCCGGGTTGGGCTGGCGGCCCCGACCGTCTTCGCTGCGCACCAGGGCGTCTGTGACTACGCTGGGCGCCTTCACCACAAACCGGAAATCGTCGGGCACCTGCGACGCATAGCGCTCGTACTGGCTCACCGTGAGCGGGCGGTAGAAGCTGCGGTCGATGCTCACCGTGCGCATCAGCGGGTGCTGGGCGTACACGGCCAGCCCTTGTTTGGAAAGCTGTGTGTCGGAATGCTCGCCCTCCCACACCAGGCCTTTCCAGCCGGGGTAGGTCCATGACGACGTGCCCAGGCGCAACCGGTGCGGCAGGGCGGCGGCGAGGGTCGTCAGTGCATCGTCCGGAGCGATGGGCGCCACGGTGCCAGACCGGGTGCGCCGCGTGGGGGCGTCGGTGCCCGGCACGATGGGCGAAGCGGGTGCCGAGGCTGCAGCTTCTGCCGGCGGCGGCTTGGGTAGCGTGTCGCCAAAAAGATCGTCTTGCATGCGCTGGGGTGGGGCGGCTAAGAGCAGAGCGAGGGGGCCAAGGCGCTACGCGCCGCCAAACAGCCCGCTCTCGTCCAGCAGGTCAAACGCGATCTGGGGCTGGGCGTCCATGCTCTTCTTGATGGCCGCCGGAATGGCCTGCCGCGTCTTGCGGCACAGGCCCCGCTGTTCGTGCACCAGGATTGCAATGCCGCGCAGGCTGCGCACCTCGTTCGGGCTTTGGGTGATGGACAGGCGAATGCCCAGTTGTTGCTCCATGCGCTCCTGCATCCTGCGCAGGTCGGCCAGGCTGCCCAGGTTTTCCAGCCGCTCCAGCATCTTCTTTTCTTCGCTGCGCGTGAGCATCAGGATGCGCACATCGCTGCCTGGCGTCTGGAGTAGCGCATCCCGGTCGCACACACAGGTGCCGGGAGGGCATTCAGTGCGGATGGGGAAGGGGGGAAGGGACATGGAACGGCGTGTGAACAGTCCTTCATTCTATGAAGGGCTGGCCGTGCCGAGCGTGCGGCTGCCCGTAAGCCCATGCAGTCCACCAACAAAAAGGGCTCCCAAAAGGAGCCCTTTTTGCCTGCCCGCCCTTGCGGTTCAGTTAACACTCCCCATGGCAGCAGCACCCGCACCGCGCGAAGTGCCACCGCCATGGGAAGTCCCGCAACTGCTTCAATCCAACTCAAGCAGTTGGTCTGCCAAATTACATGACGCTGAATTCACCCGAAGGGATCTGGCCGGTGCGCACAGCTTCGGCAGCCTGGGCACGCACGGCAGCGCGGTCGGCGGTGGACTTGTAGGTCACCACGCGCGAGCCAGCAGGCTCGATGCTGCGTGTTTGTGCCACGGTAGCGGCTTCAGCGGCCACTTCAGCGCGGGTGCGGTTCGTGTCGAACTTCAGGGCGAATTGCGAGCCATCGGCTTCGTCAGCATGGGCGCCAAAGGCGGCGAAAGCGGCAACAGCGGCGACGGAGAGGAAACGGGCGGTCTTGTTCATGATGAAAATCCTTAAAAGCTAAAAAAGCGTCTCAAAAAAGCCGGGTCAAAAACCATTCCTGAACCGGGTTCGGTGAGTCGCCTTGCGGGTTCGGCTCATCGATGGGATGAACTGTACGCCGATGGTGTTCAGAGAAAAACCACTCAGTCGCAAACTAACTGTTCCAGTATTGAGAACAATCCGCCGCCCCGTCTCCGGGCTGCCAAACCGCCTGTGGCAAACTCGCGCGCTTCGCTTTTTTTGTTTGACCGAGTTTCAGAGAGTCCGCCCCACCCATGCAGCAGATCGTTTGGCAGTTGGCCGCAGAAATCAAAGTCAGTGAACAACAGGTGCGCGCAGCGGTGGAGCTGCTGGATGGCGGCGCCACGGTGCCCTTCATCGCGCGCTATCGCAAGGAAGTGACGGGCGGGTTGGACGACATCCAGCTGCGTGAGCTGGAGGCGCGCCTGTCTTACCTGCGCGAGCTGGAAGACCGCCGCGTGGCCGTGCTCAAGGCGATTGACGAGCAGGGCAAGCTGACCGATGCACTGCGTGCCGCCATTGCCGCCGCGCCCACCAAGCAGGAGCTGGAAGACATCTACCTGCCCTTCAAGCAAAAGCGCCGTACCAAGGGCCAGATCGCCCGTGAATTCGGCATCGAGCCGCTGGCCGACAAGCTGTTTGCCGACCCCACGCTGGACCCTACCGTGGAGGCCGCTGCATTCACCAAGCCACCCGAAGTGCTGGACGACGGCAAGCCCGGCGCCGATTTCTCCACCGTGCCTGCCGTGCTCGACGGCGTGCGCGACATCCTCTCCGAGCGCTGGGCCGAAGACCCGGCGCTGGTGCAAAACCTGCGCGAGTGGTTGTGGGCCGAGGGCCTGCTGCGCAGCAAGAAGGTGGACAGCAAGAACGAGAACGACCCCGAGGTCTCCAAGTTCCGCGACTACTTCGACTACGACGAGCCGATTGGCCGCGTGCCCTCGCACCGTGCGCTGGCGGTGTTCCGGGGGCGTGGGCTGGAGATTCTGGAAGCCAAGTTGGTACTGCCGGTGGAGCCCGAACCCGGCAAGCCCAGCATCGCCGAAGGCAAGATCGCCTTGCACCTGGGCTGGAGCCACCAGGGCCGCAAAGCCGATGACCTGATCCGCAAATGCGTGGCCTGGACCTGGCGCGTGAAGCTCAGCCTCTCGACCGAGCGCGACCTGTTCGCCCGCCTGCGCGACGAGGCCGAAAAAGTGGCCATCAAGGTGTTTGCCGACAACCTGCGCGACCTGCTGCTGGCCGCCCCTGCCGGCCCGCGCGTGGTGATGGGGCTGGACCCCGGCATCCGCACCGGTGTGAAGGTGGCGGTGGTGGATGCCACCGGCAAGCTGGTGGAGACGGCCACGGTGTACCCGCACGAGCCCAAGCGCGACTGGGATGGCTCGTTGTTCACGCTGGCCAAGCTCGTGGAAAAACATGGCGTGAACCTGATTGCGATTGGCAACGGCACGGCCAGCCGCGAGACCGACAAACTGGCCGCCGATCTGATCAAGATGGCGGCCAAGGCCGACCGCGCCATCGAGAAGGTGGTGGTGAGCGAGGCGGGTGCCTCGGTGTATTCCGCCAGCGAATACGCATCGCAAGAGATGCCCGATGTGGACGTGAGCCTGCGCGGCGCCGCCTCCATTGCCCGCCGCCTGCAAGACCCGCTGGCCGAGTTGGTCAAGATCGACCCCAAGAGCATCGGCGTGGGCCAGTACCAGCACGACGTGAACCAGAGCGAGCTGGCACGCACCCTGGGCACGGTGGTGGAAGACTGCGTGAACTCTGTGGGTGTGGACCTGAACACGGCTAGCGTGCCGCTGCTGTCGCGTGTGTCGGGCCTGTCGGGCAGCGTGGCCAAGGCCGTGGTGCGCTGGCGCGAGGCCAACGGCGCGTTCAAGAGCCGCAAGCAGCTGATGGAAGTGGCGGGCCTGGGCGCCAAGACCTTTGAGCAGAGCGCGGGCTTCTTGCGCATTCGCGGCGGTGACAACCCGCTGGATATGACGGGCGTGCACCCCGAGACCTACCCGGTGGTCGAGCAGATCATGGAAAAGACCGGCAAGCCGGTGGCCGAGTTGATGGGCCGCGCCGACATGCTCAAGACGCTCAAGCCCGAGTTGTTCGCCAACGAAAAGTTTGGCGTGATCACCGTCAAGGACATCCTGGCCGAGCTGGAAAAGCCCGGCCGCGACCCGCGCCCCGACTTCAAGGTGGCGCGCTTCAACGACGGCGTGGAAGACATCAAGGACCTGAAGGAAGGCATGATCCTCGAAGGCACGGTGAGCAACGTGGCCCAGTTCGGCGCCTTTGTGGACCTGGGCGTTCACCAGGACGGCCTGGTGCATGTGAGCCAGCTGGCGCACAAGTTTGTGAACGACGCGCGCGAGGTGGTCAAGACCGGCGACATCGTCAAGGTCAAGGTCATGGAGGTGGACGTGGAGCGCAAGCGCATCGGCCTGTCGATGAAGCTGGACGCCGCGCCACCCCGGCAGGGCGGCGACCGGGGCGCACCCCGTGACAACCGCTTTGAGGGCGCAGGCCGTGGCTATGCACAACCCCAGCGCCGTGGGCCCGAGCCTGTGCAGCAGTCGGCCATGGCCTCGGCATTTGCGAAGTTGCAACAGGCCAAAGGCCGCTGACGCAGCCCGCTGTGCCGCCGGTGGTTTTTTGGCCGTGCAGGGGCCCATAATCGCCAGCACCTGAACCAACCACCGGCGCCGTACCCCATGGAGTTGAACGCACTGCTGGCCCAACCTGTGGCACTGCCCAGCCTTCCGCGCGCCGTGGCGCTGCTGATGAGCGAGCTGGCCCACGCTGAGCCCAGCCTGCGGCGCCTGAACCAGCTGTTTGGCACCGACCCGGCCCTGGCCGCGCGCCTGCTGGAGTTGGCCAATTCCCCCACCTTTCAGCTTCCCGGGCAGATTGCGGGCATCCCCGAGGCGCTGGCGCTGCTGGGCACCGCACAGCTGCGCACGCTGGTCACCTCGGCGCCGCTGGGCACCACGTCACGCTCGGTGCCCGGGGTGAACATGCAGCAGTTCTGGCGTTACAGCCTCAACACCGCCAAGCTCGCGCGCTCGCTGGCGGGCATCGTCCACCACAACCAAATCGCGGCGTATACCGCCGGTTTGCTGCATGCGCTGGGCGAGCTGGTGATCCACCTGGCCGACCCCGAGAAGGCCCAGTCAGTCAACACCCTGGTGGCGCCATTTGACCTGCGCCGCGACAAGATCGAGCAGCGCATCTTTGGCTACAGCTATGGGCAGGTCACAGCGGGCTGCGCGCGCCGCTGGCAACTGCCCGAGGTGGTGATTGATGCCCTGCAGCACCAGCATGCGCCGTTTGACAACAAGGTGTACGAACCCTTGGCAGGCGTGATCCACCTGGCCGCCTGGCGCGCCCGCGCCCGCGAGGCTGAGCTCAACGAGAAGGAGTTGGCAGTGTCCTTCCCTGGCGAAGTGGGGCTGGCCCTGGGGCTCGACATCGACATGGTGCTGCAGCAAGACCCGATTGACTGGACCGCCCGGCCGGAGGCGGCGGCGGACTTCATCGTCTAGCAGCCCGGTAGCGGGTCAGGCGGTTGCCTTGGGGAGGGCGCTGCGGGGGCGGTCTACGGATTGACTGTGCCGCCCCAGCCGCTTTGCGACAATCGGCGCCATGAAAGCACTGCGCATCCACGCTGGCCCCCGCGCCCGCCAACACCTCGAACAACAGGGCCTGCAGCCCGCTGATGTGGGGGTGATTCCGGCAGCTGCCGGTGGCCCCAAGGGGCTGATCCTGGGGCCGATGGACCGTTTCATCTTTGGGGAATGGCTACCGCGCTCTGACCAGCCCGTGCACCTCGTGGGCGCCTCCATCGGCGCCTGGCGCATGGCAACAGCCTGCCTGCAGCAGTCGGTGGCGGCGTTTGAACGGCTGGAACACGACTACATCCACCAGGACTACGAGTTGCCACCCGGCAAAAAGCGTCCCACGGCTGCCCATGTGAGCGAGCGGTTTGGCCAGAACCTGGAGGCCTTCTATGGCGGGCGGGTGCAGGAGGTGCTGAGCCACCCGCGCTACCGCCTGCACATCGTCACATCCCGGGGCCGCCATGTGCTGGGGCGCGAACATGCGCTGGGTACGCCCCTGGGGTATCTGGGGGCGTTCGTGACCAACACCGTGCACCGCAAGGCGATGGGGGCCTGGCTGGAGCGGGTGGTGTTTTCCTCGTCAGGCGCCGCCTTGCCTTTTGCCACGACCGATTACCGCACCCGGCAGGTGGGGTTGAGCGCAGACAACTTCATGCAAGCGCTGCAGGCCAGCTGCTCGATCCCGTTTGTGTTGCAGGCCGTGCACAACATCCCGGGCGCGCCCCGGGGCGCCTACTGGGATGGGGGCATCACCGACTACCACCTGCATCTTGCCTATGGTCTGCCGAACAGTGGTGCTTCTGAATTGATAGCTGCTCAGGCAATGAGTACTAGCGCTTCCGGCGGAAAAGGCTTCAAAACCGCGTCCGAGCCGTTGCGTGCGGGTGCTGGCGGCATCGTGCTCTACCCCCACTTCCAGCACCGCGTTGTGCCGGGCTGGCTGGACAAGGGGCTGAAGTGGCGCCACAAGGCCACGTCGGCGCTCGACAACATGGTGGTGCTGTCACCCGACCCGGACTGGGTGCGCCGATTGCCCAACGCCAAGCTGCCCGACCGCAACGACTTCACCCACTACGGCACGGACAGCCGTGCCCGGGCGCAGGCGTGGCTGACGGCCACGCGCGCCAGCCAGCAGCTGGTGGATGAGTGGCGCGAATGGCTGGAGCGGCCGGACATGGGCGCGGTGCAGCCGTTGTAGTGCGGCGGGGCCGCAGCGCCATCGTCGCCCGCTGGGACCGCTGCGCTGGCCGAAGGATTCTCAGGTCGAGGCAGACCGGCGCGCTGCCTCTTGCACCGCCCGGGCCGCATGGCGTGCAGCGTGGTCGCGGGCCCAGGGCAGCACATCGGCTGCAGGCATGGGCTTGGCAATGCCGTACCCCTGCGCGCGTTCGCAGCCCAGCTCCAGCAGCTTGGCGCAGTGCTCGGCGGTCTCGACGCCTTCGGCCACCACATGGCGGTGGAACGCAGCTGCCAGCGCCACGATGGCTTTGACGAGGGTGAGGTCGTCGCCGTCCTCCAGAATGCCGCGCACGAACGATTGGTCGATCTTGATCGTCTCGGCGGGCAGGCGCTTGAGATAGGACAGGGACGAAAAGCCGGTGCCAAAGTCGTCCAACGCAAAACGCACGCCCAGGGCCTGGCAGCTTTGCATCATGCGGCGCATGTACTGCATGTCTTCCAGCGCGGCGGACTCCAGGATCTCCAGCTCCAGCCGCGAGGGAGACACCTCCGGGCAGGTGTGCAGGATGTCCTTGAGCCGCTGCACAAAGTTGGGCCGGTGGAAGTGGGGCGCTGCGATGTTGACGCTGACCTCCCAACCCATGCCCGCGTCGCTCCATACCCGCATCTGTGCCAGGGCCTGGCGAAGTACCCATTCGCCCAGCTCGACCTGCAGGTCCGTGTCCTCCACCAGCGGCAGCACGTGCTGCGGGCCCAGCAGCCCCTCCTGCGGGTGTTGCCAGCGCAGCAGGGCTTCCAGCCCGATGATCTCGCCGGTGCGCAGGTTGACCTTGGGCTGATAGTGCAGCACCAGCTCGCCCGCGTGCAGTGCGCGGGCCACCCGGGTCTGGCGGGTGTGCTGGGTCTGCACGGCGTGGTCGTGCTGTACATCGAACACGTGCAGCTGGTTGCGCCCGAAGCTCTTGGCCTGGCACATGGCCTGGTCGGCGTGGCGCAGCAGGGTGTCGGGGTTGGCATCGTCTTGCGGAAACACGGCCACGCCAATGCTGACGGTGATGTTCACCAGGCGGTCGTCAATCGCATAGGGCGCGGCCAGTTGCTGCATCAGCACAGCCAGGCGCGCCTCGATGGCAGGCACATCGGGCTGTTCGCCCAGCAGAAGCACAAACTCGTCGCCGCCCATGCGGGCCACGGCTTCATGGGGAGTGATGAAGGCGCCCAGGCGCCGGGCCACTTCCTTGAGCAGGCGGTCGCCCACGCGCTGGCCAAAGGTGTCGTTCACCGCCTGGAAGTGGTCCAGGTCCAGCATGCACACTGCCAGCAGCAGCTGATGGTTGCGGGCCACAAACAGGGCGTGCGTGAGCTTTTCGGCCAGCGCTGCGCGGTTGTACAGGCCGGTGAGCGCATCGTGGCGCGCATGCCAGGAGATCTGGTGGCGCAGGTTGCGTGTTTCGGTCACGTCGCGGAACACCAGCACGCAGCCTGTGGCGTGGCCGCTGCCCTCGCGGATGGCGGCGGCCGTGTACTCGATGGCGTAGCGCTCGCCCGAGCGGTGGATCAGCACCTCGTAGGTGGCCTGCTGCAGCCCGCCAGGCTGCGTGTCGCGTTCGGCGGCCGCGCTGGCGGTGCGGCTGGCGGGCTCTTCGTACAGGCGAAACACGTCGTCCAGCTGCCGGCCCAGCGCCTGGTCGGCGGTGAAGCCGGTCATGAGCTGTGCGGCCTCGTTGATGGTCTCGATGCGCCCACCCAGGTCGGTGGTGATGACGCCGTCGCCGATGGAGGCGAGGGTGACCTCGGCACGCTCCTTTTCGGCGCGCAGGGCCTCCTGGGCGCGTTTGCGTTCCGTCACGTCCACCAGCGTGCCGATGGTGCCGGCCAGTTCGCCGTTGGTGCTGGTGAAGGGCGCTTCGTAGTAGGCCATGTCCAGCGGGGGCTGGTGGGGCGGGCGGATGCGGATCTCGTTGTCGTGCGCGCTGGCGATGTGGGCCGACCGTTCCGGGGCCAGTTCTGCAGGCAGGCTGGCGCCTGCGGCGCCGTCACCGCCCGGCTGCGACTGGAACAGGCGCTGCCATGCGCGGTTGGCGTCCAGGTAGGTGCCGTCGGCATGGCGCACAAACACGGGCAGGGGCAGGGCATCGATCAACTGGCGGGTGAAGTGCAGTTGCTCGCTTTGCTGGCGCTGCGTTTCATGCAATGACAGCACCAGGGACTGCACCTTGCCCGCCATGTCGTTGAAGGTCTCGGCCATGGCGCGGGACTCCAGCGTGCCGGTGACCTCCATGCGCGTGCTCAGATAGCCCTGGCGAAACGCATCGGTGGCCCGGGCCAGGCGCTGCAGCATGCGAGCATTGGCGCGCAGCAATAGCGTCAGCAAAAAGAAGATGGTGAAGATGTTGAGTGCCGAGATGCGCGCCTGCACCAGCACCGTGGCCCACACCTGGTCTGTCAGGGGCTGCGGATGGGCCGTTACCGTCAGTCGGCCCGATGTGCCATCTGCCAGCGCCAGGCCGGACTGCTGCACCGGGGCAGAGAGGTCCAGCCAGTCGGTAAACCATTTGGGAGCAACGGCGGGGTAGGGAAAGGCGGTGACCTCGATGGCGGGCTGGTCGGCGGCCTGCCATTTGATGGATGCCACTGCCGGCGCGGCCTGCGCCAGCCCCTCGGTCAGGATACGGGTGACACTGTCGGCATCGGGCGCGGGCTCGGCGGCCAGGCGCAGCTGCAACGGGTCGCTGGCGCGTCGCAGTTCCGTGGAGCCTTGCTGCAGGGCTTCGTCAGTTTCTGCAGCCAGCAGGTAGTGGTAGCGCACCCCCGTGACCAGCAGGATGATCGCCACGATGGACACATACAGCCGGGGGTAGGTGCCCCGCAGAAGCCAGGTGGTGAGATTTCCGGTGCGCATTGACGGTGGTCCTCCCCACAACCCCTGTGGTAATGAATGGTTAATTAATTGTTGACAGCGGCGAGTCTATCTTGTGAGAAGTTGTGAGCGCGGTTTTGCGCAGCACCACCGGCTGGGTGTTGCTGATGTGTGACGTTTTGTAAAACTGAGGAGCCGCCGGCGAGCACAAGCTGCTCCTGACAAGGGCACTGGCACACGCTGGTTTCCCGCGCCCTGGGCTGCCGCGCTCAGGTGCACGGCAGTTGCCCCAACGGCGACGCGGCTGGGTTCAGAGCGACTGCGTCAGCATGTCGCGGTATTCCTCGGGCGTGGCGATGCGCGGGTTGGTCTTGTGGCAGTGGTCGGCCATCGCGCCCTTGATGATGTCGTCGAACATCGCCTCGTTCACGCCCATGGCGGCCAGGCCCGTGGGCAGGCCCAGGCGGGCGTTCATGTCGCGGATGGCTTCGGGGATGTCGCCTGCGCTGGCCAGACCCATGGCGTGGGCCATGCGTTTCAGGCGCTTCTCTTTTTGCACCGATTCGGCCTGCGCGTTGAAGCGGATTACTGCGGGCAGGAACATCGCATTGAGCGTGCCGTGGTGCAAGCGCGGGTTCACGCCGCCAAGGCTGTGGCTGAGCGAGTGCACGGCGCCCAGGCCCTTCTGAAAGGCCATGGCACCCTGCATGCTGGCGCTCATCATGTGCAGGCGTGCATCGCGGTCGCTGCCGTTTTTGGTGGCCTGCTCGATGTTCGCCCAGCCGCGTGTGAGGCCGTCCAGCGCAATGCCGTCGGCGGGTGGGTTGAACGCGGCGGACATGAAGGTCTCCATGCAGTGGGCAATCGCATCCATGCCCGTGGCGGCCGTGAGCATGGGGGGCAGGCCCAGCGTGAGCTCGGGGTCGCAGATGGCGGTCTTGGGCACCAGGTTCCACGAGTGAAAGCCGAGCTTGCGGTGGTCGTCCACGATGATGATGGCGCCGCGCGCCACCTCGCTGCCCGTGCCGCTGGTGGTGGGCACAGCGATCAGCGGCGCGGCGCGGTCGGTGATGCGCGGCGAGCCGCCCTCGATGGTGGCGTAGTGGGTGAGGGGGCCTTCGTGCGTGGCGGCAATCGCGATGCCCTTGGCACAGTCTATGGCCGAGCCGCCACCCACGGCAATCAGGCCGTCGCAGCCCTGGGCCTTGTACATGTCCACGGCAGCGCGCACGGCGGCTTCGGTGGGGTTGGACGGGGTCTGGTCAAACACGGCCACCGTCATGCCCGGCAGCGCATCGAGCGCCTTTTGCAGCACCCCTGCGGCCTTCACGCCGGGGTCCGTCACGATCAACGGGCGGGTGATGCCCACGCGCTCGCATTCCTGCTTGAGCAGTTGGACAGCGCCGAATTCAAACTGGATCTGGGTGACGTAGTAGATGAAAGCCATGGTGCAACAGGATGTGTGAATGGGAGTGCCAGCGATTACGATAGCTCGCCAGCCCTTGAAACGAGTTCTGAGCCCACTTTATAAGGAGGAGACAGCCTTGAAAACGAAGCAAACCCTGATGGCGGCCCTGGTAGCCGTCGCATCTGTGACAAGCGCCCAGGCCCAGTGCCTGACGGACGCACAGGCCGCCGACCTGGTGGCCAACTATGTCGCCAAGACCCCCGCCGCCAACCCCGAGAACCTCACGGACGCCGATGGCGCCTGCACACGCGGCAAGGTCAACGCCTTGCTGGCCCAGCGCATGGGCAAGGTGATTGGCTACAAGGCCGGCCTGACCAATCCCGCCGTGCAAAAGCGCTTCAACACCGACAAGCCCGTGTGGGGCAAGCTGTACGAAGGCATGGTGCTGCCCAGTGGCGCCACGGTGGATGCGGCCTTTGGTGCCCGTCCCCTGTACGAGGCCGACATGCTGGTGCGCGTGAAAAGCGCCGCCATCAACCAGGCCAAGACCCCCATGGACGTGCTGGACGCCGTGGACCAGATCATCCCGTTCATCGAGCTGCCCGACCTGATGGTGCAGGCGCCGCCCAAGCTCAACGGTGCGGGCGTGACTGCCATCAACGTGGGTGCGCGCCTGGGTGTGGCGGGTGCCCCGATTGCCGTGCCGGCGTACCGGGGCGAACGTTTTGCGATGCTGAAGGCCCTGGCCGACATGAACGTGTCGCTGACCGATGGCGCGGGTGCGCGCCTGGGTGGCGGCAAAGGCAGCGACATCCTGGACCACCCGCTCAACGCGGTGGTGTGGCTGGCCGGTGCGCTCGCACAAGAAGGCCTGGCCATGCAGCCGGGCGACCTGATCAGCCTGGGCTCGTTCTCTGCATTGCTGCCGCCCAAGGCTGGCTTGTCGGTAACGGCCACCTACGACGGCCTGCCCGGCGCTGCACCCGTGCAACTGAGCTTCAAGTAACCCACCCCTCAGCGGCCCGCCGCCGCGCGGGCCGTTGTCTTTTTTGCCGAGACCCCGACCGTTGACCGACCTGCACATCCACCACACACGCCTGACCCCGCAGATGCGCAGCGTGCTCGAACGCATGGCCCGCGCCGGGCACCCGCCGCTGCACACGCGCACGCCGCAAGAGGCACGCATCGCCTACCAGGCAGGTGCCGACGTGCTGGAGGTGCCCAAGGCCGCGCTGGCGCGGGTGGAAGACCTGCGGATCCCCACCCGCGACGGTGCACAGCTGCCCGCACGGCTGTACGCGCCCAGCACCGACAAGGGCCTGCCGGTGCTGCTGTACACGCACGGCGGCGGCTTCACCATCGGTAACATTGCCACGCACGACATCCTGTGCCGCGAGCTGGCGCGTCTGGCCGGTTGCATGGTGGTCTCGCTGGACTACCGGCTGGCGCCGGAGTACCGCTTTCCCACGGCCAGCAACGATGCGTGGGATGCGTTGCAATGGCTCGCTGCCAACGCTAAGGGCCTGGGCGCTGACCCCCAACGCCTGGCCGTGGGCGGTGACAGCGCAGGCGGCACACTGGCCGCCGTCAACGCCATCCTGGCGCGCGATGCGGGCCTGCCTCTGGCGCTACAGCTGCTGATCTACCCCGGCTGCGCAGCCCACCAGGACACGCCTTCGCACGCCACCTTTGCGCGCGGCCTGGTGCTGGAAGAGCCCGCCATCAGCTGGTTCTTTGGCCACTACGTGACCACGCGCGAGGAGCGCGAAGACTGGCGGTTTGCCCCGCTGCTGGCGCCGGACGTGGAAGGCGTGGCGCCCGCCTGGATCGGCCTGGCCGAATGCGACCCGCTGGTGGACGAAGGCGTGGACTACGCAGACAAGCTGCGCCTGGCGGGCGTGCCCGTGGACCTGGACATCTACCGGGGCGTGACCCACGAATTCATCAAGATGGGCCGCGCCATTCCCGAAGCGCGCAAGGCCCACGCCGACGCAGCCCGTGCGCTGCGGCTGGCTTTTCACCTGGAGTAAACGAACCCATGCAACGCAGTGATTTCCGTTGTTTCCACCGCCTGCGCGTGCGCTGGGCCGAGGTGGACATGCAAAAGATCGTGTTCAACGCGCACTACCTGATGTACGTGGATACCGCCATGTCCGAGTACTGGCGTGCGCTGGCGCTGCCGTACGAGGCGAGCATGCTGGCGCTTGGCGGCGAGATGTATGTGAAGAAGGCCACTGTGGAGTACCACGCCTCGGCGCGGCTGGATGACACGCTGGATGTGGGCCTGAAGTGCGCGCGCATCGGCAATTCGTCGTGCCTGTTCACGGCGGGCATTTTCTGTGGCGACAGGCTGCTGATTTCGGCCGAACTGGTCTATGTGTTTGCCGACCCTGCCACGCAGACCTCCCGCCCCGTGCCGCCCGCATTACGCGCCATCTTCGAAGGCTTTGAAGCGGGCGCCGAAATGGCCGAGGTGCGCACGGGCGACTGGAACACTCTGGGCCGCGATGCCGGCCGCGTGCGCACCGATGTGTTTGTGCACGAGCAGGGCATCCCGGCCGAGGTCGAGGCCGATAGGCATGACATCTCGGCGCGCCACGCTGTGCTGTACAACCGGCTGGGCATGCCCGTCGCTGCGGGCCGCCTGCTGCAGCACGCGCCCGGCGTGGGCCGCATCGGCCGCATGGCGGTGGACCGGTCGGTCCGCGGCGCGCAGTGGGGTCGCCAATTGCTGGATGCGCTGGTGGACGCGGCGCGTGCCCGGGGCGATGCCGAAGTGCAATTGCACGCCCAGCGCAGCGCCGAGGGCTTTTACCGCCGTGCGGGGTTCGCGGTGGTGGGCGAGCCGTACGAAGAGGCGGGCATTGCGCACGTTGCCATGGCCCGCAAGCTCTAAGGGTTTGCTATTAAAAGGAGAGCTGCTCGGGCATGTTCGACTAGCGCATTCGCCCGATTTGGCTCAAATATCGTCCAGCAGCGGGTAGGGCAGGGGCAACAACGACAGCGCCACACCGTCTGCTGCACCCACCTGCAGTGCGCCCTCTTGGGCGGCGCTAATCTGCAGCGACACGATGGTGTCAAACCCACCGCCCGGCGCAGCGGCCACCTGCACCACGGCGCCGCAGGGTTGTTCCAGGTCGCTGGTGCTGAACACCTCGGCGCCCACCGCCACCTCGGCCGCTGCGTGGGCGATGTAGGCGCGGCGCTTGAGCGTGCCCCGGAACTGGCTGCGCGCCACCACTTCCTGGCCGGGGTAGCAGCCTTTCTTGAAGTTCACGCCGCCCACCGATTCATAGTTAAGCATCTGGGGCACAAAGGCTTCGACCACTGGCGTGGTCAACGTGGCGACGCCGCTAGCGACTTCGCTCCAGAGCCACAGCGTGGCATCCAGCGCAGGGCCTGCGGGCGCGGGCTCCGTGGCGGGGGCCACCCACAGGGCGCGCGGGGTGCCGTTGGCGGGGTACAGGTGCACCACCGTTGCAGTGCCTAAATCGGCCTTGGACCAAGCTGGTTGTGCGCTACCAGCTACGGCATTGATAGCGTCTCCAGCGATGCCATACAGCGCAAAGTCACCGGTGGCATCCGTCAACTTGGCCTTGGCGCGCAGTACAAACATCGACAGGCGCTTGAGCGTGGCAGGCAGCAGGTCACGGCTGCAGACCAGCAGCACCTCGGTGGCGCTGCGCTTGAAGCCGATGAAGCTGGCCTGCATGCGGCCCTTGGCCGACAAGAAGGCCGCAAGGCGGGCCTGGTCCATGCCCAGCAGGGCGAAATCCTGGGTGAGCTGGCCGTGCAGAAACTTGGCGGCGTCTTCGCCTTCCACGCGAATCACGCCGAGGTGGGACAGGGGGGCAATGCCATTCAAGGGGTAGGTCATCGCTGAATTATGATGCCCTGATTCATACATATTGGTAGCAGGGTTGTGCGACGTTTACTGGCTTTGATCGTGTTGGTGGGGATCGCACTGGGCGGCGCTGCGTATTGGTGGCTGCACCAGCCGCTGGACTTGGGCCCGGAGCCGCTGGAGCTGGCCATTGAGCCCGGCACCACGCCGCGCGGCGTGGCCCGCGATGTGGTGGCGGCTGGGGTCAAGACGGACGCTCGCCTGCTCTACGCCTGGTTCCGCGTCTCGGGGCAAGACCGCGCCATCAAGGCCGGCAACTACGAACTCCCGCCCGGCACCACGCCCATCAGCCTGCTGCAAAAGCTGGCCCGGGGTGAAGAGGCGCTGCGCGCGCTCACCCTGGTGGAAGGCTGGAACTGGCGCCAGGTGCGCCAGGCGCTGGCCAAGGAAGAGCAGCTCCGACACGACGCTGCCGCGCTGACCGACGAAGCGCTGATGGCCCAGCTGGGCCGCCCCGGCGTGGCGCCCGAGGGGCGGTTCTTCCCGGACACCTATACCTACGCCAAAGGATCCAGCGACATCGCCTTGCTGCGCCGGGCGATGCACGCCATGGACCGCCATCTGGAGGCAGCCTGGGCCCAGCGCGCGGCCGATACGCCGCTCAAGTCAGCGGACGAGGCGCTGACGCTGGCCAGCATCGTGGAAAAGGAAACCGGCAAGGCCAGCGACCGGGGCCAGATTGCGGGCGTGTTCGTCAACCGCCTGCGGGTGGGCATGCTGCTGCAGACCGACCCCACGGTGATCTATGGCCTGGGCGAGAAGTTCGACGGCAACCTGCGCAAGCGCGACCTGCAGACCGACACCCCCTGGAACACCTACACCCGCCCCGGCTTGCCGCCCACGCCCATCGCCATGCCCGGCAAGGCCTCGCTGCTGGCCGCCGTGCAGCCCCAGGCCACGCGCGCGCTCTACTTTGTGGCCAAGGGCGACGGCACCAGCCACTTCAGTGCCTCGCTGGAGGAGCACAACCGCGCCGTCAACCGCTACCAGCGCGGGCAGCAGTAAACCGTTTCTTGAACCAAGGTGCCCATGTCACGACCCGGTCTGTTCATTTCGTTTGAAGGCATCGACGGTGCAGGCAAGTCCTCGCACATCGAGGGCCTGGCTGCGGCGTTCCGTACCCAGGGCCGCACCGTCACCGTGAGTCGCGAACCCGGCGGCACGCCGCTGGCCGAAAAGCTGCGCGAGATGGTCCTGAACGACCCGATGGATGCGCTCACCGAGTCCCTACTGATCTTTGCTGCCCGCCGCGACCACCTGCGCAACGTGATCGAGCCCGCTTTGGCCCGTGGCGACGTGGTGCTGTGCGACCGGTTCACCGACGCCACTTTTGCCTACCAGGGCGCAGGGCGGGGTTTTGATCTCGGGGTGCTATCAACTTTGGAGCGCTTGGCCCAGACGGGACTGGCGCCTGAGGCCAATTTGATGCGTGAGCCCGATCTGACGGTGTGGTTTGACCTGGCGCCCGAGGTGGCGGCCGAGCGCCTGGCGGGTGCGCGGGTACCCGACCGCTTCGAGGCCCAGCCGGTCGAGTTCTTCCGCCGCGTGGCCCAGGGCTATGCCGACCGCGCCGCTGCGGCGCCCCAGCGTTTTGCGCGTCTGGACGCTGCGCAGGAGCGCCACCGCGTGTGGCAGCAGCTGACGAGCGTGTTTGTGCGCAAGGGCTGGCTGGCCATCATGGTGGCGACACAGGGAGGGCCGCAATGAGCGAAGCCGCCGTGGCGCTGGCGCCTTGGATCGCCGCACAGCGCACCAGCCTGCTGGCCCAGCGCGGCCATGCGTGGCTGCTGCAGGGACCGTCGGGCCTGGGGCAGTACGCCCTGGGGCTGGAGCTGGTCCGCGCATGGCTGTGCAATACACCAACGGAGCAGGGCGCCTGCGGCCACTGCGGCAGCTGCCACGCCATCGATGTGCGCACCCATGCCGACTTGTGCGTGCTGATGCCCGAGGTGCAGATGATGGCGCTGGGCTGGCCCCTGTCGGAAAAGGCGCAGGCAGACATCGACGACAAGAAACGCAAGCCCAGCCGCGAAATCCGTGTCGAAGCCATGCGCGATGCGGTGGAGTTTTCGCAGCGCACCTCGGCGCGTGGCAAAGGCAAGGCCGTGCTGGTCTATCCGGCCGAGCAGATGAACCATGTCACGGCCAATGCGTTGCTCAAGACACTGGAAGAACCGCCGGGCGACGTGCGTTTTGTGCTGGCCAGCGAGGCTGCGCACCAGCTGCTGCCCACCATCCGCAGCCGCTGCCTGGGCCACACCATGGTCTGGCCTGTGGAGGCCGACAGCCTGGCCTGGTTGCAGGCCCAGGGCCTGGCCCGGGATGCGGCAGCGTCGTTTCTGCGCGCGGCAGGCGGGCGGCCTGAGGACGCCTTGGCCCTGGCCCAGTCGGGTCGCAGCCCGCAGGCCTGGTCCGCCTTGCCGCAGGCGGTGGCACGGGGCGATGTGACGGCGCTGGGCGACTGGGCTCCGGCCCAGGTGATCGACGCGCTGCAAAAGCTCTGCCACGACCTGCTGGCCGCCAGCGTGGGCGCCGCACCACGCTACTTTGCGCCCGCCGACCTGCCCAAGACGCCGCCGCTGGGTGCTCTCACGCGCTGGTCGCGCGCACTGTCCAAGGCCGCGCGCACGGCGGACCATCCGTTCAATGGCGGGCTCATGCTGGAGGCGCTTGTCGCCCAGGCGCGAAACACCCTACACTCCAGACACTAAGCCGCACCCCCACCCATGAGCAGTCCATCCACCGCGCCCCGTCCCAGCGTCATGCAGCTGGCCATCAAGGAAAAGGCCGCGCTTTATGCCGCCTACATTCCTTTTTTTGCCGAAGGGGGCATCTTTGTGCCCACCCAGCGCGACTACAAGCTGGGCGACGATGTGTATGTGCTGCTGACCTTGCCAGACGACACCCAGCGCTACCCCGTGGCAGGCCGTGTGGCCTGGGTGACGCCCGCACGTGCCGCAGGCAACCGCACCCAGGGCGTGGGCATCCAGTTCCCCAAGGACGAAAAATCCCGCCAGCTCAAGGCCAAGATCGAGGAATTGCTGGGAACTGCGCTGGGCTCCGACCGTCCTACCCAGACGATCTGACCGCGCCGCCGCCGCCCCCGTGCCGACCCGCGCTGGCTGGTCGGCTTTTTTGTTTAGGACTTGCGCAAACAAGGATGAATCGCCGGTTTCCTACATGGAAACCACCTTGCTGAAGCGCGTTTTGCGCAAGTCGCGTTGTTTTGCTATCCCATGTTCACCGATTCGCACTGCCACCTCAACTTCCCGGAACTGGTCAGCCAGTTACCTGCCATCCGCCAGTCCATGGCCGAGGCGCAAGTCACCCGGGCCCTGTGCATCTGCACCACCATGGAAGAGTTCGAGGGCGTGCACGCCCTGGCCCTGGCCCATGACAACTTCTGGAGCACAGTGGGTGTGCACCCCGACAACGAGGGCGTGACGGAACCCAGCGTGCAGGACCTGCTGGACCGCGCCGCTCTGCCCCGCGTGGTGGCGATTGGAGAGACCGGCCTGGACTATTACGGCATGGAAGACCGCAAGGGCGGGCGCAGCATTGCCGACCTGGAATGGCAACGCGACCGTTTCCGCACCCACATCCGCGCGGCGCGGGCCTGCGGCAAGCCGCTCATCATCCACACGCGCAGTGCGTCCGATGACACGCTGGCCATCCTGCGGGAAGAGGGCGAGGATGGCGCAAGCAACCAGGCGGGCGGCGTGTTCCACTGCTTTACCGAGTCGATGCAGGTGGCGCGCGCCGCGCTGGATCGGGGCTACTACATCTCGTTCTCGGGCATCGTCACCTTCAAGAGCGCACAGGAGTTGCGGGACGTGGTGGCCTTTGTGCCGCTGGACCGCATGCTCATCGAGACCGACAGCCCCTACCTGGCCCCGGTACCCTACCGTGGCAAGACCAACAACCCGTCGTATGTACCCCATGTGGCCCGGCAGGTGGCGGAGACCAAGGGGCTGGCGCTGGAGGTGGTGGCAGAGGCCACCAGCCGCAATTTCGATCGCTTGTTCCCGGAGGTAATGGCATGAACCTGCAACGACGTTCTGCCCTGGCCGCTGTGGCGCTGGGCCTGGTGTCTGCCCGGGCCTGGGCGGGTGCCTATGAAGACTTTTTTGTGGCCATCCTGCGCGATGACGGGGATGCAATCACTGCGCTGCTGCGCCGCGGCTTTGATCCGAACACGCGCGACCCCAAGGGGCAGGTGGGGCTCACGATTGCCCTGCAGAATGGAGCAAACAAGGCCGTTGCTGCGCTGCTGGCATCCCGCCGGCTGAATGTAGAGGCCCGCAACGCCAAGGACGAAAGTCCGTTGATGATGGCTGCCATCAAGGGCAACGTGGAGGCCGTCAAGGCGCTCATTGCACGCGATGCCGATGTCAACAAGACGGGTTGGACGCCGCTGCACTATGCCGCATCGGCAGGCTCGCCGCAGCATGCGGTCATCATTTCATTGCTGCTCGAAAACCACGCCTACATCGATGCAGCATCGCCCAACGGCACCACGCCGCTGATGATGGCGGCGCATTACGGCTCTACCGAGGCCGTGCAGTTGCTGCTGGATGAAGGGGCCGACCCTACGCTCAAGAACCAGCTGGGCTTGACCGCTGCCGATTTCGCCTTGCGTGTGAGCCGTACCGAGTCTGCGGAGAGAATCGCCGCGGCCATTCGGAAGCGCCAGCCCAACCGGGGCAAGTGGTAGCCAGGTAGCCAAGGCAGGCGCCAGCCGCACATGGAGGGCTGGTGCAAAGCTGGCCCTGCGGACTGTTGAGAAATCAGCAAAGGCCAGCACCAGTCGTGCCGCGCCTGCTTAGTCAGCGATGGTCCCTGAGCCCGACGCGGCGCGTGTCTGCAGCCGCGCATATAGCCCACCCAGCGCCATCAACTCGCTGTGGGTGCCTTGCTCGGCGATGCGCCCGCGCTCCATCACCACCACGCGGTCGGCATGCTCGATGGTGGAGAGCCGGTGCGCAATGACCAGGGTCGTGCGGCCCTGCATCAGGCGCTGCAGGGCTTCCTGCACCAGGCGTTCCGATTCGGTGTCCAGGGCCGAAGTCGCCTCGTCCAGGATGAGGATGGGAGCGTCCTTGTACAAGGCCCGTGCAATGGCCAGCCGCTGACGCTGCCCACCGGACAACTGCGTAGCGTTGTGCCCCACCACCGTGTGGATGCCCTGAGGCAGACCGGCCACGTGCTCGGCGAGATTGGCGGCAGCGAGGCATTCCAGCACCCGGGTTTCGTTCACGGCCTGGCCCAGAGCCACGTTGGCGGCAATGGTGTCATTGAACATCACCACATCCTGGCTCACCATCGCAAATTGCGATCGGAGGGACGCCAGGTCCCAGTCCTGCAAGGCATGCCCGTCGACGGCGGCGGTGCCGGCAGAAGGCAGCACAAAACGCGGTAGCAGGTTGACCAGTGTGGTCTTGCCTGCCCCGGAGGGACCCACCAGCGCGACGATCTCGCCCGGGGCCACCTGCAGGTTGACCCCATCCAAGGCGGGGGCGTGGTCGGCGCCGAACGATACGGTGACGTTGCTCAGGGTGAGCGCGCCTTGCACCCGGTCCTTGAGGTAGGTGCCGCCGGTTTCCGCGCCGGTGTCACCCAGCAGCCCCAGGCCGCGCTCCAAGGCGGCGACGCCCCGGGTCACGGGGCTGGCCACATCCGCCAGGCGCCGGATCGGCGCGATCAGCATTAGCATGGCCGTAATAAACGACACAAACCCGCCCACGGTCACATCCTTCACATCGACGGCACCCCGGCTCTGCCACAGCGCAATGCAGATCACCACCGACAGCGCGGCGGCGGCCAGCAACTGGGTCAGCGGCGTCATCGCCGCAGAAGCGATGGTGGATTTGATGGCCAGGCGGCGCAGGCTGCGGCTCAGGTCGGCAAAGCGCTGCGCCTGACCGCCTTGTGCGCCATGCAGACGCACCATGCGATGTGCCAGCACGTTTTCTTCGACCACATAGGCCAGCTCGTCCGTGGCCTGCTGGCTGCTTTTGGTGAGGTGGTACAGCCGCCGCGACAAGGTCTTCATGATCCAGGCGACCCCCGGAACAACGACTGCAACGATCAGCGTGAGCTGCCAGTTGAGGTACAGCAAATAGACCAGCAGCGCGACCAGCGTGAACCCGTCACGCGACAGGCCGAGCAGGGCCTGCACCAGCAACGTGGCACCGGTCTGCACTTCATAGACCACTGTATTGGAGAGCGCGCTGGCCGACTGGCGCCCAAACAATCCCATCTCAGCGGCCAGAACACGATCAAACAGCGCCTGGCGCAGTGTCAGCATGCCTTCGTTGGCAATGCGTGCCAGCGCGTACTGGCCCACAAACTGGGCCACGCCACGTACGAAAAAGACCCCCAGAATCGCCAAGGGCACCATCCACAGTTGCAAGGTACCCTGGGTAAAGCCCTTGTCCAGCAGGGGTTGCAGCAGGGCGGGGATCAAGGGCTCCGTGATGGCGCCCACCAGTGTGGCAACAATGGCCAGGCTCCAGGCCATTCGCTGGTCGCCAAAGTACACCGACAGCCGCTTCAGGCGCGCCATCAAGGTTGTGGGGGGATTGGGTGCGGGGGCAGGCGTCGGGCCCGTGTCGGTGGCTTGCATGTCGGCCGGATTCTACGTTTGTGCCATGTGAAGCCTGTCCGGCACGGTGTGTCGCGCACAGTTTGTCACAGGGTGCTCGCCGCTGTGTGTAACATTCGGGTTTGCCCTTTCGGCACTTGTTCGGCCACTGCTGGATGCCAATGACCACAGATCGAATCTCCCAACACCCATCTCCCGCAGCCCCGCTGCTTCCCCTGCGCCGCCAGTTGTTGGCCGCACTCATCGCCTCTCCCTCCATTCCCGCGCTTGCTCAGTTCCGAGTGGAAGTCACCGGCGTCGGGCTGACCCAGTTGCCTATCGCTATCGCTCCATTTCGCGGTGAGGCGCAATCACCACAAAAAATCGCTGCCATCGTCCAGGCCGACCTGGAGCGCAGCGGGCAGTTCCGCGCCATTGATGCCACTGGCGCCGCGCTGGACGAAACCGCACGGCCCGATGTCGCGCTGTGGCGTCAGAAAAGTGCGGATTCGCTGGCCACTGGCAGCGTCACGCGGTTGGCGGATGGGCGCTTTGATGTGCGCTTTCGCCTGTGGGATGTGGTCAAGGGGCAAGACCTGGGTGGGCAGAGTTTTGTCGTTACGCAGGGCGACCTGCGCCTGGTCTCGCACCGCATTGCCGACTTCATCTACGAAAAGCTCACCGGCGAGCGCGGCATCTTCTCGACGCGCATTGCCTATGTGACCAAAACCGGCCCCCGCTACAGCCTGTGGGTGGCAGATGCCGACGGCGAAAACGCCCAGTCCGCACTGTCGAGTCCCGAGCCCATCATTTCGCCCGCGTGGTCCCCCAATGGCGGCCAGCTGGCGTATGTGTCATTCGAGTCGCGCAAGCCGGTGGTGTATGTGCACGATGTGGCCACAGGTCGCAGACGCTTGATCGCGAACTTCCGTGGCTCCAACAGTGCACCAGCCTGGGCACCAGACGGCCGCACGCTGGCAGTGACACTGAGCCGCGACGGTGGTTCGCAGCTGTACACCATCGACGCGAATGGCGGCGAGCCGCGCCGACTGATGCAAAGCTCTGGCATCGATACCGAGCCCATGTTCTCAGGCGACGGCCGCAGCATCTTCTTCGTGAGCGACCGGGGTGGTGCGCCGCAAATCTACAAGGTTGGCGCGTCCGGTGGCAATGCGGAGCGCGTGACCTTTACCGGCACCTACAACATCTCGCCCAGCGTGAGTCCCGACGGTCGCTGGCTGGCCTACATCTCCCGCGTGGGGGGGGCGTTCAAGCTGCATGTGATGGACCTGTCCACGGGCACCGTCAATGCAGTGACTGACACGACGGCCGACGAAAATCCCAGCTTTGCACCCAACAGCCGCCTCATTGTTTACGCCACCCAGCAGCAGGGCCGTGAGGCCCTCATGACCACCACGTTGGACGGCAAGATCAAGGCGCGTCTTGCCGGCCAGGCCGGCGACATCCGCGAGCCGGACTGGGGTCCGTTCCAAAAGCAATGAACTTATTTGCAATTTCAGTTATCAAGCCTTCAGGAGAAATTTGGATGATGAAACGTATTACCCTTGCCCTCACCGTTGCCGCTCTCATGGCGGGCTGCAGTTCTGGCGTGAAGCTGGACGATGTGCCTGTCGAGGACAAAAATGCGACCTCCACCATGGGTGGTGCCAACAACGGCGCCAACTCCGGCAACACGTCGCAAAGCGGCGTGGCTGGCGTGGATCTCGGCCAGTCCGGCCGTGACGGCGCAGGCCCCGTGGGGGTCGCACGCGTCGTGTACTTTGATTACGACAGCTACGTGATCAAACCCGAGTTCCAGTCGATGATCGAAGCACACTCGCGCTTCATCAAGGCAGCCCCCAATCGCAAGGTCATGATCGAAGGCCATACCGATGACCGCGGTGGCCGCGAGTACAACCTGGCACTGGGCCAGAAGCGTGCAGAAGCCGTGCGCCGTTCGCTGGGCTTGCTGGGCGTGCCTGACAGCCAGGTCGAGGCCGTGAGTTTCGGCAAGGAAAAGCCTGCAGCCCAAGGCACCACCGAAGACGCCCGCGCCCAGAACCGTCGCGCTGAGCTGTCGTACCGTTGATGGCCCCCGCTGCACCGGTTTTTTCGCTGCGGGCGCTGGCAATGGCCGCGACGCTCGCCGCGTCGTTGTCTTCCGCCCATGCGGCGATCTTTGAAGACGGCGAGGCGCGGCGCGCCATCTTGGAGATGCGACAACGCGTGGATGGCCTGCAGTTGTCTCAGCAGCGCTCTGCCGAAGAGGTGCGCAAGCTCGGCGAAGAAAACGCTCAGCTGCGCCGCAGTCTGCTGGATTTGCAGACCCAGATCGAGACCCTGCGCGCCGAGCAGGCCAAGCTGAACGGCCAGAACGAGCAGCTGCTGCGCGATGTAGGTGAGCTGCAGCGCCGTCAGAAGGATATTGCTCAAGGCGTGGACGAGCGGTTGCGGCAGTTCGAGCCCATCAAGGTCACGGTGGATGGCCGCGAGTTTCAGGCAGACCCGGCGGAAAAGCGGGACTTTGAAGCGGCCCTGGCTGTGTTTCGGTCCGGCAAGTTCCCTGACGCCAGTGCCGCTTTTGCAGGCTTCGTGCGGCAGTATCCGCGCAGCGGTTACGTGCCTTCTGCGCGTTTCTGGCTGGGCAATGCCCAGTACGCGACCCGCGAGTACAAGGAAGCCATCGGCAATTTCAAGCAGATGCTGGCCGAGGCCCCCACGCACGCACGTGCGCCCGAGGCCGCGCTGTCCATCGCCAATTGCCAGATTGAGCTCAAGGACACCCGCACTGCGCGCAAGACACTGGAAGACCTTCTGCGAGCCTATCCGCAGTCTGAAGCGGCCGTTGCTGCCAAAGAGCGTCTCTCAAGGCTCAAATGACGGCGGTTGGTGTGGCCTTGGCCTCGCAACCCGCCGCAGACGAGGCGGCGGAGTACGCATTGGAGCGTCGCTTCGGCGGGCTTCAGCGGCTCTATGGCGTGCAGGGGGCAGCCAGAATCCGTGCCGCTCACGTGGCCGTGGTCGGCATTGGCGGTGTCGGATCCTGGGCTGCGGAGGCGCTTGCTCGCAGTGGCGTCGCTCAAATCACCTTGATCGATTTGGACCATGTCGCTGAATCGAACATCAACCGCCAGATTCACGCATTGACCGACACCGTAGGGCAAGCCAAGGTTTTGGCCATGCGCGATCGCATCGCGCAAATCCACCCAGGATGCACCGTCAACTGTGTTGAGGAGTTTGTGGAGCCCGGAAACTGGCCGGATTTGTTGCAGACGCCGGTGGATGCACTGATTGATGCGTGTGACCAGATCAAGGCCAAAACGGCGTTGTCGGTGTGGGCGCGGGCCCATGGTGTGCTGCACATCACCGTAGGCGCAGCAGGCGGCAAGCGGCATGCGCACAAGGTGGATGTGGATGATCTTGCATTCACGACCCACGACCCGCTGCTGGCCCAAATGCGCTACCAGATGCGCAAGCACCACGGCGCGCCGCGTGAGGGCAAGAAGATCGGGGTCCCCTGTGTTTTCAGCCGGGAGGCGGTAGCACCGCCAGATGCCTCCTGCAACATCGATGGCGATGGATCGTTGAACTGCCATGGCTACGGATCGGTGGTTGCCGTGACTGCGACCTTCGGTCAATGCGCGGCCGGCTGGGTACTCGATAAACTTGCAACCGATTCCAAATCGGCGGTAAAAAAGACGCTATAATCCAAGGCTTTGCAGCAATCGATACGATGGTTGCAATCGGTCGGGACGTTAGCTCAGTTGGTAGAGCAGCGGACTTTTAATCCGTTGGTCACAAGTTCGAATCTTGTACGTCCTACCACCCGATTCAAAAACGTACTTTCAAGTGCGTTTTACGCCAAAAGCCTCCCTCGGGAGGCTTTTGTTTTTGCTGCTCAGCTTATCTGAGGTCATTGGGGCGTGATGCCCCGGGATATTGGCGCGCTTGGCCTGGGCAAAGCGGGTATCACCGGGTGGGGGCGTCCGTTTCAGCCGAGGGTGCAAAGAGGTCCCAGCTGGCCATGAATAAGGCCGCAATCACGGGGCCGATCACAAACCCTGTCAGGCCGAACAAGGCCATGCCGCCCAGGGTGGAGATCAGCACGATGTAGTCGGGCATCTTGGTGTCCTTGCCCACCAGAACCGGGCGCAAGATGTTGTCCACGAGCCCGATCACAAAGACTCCGAACGCCGTCAACACCACCCCTTGCCACACTGCACCGGTTGCCAGAAAGTAAATGGCGACGGGCACCCAGATCAGCCCGGCCCCCACTGCGGGTAACAGCGACAGGAAGGCCATCAGAACCCCCCATAGCACAGGGCCCTGGATGCCCAGGATCCAGAAAATCATGCCGCCCAGTGCGCCCTGAGAGGCAGCTACCACAATGTTGCCTTTGACCGTGGCTCGGATCACGGTGGTGAATTTGCCCACCAGCTGACGTTTGTGGGCCTCTTCCAGGGGGGTGGCCTGACCGATGCGCTTCGCCAGGCTGGCACCATCGCGCAGCAGGAAGAACAGCAGATACAGCATGATGCCGAAGCTGACGATGAACTCGAGTGTGTTTTGGCCGATGCTCAGAGCCTGCGTCGCAACAAATTGACTGGCCTGTACCGCAAAGGATGAAAGCTTCTGTTGAAGCTCGCTCACGCTGGTCAGTTGCAGGCGATCGAGCAGGTTGACGGCCCAGGCGGGTAGGGCGGCGATGACCTGTTGCAGGTACAGCCCAAAATTGATCTGGCCGGAGCGTACGCGCTCATAGATGGCGGTGGCTTCTTGAATCAACGACACCGTGATGGCAGCCATGGGCAGGATCACCACCACCAGGCACAGGCCAAGCGTGCACAGCGCAGCCAGTGTGGGGCGCCTTGGCATTTTTTTCAGCAGTTTGCGATGCAGTGGCGCAAAGAGGATGGCAAGAATGACTCCCCAGAAAACGGCTCCATGAAACTGCCAGAGGATCGCGCCGAATGCGATGGTGACGACGGTGAGCAGCAGCAAAAAAGCTTTGTCCTGGAGGTGTTGATGCGGCATGGAGTTGGGTTTGAAATGGGATACCCGGAATGTACGCGAGGCGCCGGTCGAGGCGGATTTTTGGACGGTGCAGCGATGGCAGCATCCATTTTTTAGGGGTGGACTTCGGTTCAGTGGCACAATGGCGGTCGTACCAAGGCCCTTCCCCAGCCACAGTCGCATCCGCCAACCGGTTCAGCCGTGTCGCGGAAGGTTTCTCAACCAGCTAATGCTTTCCCAAGGAAAGCGGAGGTCAGCGGAATATGAGCGATACGACATCCGTCTATCAAGCCTACCAAGGCAACACTTACCTCTTCGGCGGCAATGCGCCCTATGTCGAAGAGATGTACGAGAACTATCTCGCCAACCCCGGTAGCGTGCCAGATACGTGGCGCGAGTACTTTGATGCGCTGCAGCACGTCCCAGCCGTGGATGGCAGCAACGCCAAAGACGTTCCGCACCTGCCCGTCATCAATGCCTTCGCAGAGCGCGCCAAGCAAGGCGGCACCAAGGTGGTGGTGGCGACTGGTGCTGACTCGGAGCTGGGTCGCAAGCGCACGGCCGTACAGCAACTGATCGCCGCCTATCGCAACGTGGGCCAACGTTGGGCCGATCTGGACCCGCTCAAGCGCACCGAGCGCCCCGCAATTCCCGAGCTGGAACCCTCTTTCTACGGTTTCAGCGATGCCGACCAGGAAACCGTGTTCAACACCAGCAACACGTTCTTCGGCAAAGAGTCGATGACGTTGCGCGAGTTGATCAACGCGCTGCGCGAGACCTATTGCGGCTCCATCGGTGCCGAATACATGTACGCCACCGACCAGAATCAGAAGCGCTGGTGGCAAGAGAAGTTGGAAACCATCCGCAGCAAGCCCAACTTTGGCGCGGACAAGAAGAAGCAGATCCTGGACCGCCTGACGGCCGCTGAAGGCCTGGAGCGTTTCCTGCACACCAAGTACGTGGGCCAAAAGCGTTTTTCGCTCGAAGGTGGTGAGAGCTTCATCGCTGCGATGGATGAACTCATCCAGTCTGCCGGCGCCAAGGGCGTGCAAGAAATCGTGATCGGTATGGCCCACCGTGGCCGTCTGAACGTGCTGGTCAACTCCCTGGGCAAGATGCCCAAGGACCTGTTCGCAGAGTTCGACCACACCGCTCCCGAAGACCTGCCCGCAGGTGACGTGAAGTACCACCAAGGCTTCAGCTCGGACGTGACCACCCCCGGCGGCCCGGTTCACCTGTCGCTGGCATTCAACCCATCGCACCTCGAAATTGTGAACCCGGTGGTCGAAGGCTCTGTGCGCGCTCGCATGGATCGCCGTGCTGACCCCCATGGCAAGCAGGTTCTGCCCGTGCTGGTCCATGGCGACGCAGCTTTTGCGGGCCAGGGCGTCAACCAGGAAACGCTGGCGCTGGCCCAGACCCGTGGTTACTACACGGGCGGCACGGTGCACATCATCATCAACAACCAGATCGGTTTCACCACCTCCGATCCACGTGACGCCCGCTCCACGCTGTATTGCACCGACATCGTGAAGATGATTGAGTCGCCCGTGCTTCACGTGAACGGTGATGACCCAGAAGCCGTGGTTCTGGCCACCCAACTGGCGCTTGAATTCCGCATGGAATTCAAGAAAGACGTCGTGGTGGACATCATCTGCTTCCGCAAGCTGGGCCACAACGAGCAGGACACCCCGGCTCTGACGCAGCCCCTGATGTACAAGAAGATCGGCGCACACCCCGGCACCCGCAAGCTGTACGCCGACAAGCTTGCCACCCAAGGTCTGGGCGAGTCGCTGGGCGATGACATGGTCAAGGCCTACCGCGCCGCCATGGACGCGGGCAAGCACACGGTCGATCCGGTGCTGACCAACTTCAAGAGCAAGTACGCCGTGGACTGGAGCCCGTTCCTGGGCAAAAAGTGGACGGATGCTGGTGACACCGCCATCCCGCTGGCCGAGTGGAAGCGCCTGGCCGAGAAGATCACCACCATCCCCGATAGCGTCACGCCACACCAGCTCGTCAAGAAGGTGTACGACGACCGTGCCGCAATGGGCCGTGGCGATATGCCCGTGGATTGGGGCATGGGCGAGCACATGGCGTTTGCGTCGCTGGTGGCCAGCGGCTATCCGGTGCGCCTGTCTGGCGAGGATTGCGGCCGTGGCACGTTCACGCACCGCCACGCCGTGATCCATGATCAAAAGCGCGAGAAGTGGGACATCGGTACCTACGTGCCGCTGCAAAACGTGGCCGACAACCAGGCCCCGTTTGTTGTGATCGACTCCATCCTGTCCGAAGAGGCGGTGCTGGGCTTCGAATACGGCTATGCATCGAACGACCCCAACACCCTGGTGATCTGGGAAGCGCAGTTCGGCGACTTCGCCAACGGCGCGCAAGTGGTGATCGACCAGTTCATCGCCTCGGGCGAAGTGAAGTGGGGCCGTGTGAACGGTATCACGCTGATGCTGCCCCACGGCTACGAAGGCCAGGGCCCTGAGCACAGCTCGGCCCGCCTGGAGCGCTTCATGCAGCTGGCTGCCGATACCAACATGCAGATCGTGCAGCCCACCACGGCCAGCCAGATCTTCCACGTGTTGCGTCGCCAGATGGTGCGTGATCTGCGCAAGCCGCTGATCATCATGACGCCCAAGTCGCTGCTGCGCAACAAGGACGCCACATCGCCGCTGTCCGAGTTCACCAAGGGTAGTTTCCAGACGGTGATCCCCGAGCAGGATGAAGCGATCGTGAAAAAGGCCGCCAAGGTCAAGCGCGTGATCGCATGCTCGGGCAAGGTGTACTACGACCTCGTGAAGAAGCGCGCCGAGAAGGAAGCCGACGATGTGGCGATCCTGCGCGTCGAGCAGCTCTACCCCTTCCCGCACAAGGCGTTCTCTGCCGAACTGAAGAAGTACCCGAACGCTACCGACGTGGTGTGGTGCCAGGACGAGCCACAGAACCAGGGCGCCTGGTTCTTCGTGCAGCACTACATCCACGAAAACATGCTCGAAGGCCAGAAGCTGGGCTACTCCGGCCGCGCTGCTTCGGCATCGCCAGCCGTGGGTTACTCGCACCTGCACCAGGAACAACAAAAGGCGCTGGTGGACGGCGCGTTTGCCAAGCTCAAGGGTTTTGTCCTGACCAAGTAAGGCCAGCTGCGACCCGACAACAGAACAAAACCCCATTCCGAAAGAATTGATATGGCTATCGTAGAAGTCAAGGTCCCTCAGCTGTCCGAATCCGTGGCCGAAGCCACCATGCTGACCTGGAAGAAAAAGGCCGGTGAGGCCGTGGCCGTGGACGAAATCCTCATCGAGATCGAAACCGACAAGGTCGTGCTCGAAGTGCCAGCGCCCGCCGCTGGCGTGCTGGCAGAAATCATCCAGGGCGACGGCGCCACGGTGGTGGCGGACCAGCTCATTGCCAAGATCGACACCGAAGGCAAGGCCGGTGCTGCAACTCCTGCTCCGGCAGCAGCAGCTCCCGTGGCTGCGGCAGCACCTGCTGCTGCCCCCGCAGCTACTGGCAGCTCCAAGGGCGATGTGGCCATGCCTGCCGCCGCCAAGCTGTTGGCCGACAACAACCTGTCTGTCTCGGCTGTGGCCGGTTCGGGCAAGGATGGCCGCGTGACCAAGGGTGATGTGCTGGCCGCTGTGGCGGGCGGCGCCAAGGCTGCCGTGGCTGCGCCCAGCGTGATTCCCACGGGCGTACCCACCAAGGCACTGCCCCAGGTGGCAGCGCCTGCCGGCAAGGAAGACCTGAGCGGCCGTCCCGAGCAGCGCGTGCCCATGAGCCGCCTGCGCGCCCGTGTGGCCGAGCGTCTGCTGCAGTCGCAGTCGACCAACGCCATCCTGACCACGTTCAACGAAGTGAACATGGCCCCAGTGATGGACCTGCGCAAGAAGTTCCAGGACAGCTTCACCAAGGAACACGGCACCAAGCTGGGCTTCATGTCCTTCTTTGTGAAGGCTGCTGTGCACGCCCTGAAGAAGTACCCCGTGCTCAACGCATCGGTGGACGGCAACGACATCGTCTACCACGGCTATTTCGACATCGGTATCGCCGTGGGTTCGCCACGCGGTTTGGTGGTGCCTATCCTCCGCAATGCAGACCAGATGAGCTTCGCCGACATCGAGAAGAAGATCGCCGAGTTCGGCAAGAAGGCTGCCGAAGGCAAGCTGGGCATTGAAGAAATGACCGGTGGCACGTTCTCCATCTCCAACGGCGGCACGTTCGGCTCCATGCTGTCCACCCCCATCATCAACCCGCCCCAGTCGGCCATCCTGGGCGTGCACGCCACCAAGGACCGTGCCGTGGTCGAAAACGGCCAGATCGTGATCCGCCCGATGAACTACCTGGCCATGTCCTATGACCACCGCATCATCGACGGCCGCGAAGCCGTGCTGGGCCTGGTGGCGATGAAGGACGCGCTGGAAGACCCATCGCGCCTGCTGTTCGACATCTGATCCCCTGACTGCATCGACCCACCCGCGTGGCCCGACCTCTGGTCCTGCCCGCCGGTGGGTCTTTCTCCAACTGACTGAACGAGATTTCCCATGAGCAAACAATTTGATGTGATCGTCATCGGTGGCGGCCCCGGTGGCTACATTGCCGCCATCCGCGCCGCCCAGCTGGGCTTCAACGTCGCCTGTATCGACGAGTGGAAGAACGACAAGGGCGGCCCCGCACCCGGCGGCACCTGCACCAATGTGGGCTGCATCCCCTCCAAGGCGCTGCTGCAGTCGTCCGAGCACTTCGAGCATGCCAACAAGCACTTTGCCGAGCACGGCATCACGGCGACCGGCGTAAAGATGGACGTGGCCAAGATGATTGCCCGCAAGGACACCGTCGTGAAGCAGAACAACGACGGCATCCTGTACCTGTTCAAGAAGAACAAGGTCAGCTTCTTCCACGGCCGTGGCTCGTTCGCCAAGGCCGTCGAGGGGGGTTACGAGATCAAGGTGGCGGGTGCCGCTGAAGAGACGCTGACCGGCAAGCAGATCATCATCGCCACCGGCTCCAACGCCCGTGCGCTGCCCGGCACGCCGTTTGATGAAGAACTGGTGCTGTCCAACGATGGCGCGCTGCGCGTCGGCGCCGTGCCCAAGAAGCTGGGCCTGATCGGCTCGGGCGTGATCGGCCTGGAAATGGGCTCGGTGTGGCGTCGCCTGGGTGCTGAAGTCACCATCCTTGAAGGCCTGCCGACCTTCCTGGGTGCCGTGGACGAGCAGATCGCCAAGGAAGCCAAGAAGGCCTTCGATAAGCAGGGCCTGAAGATCGAGCTGGGCGTGAAGGTCGGCGAGATCAAGACCGGCAAGAAGGGCGTGAGCATTGCCTACACCAACGCCAAGGGCGAAGCCCAATCGCTGGATGTGGACAAGCTCATCGTCTCCATCGGCCGCGTGCCCAACACCATTGGCCTGAACACCGAAGTCGTGGGCCTGCAACTGGACGAGCGCGGCGCCGTCGTCGTGGATGCCGACTGCAAGACCAACCTGCCGGGCGTCTGGGCCGTGGGAGACGTGGTACGTGGCCCGATGCTGGCGCACAAGGCCGAGGAAGAGGGCGTGGCCGTGGCGGAGCGCATCGCCGGCCAGCATGGCCACGTGAACTTCAACACCATCCCCTGGGTGATCTACACCAGCCCCGAGATTGCATGGGTGGGCCGCACCGAGCAGCAGCTCAAGGCCGACGGCGTCAAGTACAAGGCGGGCAGCTTCCCGTTCTTGGCCAACGGCCGCGCACGCGCGCTGGGCGACACCACCGGCATGGTCAAGATGCTGGCCGATGCCGAGACGGATGAAATCCTGGGCGTTCACATCGTGGGCCCACAGGCCAGCGAACTGATCGCCGAGGCCGTGGTGGCCATGGAGTTCAAGGCCAGCAGCGAAGACATCGCGCGCATCTGCCACGCCCACCCCAGCCTGAGCGAAGCCACTAAAGAAGCAGCGTTGGCAGTGGACAAGCGCACTCTGAACTTCTGATTGAGGTTCAATCAGCTGCAAGCGCATGATTTGCATGCGCTTGTAGCTATTATTTTTGTAGTATCAGAGCATCCACAAAGTGACCGTCAAACAGGCTTACCTGGCTGAGTTGGCCGCCAAAGGCTACCAAAGCGATCCCGCCCAGCTGCGCGCTGTGGATGCCCTGCAGCGCTGTGCTGACGAGTGGGCCCAGTACAAGGCGCGGCGCTCCAACGCGATCAAGAAGCTGATCAACCGCCCCGAGATTCCGCGGGGTGTGTACATGTACGGCGGCGTGGGGCGGGGCAAGAGCTTCTTGATGGAATGCTTTTTTGACGCTGTGCCCCTGAAGCGCAAGGTGCGTTTGCACTTTCACGAATTCATGCGCGAAGTACATCGCGAACTGGCTGCACTTCAGGGCACCGTCAATCCGCTGGACGTGTTGGGCGAGCGCATCGCCAAACGCTACAAGCTCATTTGTTTTGATGAGTTCCATGTGGCGGACATCACGGACGCGATGATCCTTCACCGTTTGCTGGTGGCGTTGTTCGACAACGGCGTTGGCTTTGTGACCACTTCCAATTTCAAACCGGACGACCTTTACCCCGGAGGTTTGCATCGCGACCGCATCCTGCCGGCAATTGACCTGCTCAATGAGCGGCTCGAAGTGGTCAACGTGGACAACGGCACCGACTATCGCCGCCGGACGCTGGAGCATGTGAAGCTATATCACACGCCACTGGGCCCTGAGGCGGACGCCGAGATGAACCAGGCGTTCGACCAGCTCGCCGAAGTGCATGACGAAGACCCCGTGCTGCATATCGAGGCGCGCGAAATTCGAGCCCGGCGCAAGGCCGGCGGGGTGGTGTGGTTTGACTTCAAGACCCTGTGCGGCGGGCCCCGGTCGCAGAACGACTATCTGGAGATTGCGACGCAGTTCCATACCGTGCTGCTGTCCGATGTTCCGTACATGCCCGTGAGCATGGCATCGCCAGCGCGGCGGTTTACCTGGCTGGTGGACGTGTTGTACGACCGCAGGGTCAAACTCATTCTGTCGGCGGCCGTGCCGCCTGAGCAGCTGTATACCGAGGGGCCACTGGCGCACGAGTTTCCACGCACGGTGTCGCGACTCAACGAGATGCAATCCAAGGAATTTCTGGCGCTGGAGCGCCGCACGGTGGATACGGGGTTGACATGAGCAAGACCGGTGGGCGTTTGTGGTCTGCGTTGGTGGTGCTGGCTTGCTCAGTGGTGCCTGTGCTGGTTGCTCCGGCCCGTGCTACCACGGAGGCGGGGGCAGAGTCCGCATCTGCGTCGGCAGCAGCGCATCGAAAGACGGAGCGTGACCGTATCGCACGCGAACGCGAGGCGCTGACAGCCCGGCGCCAGCAGGAAGAGGCGGTGTGCTACCAGCGCTTTGCGGTGGAGGATTGCTTGCGTGGTGTACGCGCCAAGGCGCGGGAGACCCACGACCGACTGCGCGCGCAGGAAATCGAACTCAACGACGCCGAGCGCAGGGAGAAAGCGGCAGAGCGCCTGCGGGCCATCGAGGACAAGCAAACGGCCGTCCCCCCTGCGGCCAAGCGTGCCGAGGCACAGGTTCGCAAGCCAGCGGCTGACCCGGACGCTGCCAAGGCGCAGCGCGACACAGAAGCGCACCAACGCGCGCAGCAACAAAACAGCCGCGCCCAGGCTCAGGCGACTGAGCAGGCCACACGTGCTGCCGCCAACGCGGATCGCGCGGCCCAGTCGCGTGCCAAACATGAACAGGCGCTCCAGGCTGCGGAGGAGCGTCGCGCGCGGGTTGAAAAATCCAGAGCCGATGCCTTGGCCCAAGGCCGCAAACCTGCTGCGCCCTTGCCGGCGCCTGCCGCGTCTGCGCCGATGCGTTGAATTGGGAAAACCCGCAGGGGGACAGGCGATCAGAAGGGGCGGGAGATCCCAGGCACATCAGCCAATAGGGAGGCAGGGTGGGGCAGTCTCATCACTACCCGATGAAATCCCTGCACTACCCCTGCTCCCGGCTGGTGGAGCGGACGAGATCCTCAGGGCCGGCCCATGTCCAGGGGCGTCAGGCGCGCAATCTTTTTCTCTTCGGCCAGCGCCTCGATCTTGACGACCACCAGCGAAAGGTTATCGCCGCCTCCACGTGCGCGGGAGCGGGCTTTTTCAATCAGGAACTCTGTCGCCTCCCGGGGGGACAGTGAATCGACCACCGATGCCAGCTCGGTGGGAGAAAAGTAGTGCCACACCCCGTCACTACAGGCCAGCAAGACATCGCCCGGCTGAAGCTGTGGAATCACATGGGTCGTGATGGGCGGGTCACTTTCGGTGCCCAGGCAGCCCACCAGGATGTTGGAGTGGGGATGGTTGTTGGCTTCGGCTTCCGTCAGCTCACCCCGGTCGACCAGCGCTTGCACATAGGAGTGGTCGCTGGTACGAAACGCCAGCCGGGAACCCTGAAAGTGATAGATGCGCGAGTCGCCTGCATGGACCCAGTGGCAGTCACCCCGGGGGTTGATCAGAAACGCCGCGATGGTGCTGTGGGGTTCTTGCTCTGCCGAGATGGCGGTCAGCCGAATGACGATGTGCGCCTCTTCGACCATGTTCTTGAGCATTGCCACCGGGTCGTCGGTGTCGGGCGAATAGCGCTCGAACAACTGGCGCGCCGTCATCATGACCTGGTCCGACGCCTTGCGCCCGCCGCTGCGGCCACCCATCCCGTCGGCGACCACACCCAGCACGCAGCCGTTGTGCCGCTCATGGGAGATCAGTGCCACCTGGTCTTGCTGGTATTCGCGGTCACCCTTGTGGATGCCGGTGGAGGCGATGAGGCGAAACGCTTTGGTCATGCTGCAGATTGTGGGGGCGCCTACGCGAACGCCTGTCGTGGAAAGCGGGCCAAGCGCGTATTATCCGCCCGCCTGTGGCATTTTTGCCATGCCCGTGGCCCCCTGCCTTGAAACCCAGCCTGCACTCCCCCCACCGCCAGTTGATCGAACTGCGCATGGAACATGCCGATCTCGATGCGCTCATCGACCGGTGTACGCCCGACGCGGCGCCCGACGAACTCACCTTGCGCCGTCTTAAAAAGCGCCGGCTGGTGCTACGGGACGCCATGGAGCGGCTGGAGCGGCAACTCGAACCCCAAGAGCCCGCCTGATGTCGTTGGTGGCCATGGTGCCCGAGGTGTTTGCCCCCGGTGGTGTGCTGGCGCGGGCAGATGGGCATTTTCAGCCGCGTGACGGCCAGACCCAGATGGCCGTTGCGGTGGCTCAGACCATTGCAGAAGGGGGCGCGCTGGTGGTGGAGGCGGGTACCGGTGTGGGCAAGACCTACGCCTATCTGGTGCCCGCCTTGCTGAGTGGTGAGCGGGTGCTGTTGTCTACCGCGACCAAGGCCCTGCAGGACCAGTTGTTCGCGCGCGACCTGCCTCGGCTGGTCCAGATCCTGGGGCAGCCCGTTCGTATGGCCCTGCTGAAGGGGCGCACCAGTTATTTGTGTCTGCATCGCATGCAGCAGGCACGCCTGGATGTCCAGGCCCAGGACCGTGGTGTTGCCCGTGTGCTGGCCAAGGTGGAGGACTGGTCGCGCCAGACCGTATCCGGCGATCTGGCCGAGCTGACCGGATTGGATGAGCGCTCGCCGGTGATTCCGTTGGTCACCTCGACGCGTGAGAACTGCCTGGGGTCCTCGTGTCCTCGCTTTCGGGAATGCCATGTTCACCGCGCGCGGCGCGAAGCGTTGGCTGCGGACATTGTGGTCATCAACCATCACCTGTTCTTTGCCGATGTGGCGGTGCGTGAGTCGGGCATGGCTGAGTTGCTACCGACGGTGCGTGTCGTTGTTTTCGATGAGGCCCACCAGATCAATGAGACCGGCGTTCAGTTTCTGGGGATGCAGATGTCCACGGGGCAATGGATGGACTTTGCCCGCGACCTGCTGATCGCCGGACTACAACATGCGCGCGGGTTGGCGGACTGGGCGGGGCTGTCGCAGCTTCTGGAGTTGTCTGCTCGGGACCTTCGTCTGGTCGTTGGCAACGCGATTTTCCAGGGGGCGAATGGCGTTGCAGCAGGGGCCAGAGTGCGCTGGACGGAGGAGGCCCCCGAAGGTGTCTCGGGCGCTGAGTGGCGTGCTGCGTTGCGTGCATTGGGATCGGCGTGCGCGCAGTCGCTGGAGTCGCTGGACACGGTGAGCGAAATATCGCCCGATCTGGAGCGCCTGTACGAACGTGGCAGTGCACTGTTGGCACGGCTGGCCAGGTTTTCGGGCCCTTGTCAGGCCGATGCGGTGCGTTGGCTCGATGTGGGCAACCAGTTGCGTCTGATCGAGTCTCCGCTGGACATTGCAGATGCCATGCGCACTCGGATTCTGACGTCGCCCGCAGAAACCTCGGAAGGGGGAGCCTGGCCTGAAGAGCCGGCCGCAAATGTGGGCAGGGCGTGGATTTTCACGTCTGCGACGCTGGGTGCCGATGAGGCCTTGACCTGGTTCACCGAACGAGCCGGACTGAAGGATGCACGCATCCTTCGCGTGGCCAGCCCGTTCGACTATGCCCGACAGGCGGCCTTGCATGTGCCGCGCCAGTTGCCATCGCCTGCGGATCCGTCCCACAGCCGCAGTGTGGCCGAGTGGGTTGCGCTGGCCGCCGAGCCGCTGGGCGGGCGCACGCTGGTGCTGACCACCACACTCAAGGCGTTGCGCACCATTGGCGATGCCCTTAAAGCACGTTGGCAGACCTCCGGCGCGTTGGAGGTGTTGGTGCAGGGGGAATGGCCCAAGCGGCGCTTGATGGAGCGTTTTCGCGAAGGCGCATCACACGGCCTGCCGGGTTGTGTGCTGGTGGCCTCGGCTTCGTTCTGGGAGGGGTTTGATGTGCCAGGCGATGCTCTGCAACTGGTGGTCATCGACAAGCTGCCATTCCCACCCCCGGGAGATCCGTTGGGGGAGGCGCGCACCCAGCACATCGAGAGGGCGGGTGGCAAAGCGTTCACATCGTATGCACTGCCGGAGGCGGCGGTCGCGCTCAAACAAGGGGCCGGGCGCTTGATCCGGCATGAAACCGACCGGGGTATTTTGGTGGTGGGCGATACACGCCTGGTGACGATGGGTTACGGCAAGCGCTTGCTGGCCGCGTTGCCTCCAATGCGCAGGCTGGAATCGCCCGAAGAATTCGAGTCTGCGCTGATGGCGCTTACCAAACCTTCCACCACGGATCCGACTTGCCCTTGAAGCCGCCATTCAGATAGGCGCTTTGCGGGTAGGACTTGTCCATCACGCGGCGGGCGTCGTCGCGCAGCTGGGTCATTCCGAGCGCGTCGTAGGACTGGATCAGGATATACAGCGCCTCTTCAAGCGCTGGCACACCCTGGTAATCGGCCAGCGCCACTTGCGCTCGGCCAATGGCAGCCACGTAGGCGCCACGCTGGAAGTAGTAGCGCGCCACATGCACCTCGTACTGCGCCAGCGAATTGACGATGTAGGTCATGCGCTGGCGCGAGTCCTGCGCGTAGCGGGATTCAGGAAAGCGTGTGACCAGTTCGCTGAAAGCTTCAAAGGAGTCTTTGGCAGCTTTTTGGTCGCGCTCGGACAGGTCTTGGCGCGAGATGAACGAGAAAAGGCCCAGGTTGTCGTTGAAGTTGACCAGGCCTTTCAGGTACAGCGCATAGTCCAGAGCCGGGCTTGCAGGGTGCAGCTTCATGAACCGGTCGAGCGTTGCGATGGCCTGCGCTTTTTCACCCGCCTTGTAGTGGGCATAGGCCTTGTCGATCTGCGCCTGTTGGGCCAGGGGGGTGCCCGCAGCGCGGCCCTCCAGCTTTTCCAGCAGCGGAACGGCCTTGTCATAGGCCCCGCTGTTCATTTCGTCCTGGGCTTCCGAGTGAATGCGATTAGGACTCCAGCCCGCCGTTTTATCGACCGTGGTGCTGGAGCAGCCAGCCAGCAAACCAGCCAGCAGCAGGGCGGAAACAAGGGGCAGTGGGGCACGCAGCATCGCAAGCAGCTTTCAGCAAAGAAAAAAGGAGGTGCGCCAAAAGGGGCTCAGGGGTTTTGTTGCGGGCCGGTGCACTGAACACACCCGACACGCAAGCTGCCACCACCATTTCAGGCACGAAAAAGCATTGTACTGGCGGCGCCTGCAGCGCCAAGGCGCCGCAGGCGTCTGTGCTGCCGATGAACCGCCGGGGTTTCTACAATGCCTGCATGTTTGTTCATTTGCGCCTGCACACCGAGTTCTCCGTCGTTGACGGTACCAATCGCATCGACGAGGTGGCCAAAGCCGCTGCCAAAGACGGCCAGCCCGCACTGGCCATCACCGATCTCAACAATCTCTTTGGCGCGATCAAGTTCTACAAGGAAGCGCGGGGCAAGGGTGTCAAGCCCATCCTGGGCGCGGAGATCTTTCTCGAAGGCGAGGCGGGTGCACCGCCGTCGCGTCTCATTGTTCTGGTTCAGAGTCGGCAGGGGTATCTGAACCTTTCGGAGCTGTTGGCCCGCGCCTGGACGCGCAACGTGGTGAAAAACCTGGCGTTGAGCACCTGGGCATGGCTGGAGGAGCTATCCGAGGGATTGATCGCGTTGTCTGGCGCTCAGGCCGGTCCGGTAGGGCAGGCGCTGATGAAGGGGGATGAGTCGGGCGCTGCGGACATTGCGTTGCGTCTGGCGGGCATTTTCCCGCACCGGTTTTATGTGGAACTTCAACGCGCTGGCCGCACTGACGATGAAGCCCATGTGGTTGCTGCAGCCCAGCTCGCTGCACGACTGAGTCTGCCTGTCGTGGCAACCCACCCGATTCAGTTTGCTGGTCCTGACGATTACGAGGCGCACGAGGCCCGCATCTGCATCGCTGAAGGGGAAATCCTGGCCAACCCCCGCCGGGTGCGCAAGTTCACCCGCGACCAGTATTTCAAGACCTCTGCGGAGATGGAGGCCTTGTTTGCCGACCTGCCATCGGCCATTGCCAATACGGTCGAGATTGCGCAACGCTGCAATCTGACCCTGGTGTTGGGCAAACCGCAATTGCCGGATTTTCCGACGCCCAATGGCATGCCCATCGATGAGTATTTCCGCTACGCGTCATTCGAAGGGTTGGAGGAGCGCCTCAAGCATCTCTTCCCAGACGAGACCGAAAGAGACAAGCAGCGACCACGCTATGTGGAGCGACTGGAGTTCGAGCTGGGCACCATTCTCAAGATGGGGTTTCCCGGCTACTTCCTGATCGTGGGTGACTTCATTCAGTGGGCGAAGAACAATGGCTGCCCGGTGGGGCCGGGCCGTGGTTCGGGTGCCGGTTCGCTGGTCGCCTATGCGCTGAAGATCACCGACCTGGACCCGCTGCAATACAACCTGCTGTTTGAGCGCTTTTTGAACCCAGAGCGCGTTTCGATGCCTGACTTCGACATCGATTTCTGCCAGTCCAACCGCGACCGGGTGATTGACTATGTCAAGGACAAATACGGCAAGAATGCTGTGAGCCAGATCGCCACCTTCGGCACGATGGCGGCCAAGGCTGCGATCCGCGACGTGGGCCGGGTCATGGACATGAGCTACACATTCTGTGATGGCATCTCCAAGCTGGTGCCCGGCAAGCCCGGCATGTCCTACACCCTGGCCTATCCGCCCGAGGTGAAAAAGGAAGGCGACAAGAACAACTACGCGCTAGAACTGGAGCCCATGCTCTACGAGCGCGTGCGCAAGGAAGAGGACGTCAAGACCGTCATCGAGATGGCGCAAAAGCTCGAGGGCATGACGCGTAACATCGGCATGCATGCCGGCGGCGTGTTGATCGCGCCCGGCAAACTCACCGATTTCTGCCCGCTCTACCAGCAGCCAGGCAGTGAGTCGGCCGTGAGCCAGTATGACAAGGACGATGTGGAGGCCATCGGACTGGTGAAGTTCGACTTTCTGGGGTTGGCTACGCTCACCATTCTGGAGATTGCGCGCGAGTTCATCATCAAGCGCCACAAGGGCCAGGAGAACTTTGCGTTCGAGAACATTCCGCTCGACGACGGGCCGACGTACCGGCTGTTCTCCGAGGGTAAGACTGAAGCGGTGTTCCAGTTTGAAAGCCGTGGCATGCAGGGTATGTTGAAAGAGGCGCGCCCCAGCCGGCTGGAAGATCTGATTGCCCTGAACGCGCTGTACCGGCCAGGACCTATGGACCTGATTCCCAGTTTCGTGAATCGAAAGCATGGCAAGGAAGAGGTCATCTACCCGCACCCGCTGGTGGAGCCCGTGCTGGCCGAGACTTACGGGATCATGGTGTACCAGGAGCAGGTGATGCAGACCGCTCAGGTCCTGGGCGGTTACAGCCTGGGCGGCGCCGACATGCTGCGCCGTGCCATGGGCAAGAAGAAGGCCGAGGAGATGGCCGAACACCGCGCCATCTTCCGCAAGGGAGCTGCCGAGAAGGGCATCAGCCAGGAGAAGGCTGACGAGGTGTTCGACTTGATGGAGAAGTTTGCGGGCTACGGCTTCAACAAGTCGCACGCAGCCGCTTATTCCCTGCTGGCGTATCACACCGGCTGGCTCAAGGTGCACTACACCGCCGAGTTCTTCTGCGCCAACATGACGGTGGAAATGGATGACACCGACAAGCTCAAGGTGTTGTTTGAAGACGCGCAAAAGATGGGGCTGTCGTTTGAGCCGCCGGACGTGAACCGCGGTTTTTATCGGTTCGAACCCGTCACCGACAAGATCATCCGTTATGGCCTGGGGGCCGTGAAAGGCACGGGTCAACAGGCGATTGAAGCCATCGTCGCCGCCCGCGAAGGGCGCGGGGAGGGGCCACAGGGGTCGACGAAGGGGCCTTTCAAGAGCCTGTTTGATTTCTGTGTGCGGGTGGACAAGGCCCGCATGAACAAGCGCACGGTGGAGGCGCTGATCAAGGCTGGCGCCTTTGACTCCATCCATCTCAACCGGGCAGCCTTGGTCGCTTCGATTGACCGTGCGTTTGACTTTGCCGCCGTAACGCTCGCGAACGTGAACCAGGGGGGGTTGTTTGACATGATGGGCGACGACGCCCATGGCTCCAGCACGCAGGAACCAGACCTGGTGGATGCAACGCCCTGGGGCATCAAGGAGCGGCTCACGCTGGAAAAAACCGCCGTGGGGTTCTATCTGTCTGGTCACCTTTTTGATGAAGTGGCGACGGAGGTGCGCCGTTTTGTGCGGACCCAGATCGACGAGCTGCTGGATAGCCGTGAGCCTCAGGTCCTGGCCGGCATCATCAGCGACTTCCGGGTCATCAACGGGCAACGGGGCAAGCTGGGGCTCTTCAAGCTGGACGACAAGTCTGCAGTGATCGAAGCGTCTGCGGATGAAGCGCTGCTCAACACCTACCGCAACCAGCTCAAGGAGGACGAGTTTGTGGTGATGATGGGAAGGTTGCAGCTGGACCACTTCAGCGGCGGCCTGCGCGTCAAAGTGCAGCAGGTGTGGGATTTGGCGGGCGCGCGTTGCCGGTTTGGCAAATACCTGCATGTGACTGTGGGTGACAAGGCGCCCGATGTGCCGCGCTTGGTGCGAGAGTTTCCACCGGTGCGCGAAGAGATTGCCGAAGGGGAGTTGGTGCACGGGCTGCGCGTGCGCATGGGCGTGCGTTGCAAGTCGGACGACGCGGCCGCAGTGGCGGAGTTGCAACTGGGCGAAAACGCGCGTTTTTACCCCAGCGATGCAGCCCTCGCGGCGTGGACTGCCCAAGTAGGCGCCGGTGCTGCCAATGTGGTCTATGAGTGACGGATTGTTCTGCCAGAGTTTCGGTCAACGGCTGGCTTGAAAAATACCTGCCCCACAACCAGCTTCTCTTGCAGCAGCACCTTCTTCGGGTCGCTAGAATGATTTTCATGGCAACAAAACCACCTTCACCCCCCACCGCGCCGCCGGTGACTCGGCCAGCGCGGGATGACGGCGGTTCGGTCGTGCTCGAGAGGCGCACCCAAAAGACCCAGCCGCCCCAGATGTACCAGGTGGTCATGCTCAATGACGACTACACGCCCATGGAGTTCGTGATCGTGGTGCTGCAGGAGTTTTTTAGCAAGGACCGCGAGACGGCCACCCAGATCATGTTGAAGATCCACCTGGATGGCAAAGGCGTTTGCGGCGTTTATTCGCGCGATGTGGCCGCCACTAAGGTAGAGCAAGTGCTTGACGCCGCCCTCAAGGCGGGCCACCCACTGCAATGTGTCAGTGAGCCTGTTGAATAACAGGTCTTTTGTCCCGATCTACAGTTATCCCTTCCACGCAAGCACAAAGGAGTTCACATGATTGCCCAGGAACTGGAAGTCAGCTTGCACATGGCCTTTGTTGAGGCCCGTCAGCAGCGCCACGAGTTCATCACCGTGGAGCATCTGTTGCTTGCATTGCTCGATAACCCCAGCGCAGCGGAGGTGCTGCGCGCATGTTCGGCCAACATCGATGATCTGCGTTCATCGCTGTCGAACTTCATCAAAGACAACACGCCCCAGGTCGCCGGTACCGACGAGGTGGACACTCAACCCACCCTGGGCTTCCAGCGGGTGATCCAGCGCGCCATCATGCACGTGCAGTCCACGGGCAACGGCAAGAAAGAGGTGACGGGCGCCAATGTGCTCGTGGCCATCTTCGGCGAGAAAGATTCGCACGCTGTGTACTACCTGCACCAGCAGGGCGTCACGCGCCTGGACGTGGTCAACTTCATTGCCCACGGCATCAAGAAGGGCGAGCCACCGGAACCCGCCAAGGCTGAAAATCAGGCCGAGGGCGAAGAAGGCGGTGGTGGCGAGCGCAATGAAAAAGCCTCGCCCCTGGAGCAGTTCACCCAGAACCTGAACCAGGCGGCCAAGGACGGCAAGATCGACCCGCTGATCGGCCGCAACTACGAGGTCGAGCGCACGATCCAGATCCTGTGCCGCCGCCGCAAGAACAACCCGCTGCTGGTGGGCGAAGCCGGTGTGGGCAAGACTGCCATTGCCGAGGGGCTGGCCTGGCGCATCACGCAGAACGACGTGCCTGAAATCCTTGCCGAAGCCACGGTGTACTCGCTCGACATGGGCGCGTTGCTGGCGGGCACCAAGTACCGTGGCGATTTCGAGCAGCGCCTCAAAGGCGTGCTCAAGTCGCTCAAGGACAAGCCCAACGCCATCCTGTTCATCGACGAGATCCACACCCTGATCGGTGCGGGCGCGGCCTCAGGTGGCACCTTGGATGCGTCCAACTTGCTCAAGCCTGCGCTGTCCAGCGGCCAGCTCAAGTGCATTGGTGCAACCACCTTCACGGAGTACCGTGGCATCTTTGAAAAGGATGCTGCGTTGTCCCGCCGCTTCCAGAAGGTGGACGTGGTCGAGCCCAGCGTGGCCGAGACCATCGACATCTTGAAGGGCCTCAAGAGCCGCTTTGAAGAGCACCACAGCGTGAAGTACGCTGCTGCGGCCCTGCAGGCTGCGGCCGAACTGAGTGCCAAGTACATCAACGACCGCCATTTGCCTGACAAGGCCATCGACGTGATCGACGAGGCCGGTGCCGCGCAGCGCATCCTGGTGCCCAGCAAGCGCAAGAAGACCATTGGCAAGGCCGAGATCGAAGAGATCGTGGCCAAGATCGCGCGCATTCCGCCGGCCAACGTCAGCAACGACGACCGCGGCAAGCTGCAGACGCTGGAGCGTGACCTCAAGAGCGTGGTGTTCGGTCAGGACAAGGCGCTTGAGGTGCTCGCCAGCGCTGTCAAGATGGCGCGTTCGGGTCTGGGTAAGGGCGACAAGCCCATCGGCTCGTTCCTGTTCAGCGGTCCTACGGGTGTCGGCAAGACCGAAGCAGCCAAGCAGCTCGCCTACATCATGGGCATCGAGCTGATCCGCTTTGACATGTCCGAGTACATGGAGCGCCATGCCGTGAGCCGCCTGATCGGCGCCCCCCCGGGCTACGTGGGCTTCGACCAAGGCGGTCTGCTGACCGAAGCCATCACGAAGAAGCCGCACGCGGTGCTGCTGCTCGACGAGATCGAGAAGGCACACCCTGACATCTTTAACGTGCTGCTGCAAGTCATGGACCATGGCACGCTGACGGACAACAACGGCCGCAAGGCCGACTTCCGCAACGTGCTCATCATCATGACCACGAATGCCGGCGCCGAGACCATGAACAAGGCGACCATCGGCTTTACCAACCCGCGTCAGGCGGGCGACGAGATGGGCGATATCAAGCGCCTGTTCACGCCCGAGTTCCGCAACCGGCTGGATGCCATCGTCAACTTCAAGGCGCTCGACGAGCAGATCATCTTGCGCGTGGTGGACAAGTTCCTGCTGCAGCTGGAAACGCAGCTGGCCGAGAAGAAGGTGGAGGTCACTTTCACCGACGCCTTGCGCAAGCATCTGGCGAAGAAAGGCTTTGACCCCCTGATGGGCGCGCGCCCGATGCAGAGACTGATTCAGGACACGATCCGCCGTGCCTTGGCCGACGAGCTGCTGTTTGGCCGCCTGACCGAGGGTGGGCGCCTGACTGTGGAAATCGAGACGAAGAAGGACGACAAGGGTGTGGAAACACCCGAGGTGCTTCTGGACATCCAGCCTTTGCCCAAGAAGGAGCGCTCGGCGAAGTCTGAGCCTGCAGAGCCGGAAGAGGCAACGACCGACTGACCTTGCGTTCCTCGCAAGTCCGCGAAAAGCCCACGGCGTCAACCGTGGGCTTTTTCATTGGCGATGGCCGCTGGGGGCATACACCACCCGAGGCGATGTCTAGGTGTTTTCTAGCGTGATGGCGTGCGCGCGGCCGGAATGCGAGCACGCCCCGCCTTGACCGGTTGTGTGGCCTGAGCAAGCAAGGGCGCACACTGAGCATCGTCGTCAGCGCCGGGGACTGTGACCGGCAGCAGTGCCAAGGCTGCAGGCGCCGCGACTGCGGCGGCAATGGCTGCACCTGCGCGCAGCAGCAAGGGGCCCGGTTCTACGCCCACGTCGGGCTTGCCCAGCGTGCCGCGCACATATAACGGAGTGCGCAAAGAAAAGAACTTCCACTCCAAGGATGCGGGCTTCACGCTGAGGTTCAGGCGCTCGTCTGCCATGTCGATGGTGCCGGTGACATCCACCACCGCTTCGTTGGTGCTCAGCTTGGCAGTGCGGACCGTGGCAACCCCTTCGCGCACCGCCAGGTCAGCCACTGCGCACCGGAGCTGCACCTCCTTGTCGTCGCCAAACAGTTTGCCAATCACAATGCTGCCGACGTTGAGCGCAGCGCGGTCCAGCAGTTCGCGGCTCAGGGTTCCCTCGCGAACGTACAGGCGCGCCTCGCCATTGCTTGTGCCGAGCCATTGCGCCACGGAGTTGCCTTGGCCATTCAATGCGATGGCCCCATCCAGCCGACCTAGGCTTTTACGCGTCAATTCCACCTCGGGGAACAAGGCAGCGAGTCGCAGGTTTTGCACGCGGGTATCCATGCGTACCGTGAGCGGTCGTTTGCGACTGTCCAGCACCAGCTTTGACTCAATCTGGCCTTTGGCTACGCCAAAGTGCAAAGGCTCCAGGCGCAGCACTGCATCGTCGAGCACCGCGTGCACGCTGAGGTCTTCCAGTGGCAGGCTGTCGGGGCGGATCACTCGTTGTCCCGAGAATTTCAGATCCATGTCCATGTTGCTCCAACGATCGGTGGCAAAGGCCGCGTTGGGCAATACCCTGCCATTCCGACCCGCTCGGGCCTTCGCCGTGGTGGCTGTCCCGAGCACTGGCCCCAGGTCTGCAAGCCGCAATTGGTTGGATGTGATGGCTCCCGACAGCTTGCCGCGCGGCGCCCCTGATACAAAGCGCAGATTGCCGTGGAGGTCGCTCTGACCGACTGTTCCGGTGAAGTCACGGTAGTTCCACACGGCGCGGCCCGGCTGCAGGCTACCCTGCAGTCGGCCCTGGGTTTGAAACGCAGGTGTGTTGGGCAGAACCAGGCCCGTGAGCGGGTACAGATCCGCCATGCTGGCGCCCTTGAGCATGACCTGAAAATCCATGCCTGACAGGTCGCCCGGGTTGGCCAATATGCCCTGAACCGCTGTTTCCACACTGCCCGCCTTGGCTGTGAATTGCAGGGGGTAGTTCACTTGCTTGTCACGCAGTGTGAGGACGGAGCCGGCCTTGCCGTGGCCTTCGATGCGTGCTTTGCCCATCGTACCCAGCACATCGAATCGCACACCATAGCGTGGGGAACCAGAAGCAACGTCTGCGCTGGCCGCAGACGAGGCTGCAGCGTGCGGGGGCGCCATTACCGTCTCTTGTGGCAAGGTATCGACACGGGCTGTCAGTTCAAGGTCCTGTGTGGCGTCGGCATACCCCAGTCGGCCTTTACGAACCACCAGCTGATGGACACTGAACGACCAGCGAGTCTTCGTATCGGTGGGGTCTTTTTGGGGGAAGGTCCAGTTGTTGCTGCCATCGCGCAGCCGAGCCAGTGAGATATCCGGGCCAGAGAGTTCCAAGGTATCAATCACCACTTCACGAGCCAGCAACGGCCAGAGCTTGAGCGACGCGCGTGCCACCTCCGCGCTGGCCGTGGGGCGCGGTTCTGCGCTCCTCCCTGTGCGGGCGAACCCTGGGGGGTCTTGCAGAACCAGCTGCGTGCCCTGCACGGTGACGCCGGGTATCCAGCGGTGCCAGCCCTCTTCGAGGGGCTGCGGCCAGTGCCAGGAAGCGGACAGGTCGCCTTCCACCGCAAACTGTCGTCCGCTCGCTTCGCTGGCGGCTTGGTTCAGCCAGGGCTTGGCGCGATTCCAGTCCCACTGGGTCAAAGTCACCGCGCCAATCAAAAGCAGCCCCATCACGCTCGCCGCCACACCCCAGGCTATGCGTACCCCGCGGCTGCCTTGTCTCCTTGGGAATGCGGGTTGAGCTACGGTGCGGGGCGATGGGTTGGTAGCGTGGTTGGTCGGAGGGCTCGTCATAGAACGGTCATGCTAGCCCGCAGAACGTGACTTTGGGCCCTTCGCACTGCGCTGCAGGCCTTTTGGCGCGCTTGTCCTACAGAGTGGGAACGCGTGGACAATCTTCTTGCCGTGCGGGGCTGGGGACACGTCGGCCCATGCGGGGTCTGATGCTGTGCGGTTACGCATGTCGATCCCTCCTAGAATTCGCAAGCCATGCACAACCCCCGTCATCCCCATGTCCTGCCGGTGCGCGACGGGGTGAGCCCCAGCTGTGTGGTGCTGCCCACACGCGGGCAGGGCAGCATGCTGGATTTCCTGGTGCATCGACTGCCCGCAGTGTCCCGTGATGGCTGGTACGACCGCATGAAGGCGGGTGATGTGGTGGATGAGCACGGGCAGGCTGTTCAGCCCGAACGGCCCTTCGAGGGTGGTGTGCGTCTTTACTACTACCGTAGCCTCCCGGCGGAGCCCGCGTTGCCCTTCAGCGAAACCGTGCTGTACCAGGACGAGCATCTGGTAGTGGCGGACAAACCTCACTTCATGCCGGTTACGCCCTCGGGTCGTTATCTGCAAAACACCTTGCTGGTGCGGCTGAAGCGTCGACTGGGGCTACCCGAGTTGTCACCTCTGCATCGTATTGATCGCGATACAGCCGGGCTGGTGATGTTGTCGGTGCAGCAGCCCACCCGTGGTGTCTACCAGGCCTTGTTCCGTGACCGGCAGATCATCAAGCACTACGACGCGATTGCGCCCTGGCGCGCGGACGTAGTCTTTCCCCGCGACCATGCCAGCCGTCTGGAAGAAAGCCCGCAGTTCTTTCGCATGCACGAAGTGCCCGGCGAGCCCAACAGCCACACCCACATGCAGGTGCTGGAGGTGGCCGGTGATTGGGCACGCTACCGCCTGTCACCCATCACTGGCAAGCGGCACCAGTTGCGCGTGCACATGGCGGCCCTGGGACTGCCGCTGCGCAACGATCCGTTCTACCCCGTGGTCAACGACCCGCCCGAAGGTGACTATTCGCGGCCCTTGCAGTTGCTGGCAAGGTCACTGGAGTTTGTGGATCCGGTGACAGGGGTTCAGAGAGTCTTTGAAAGCCAGCAGGCTCTGGTCTTGCCCTGAGCTCATCGGCGGCCGGCTTGTGGCTCCAGGCCGCAGCTACCAAAGCGGGCTTCGTTAACGAGACCCTGCTGAGCTCCGTGCAAGGGGTTTATGATCGAAGGCAGTGCCCCCTGCCTGCCGCACCAAGTCGCCAGGCGGCGCAACATGCCGACATTCGCCCATGAAAAAGCCCGCCAAACGTTGTTGCCTGGGAGGCTTGGAATGTCGGGAATATGGAGCGGGTGAAGGGAATCGAACCCTCGTATGAAGCTTGGGAAGCTGCCGTTCTACCATTGAACTACACCCGCAGTAGTCTGGATTATAGGCAGCATCTGCAGGCTCAACCTCCAATGCCGGTCTGGCTGTGGTCCGGCCACATGAGAGCTCACTGGGCCGCAGTGGCGGCTGCGGAAAAGCGGATGCTGTCCGATACACTGCAACTGCATGGATGACCTTCAAAAAACGGTGGCCCCTTGGGTGCCAGCCTGGTTGCTGGTTTGGGCTGCCAGTCTTGGTGGGTGCACGTATTCGCCGCCAGCGCCTTTCATCATTGTCGGAAACGAAAAATCAGTGTCGATCAGTTGGGAAAACTCCACTCTGGGCTCGGATGGAGCGCTCAGAGCGGCAGAGAAGCACTGCGCTAAGTATGGCCTCGCGGCAGAACTCTCCAATCAAGTGGGTCGTTTCGAGGCGACTTACCGTTGCGTCCAGGCGGTGGAGTGACGCTATCGAGCGAATCAGGTCGCAGAGGGGTATTTTTGTACTCCAATGCGCCCTGGTACTTGATATTCATATGCAATCAGCTATTAAATTGATAGCAGAGCGCGCCGGCGCTCACTTGCCGCTCTGGATGTCCCCCACGCACAGGTACTTGATCTCCACATAGTCGTCCATGCCGTAGTGCGAGCCTTCGCGGCCCAGGCCGGATTGTTTGACGCCGCCAAAAGGCACATGCTCGGTGGCCAGAATGCCTACATTGGCGCCGACCATGCCGTATTCCAGCGCCTCGGTCACGCGGAAGATGCGGCCCACGTCGCGGCTGTAGAAGTAGCTGGCCAGGCCGAACTCGGTGTTGTTGGCTGCGTCGATGGCTTCCTGCTCGGTCTTGAACTTGAACACCGGGGCGAAGGGGCCGAAAGTTTCTTCACGGGCGCAGAGCATGTCGGCCGTGGCGTTGGCTACCACCGTGGGTTCAAAGAACTGGCCTGAGCCCAAAGCTGTGAGCCGCTGGCCGCCCGCGACCACTTGGCCGCCCTTGGCCAGCGCGTCGTCCACGTGGCGCTGCACCTTGGTCAGCGCGGCTTCTTCGATCAGCGGGCCCTGGTTCACACCGGCCTCAAAGCCGTTGCCCACCTTGGCCGTCTTCACCTTGGCGGCGAATTTGGCCACAAACTCGTCGTACACGCCTTCCTGCACATAAAAGCGGTTGGTGCACACGCAGGTCTGGCCCGCATTGCGGTACTTGCTGGCAAAGGCGCCTTCCACGGCGCTGTCGATATCGGCGTCGTCGAACACGATGAAGGGCGCGTTGCCGCCCAGCTCCAGCGACATTTTCTTGACCGTAGGCGCCGACTGCGCCATCAAGATACGGCCCACTTCGGTGCTGCCGGTAAAGCTGATGTGGCGCACCACGTCGCTCGCGCACAGCACCTTGCCGATGGCGATGGAGTTGTCGCTGTCGGCCGGCAGGATGTTGAACACCCCGGCCGGGATGCCCGCGCGGATGGCCAGCTCTGCGGCGGCCAGGGCGGTGAGCGGCGTCAGCTCGGCAGGCTTGATGACCACAGGGCAACCGGCGGCCAGCGCGGGCGCGACCTTGCGCGTGATCATGGCCAGCGGGAAGTTCCATGGCGTGATGGCCGCGCACACACCGATGGGCTGCTTGAGCACCAGCAGGCGGCGGTTGTTGTCGAACTGGGGCAGGGTCTCGCCATTGATGCGCTTGGCTTCTTCGGCAAACCACTCCACAAAACTCGCCCCGTAGGCCACTTCGCCCTTGGCTTCGGGCAGGGGCTTGCCCTGTTCGGCGGTCATGATGCGGCCCAGGTCGTCCTGGTTCGCCATCAGCAGGTCGTACCACTTGCGCAGGATGATGCTGCGCTCCTTAGCGGTTTTGGTCTTCCAGGGGCCCCAGGCGGCGTTGGCGGCGGCAATGGCGGCCTCTGCATCGGCCGGGCCCAGGTTGGCCACATCGGCCAGTTTCAGGCCTGTGGCCGGGTCGTTCACGTCAAAGCGGCTGCTGCCTGCGACCCACTGGCCGTTGATGAGGCCGTCGGTCTTGAGCAGTGTGGGGTCGTTCAGCAGGGCGAGGGGGGAGGTCTTCATGTCCATGGGATTGCTTCCAGAAAGAGGGGCGTGACGAAGGAAAGACGAAAGGAAAGCCAGACGCGTTTGCCCGCAGGGCCGTGGTCTAGCCAAAGGCTAGCACGCCCGGACGCATTGCGTTGGTCGCCAAGGTGGCAGCCACTGGCAGCATGTCGGTCATGCGCGGCGGCCGCGCAGCCATTCCAGTGCCAGCAGCAGGCTGGTGGTGAACAGGATGAGCAGCGTGGCCACCGCGGCAATGGTGGGCGAGATGTTTTCGCGGATGCCGTTGAACATCTGGCGCGGCAGGGTGGACTGGTCCGCCCCGGCCAGGAACAGCGTGACCACGACCTCGTCGAACGAGGTGGCAAACGCAAACAGCGCGCCCGAGATCACCCCCGGTGCAATCACTGGCAGCGTGATGCGGAAGAAGGTGTTCAGTGGCGTCTCGCCCAGGCTCAGAGAAGCCCGCACCAGGTTGTGGTTGAAGCCCGCCAGTGTGGCCAGCACGGTGGTCAGCACAAATGGTGCGCCCAGCGCGGCGTGCACGACGATGAGGCCCAGGTAGCTGTCGGCCAGGCCCAGCGGCGCAAAGTACAGGTAGGTGGCCACGCCCACCACGATGATGGGCACCACCATGGGCGCGATCAGGATGCCCATGAGCAGTCCCTTGAAGCGGAAGTCCGCCCGCGACAAACCCACCGCCGCCAGCGTGCCCAGCACCGTGGCAATCAGCGTGGCCGCAGGCGCCACGATGAAGCTGTTGCGCGTGGCGCGCGCCCATTCGGCGGATTCGAACAGGTTCTGGTACCACTTGAGCGACCAGCCGTGGATGGGGTAGGCGAGGAACGAACTCTCGGAAAACGACAGCGGCACCATCACCAGAATGGGCGCCAGCAAGAAGGCGAGCACGGCCACACACAGCGCGCGCACGGCCCACCAGCCGAGCTTGTCGGCCAGCGTGGCATAGAGGGGGAAGGAGGGAAGGCGGAACATGGTCAGTGGCTTTCTGCGTCAGAAGATGGGTCCACCTGGGGTCAGCCCAGGCTCAACTCGGCCTTGCCAAAGCGCCGGTACACGCCATACAGCACCAGCGTGGCCACCAGCAGCAGGGCGCCCAGCGCGCAGGCCATGCCCCAGTTCACTTCCACATTGGTGTAGCGGGCGATGTAGTAGCTCAGCATCTGGTCGTCCGCCCCGCCCAGCAGCGCAGGGGTGACGTAGTAGCCGATGGCCAGGATGAAGACCAGCAGCGCGCCCGCGCCAATGCCGGGGTAGGTTTGCGGCACATACACCCGAAAAAACGCTGCCACCGGCGAGCTGCCCAGCGACACCGCCGCGCGCAGGTAGCTGGGCGGCACACTTTTCATCACGCTGTACAGCGGCAGGATCATGAAGGGCAGCAGGATGTGCACCATGGCAATGACCACGCCCGTGCGGTTGAACAGCAGCGCCAGGGGTTGCTCGATCAGGCCCAACCCCATCAGCCCCCGGTTGACCAGCCCTTCGGACTGCAGCAGCACGATCCATGCGGCCACGCGCACGAGGATGGAGGTCCAGAACGGCACCAGCACCAGGATCATCAGCACATTGGCCGGGCGGGCGGGCAAGGTGGCCAGCCACCACGCCAGCGGGTAACCCAGCAGCAGGCACACCAGCGTGACCACCAGGCTGATGTGGAAGGTGCGCAGCAGGATGCCGCCAAACGCGCGTTGCTCCTCGGGCATGCGCTCGATGTGGCCCAGTGCGTCGCGCTGCAGGTCCACCGAGGCAAGCAGGTAGTCGGGCGTCCAGCGCGCGCCGTTCTTGGCGATGGCCTGCCACAGCGGCGCTTCGGCCCAGCGCGGGTCCTTGTCCAGCAGCTGCGCGCGGATGGCCTCGGGTGTGCCCTCCATGGGCAGTGCGCGGTACGCGCCCATGATGAGCGAGCGCGCACCGGGCACTTCGGTGTTGAGCCGCCGCGCCAGCGCCCCGGCGTCGGAGCTGTCGGGCAGGCGGGCCAGGTCTTGCACTAGCGCGGCGTAGGCGGGTGCGCCGGGGGCGTCCTTGCGGTCCCAGCCGTCCAGCGCGCGCATGGTGGCGGGCAGGGCGTTGGCGACTTCGGGGTTTTCTACCGCGCGCTGCAGCAGCGCGGCAATGGGCACCAGCAGCGTGAGCAGCAGGAACACCAGCAGTGGCAAGGTCAGCGCAAAGGCGCGCCATTTGCGGCGTGACTCGGCGCGCGCCAGGGCCTGGCGCAGCGCACCGGGGGGGCTGCCGGTGGAGGCAATGGCGTGGGGATGGGCCAGGGTGGCTTGCATGCGGGTGTCCTGCTCTCAGCGTTTCACAAGGGCATCTTCAAAGGGGCAATACAGGAGGCTTACTGGGTGGCCCAGGCGGCAAAGCGCTTCTCCAGCGCCTCACCCTGGTCGGCCCAGAAGCCCACGTTGAATTGCAGCGCTTCCTTGGCGTTGGTGGCCGAGGTGGGCAGGTCGTCCAGCACCTTCTTGTCCAGCGACGCCAGCGCCTTGCTGTTGGCCGGGCCGTAGGCAATGTTCTGCGCGTAGGCCGCTTGCTGCGGCGTCTGCATGGTGAAGGCGATGAACTTCACGGCCGCATCCTTGTTGGGCGTGCCCTTGGGGATGGCCCAGTAGTCCAGGTCGTAGATGCCGCCGGGCCAGTAGATCTTGAGGTTGCGGCCTTCGCGGTTGGCGGCGTCGATGCGGCCGTTGAACACCGTGGTCAGTGCCACATCGCCCGCCACCAGGAACTGGGGCGCCTGGGCACCGGCTTCCCACCACTGGATGTTGGGCTTGAGTTCGGTCAGCTTCTTGAACGCGCGGTCAGCACCGTCCTTGGTGGCCAGCACCTTGTACACATCGGCGGGCTTCACGCCATCGGCCAGCAGGGCGAATTCGAGGTTGTAGCGCGCGCCCTTGCGCATGCCGCGCTTGCCGGGGATCTTCTTGGTGTCCCAGAAATCGGCCCAGCTCGTAGGTGGGGTCTTGAGCTTGTCGCCGTTGTAGGCCATCACGGTGGACCATACAAAGATGCCCACGGCGCACTCGTGCACGGCGGCTGGCAGCAGGTCGACCTTGGGCACGATCTTGCTGTAGTCCAGCTTTTCGTACAGGCCCTCGTCGCAGCCGCGTGCGGCGTCGGGCGATTCGACCTCCACCACATCCCAGGTCACTTTCTTGGTCTCGACCATGGCTTTGACCTTGGCCTGCTCGCCGTTGTATTCCACGGCCACGATCTTGGTGCCCTGCTTTTCATAGGGCTCGTAGAACGCCTTTTTCTGCGCGTTGGCATTGGCGCCGCCGAAGTTCACGACGGTGAGTTGCTGTTGCGCAAAGCTGGGCAGGGCGACCAGGCAGGCAGCCAGGAATGCGCAGGCGATGAGGCTCTTTTTCATGGTGCAGATTTCCTTGGGTAGTGGAGGAACAGGAACGGGAAGGCAAACAGGGAAAGTGACGGGAGCGAGGCTGTGCAACGCACTCACACGGAGTAGATGCGCGTGGCAGCGGGCGGGAACTCCAGCAACACCCGGTCGCCCGGCTGCGCGTGGCTGGTGCCCAGGGGCGACAGGGCTCGCTTCACGGTGGCCGGCTCCTGGCCGTGGCCCAGCTCGCAGACCAGGCGCAGGTGGTCGCCGTAGTAAATGGTGCGCGCCACGGTGGCGGGGATGGCGTTGGGCCGGGGGTATTCGGACTGCGGGTGCAGCACGATGCGCTCGGGCCGCACGCAGGCCTGCACCCGCGCGCCCACGGGGGCCTGGTTCACGTTGATGCCGGGCAGCAGAAAGCCGCCGGGCATCTGGATGGCGGCGTCTGCCCCAGCGCCCTGCAGCGTGCCCGAGAGCACGGTGCTGTCGCCCACAAAACCCGCCACAAAGCGGTTGCTGGGGGTTTCGTACAGGCTCTCCACATCGGCCAGCTGCTGGATCACGCCTTCGTTGAACACGGCCACGCGGTCGCTCATGGTCAGGGCCTCGCCCTGGTCGTGCGTCACGTACACAAAGGTCACGCCCAGCTGGCGGTGCAGCTCTTTCAGCTCTATCTGCATGTGCTCGCGCAGCTGCTTGTCCAGCGCACCCAGAGGCTCATCCATCAGCACGAGCTGCGGGTTGAACACCAGCGCACGCGCCAGCGCCACACGCTGCTGCTGGCCGCCAGACAGACGCGCGGGCAGGCGGTCTGCCATGCCACCGAGGCGCACCATGTCCAGCGCTTTCTTTACGCGCTCGGCCTGCTCGGCCTTGGGCACCTTGCGCACCGTCAGCGGGTAGGCCACGTTCTCGCCCACCGTGAGGTGGGGGAACAGCGCGTAGTTCTGGAACACCATGCCAAAGTTGCGCTTGTGCGGTGGTGTGCGCGTGATCTGCTTGCCGTCCAGCAGGATGTCGCCCGCTGTGGGCGATTCGAACCCGGCCAGCATCATCAGCGTGGTGGTCTTGCCCGAGCCCGACGGGCCCAGCAGGCTCAGAAACTCGCCGCGCTGGATGTCCAGGTCCAGCGCGCGCACCACCAGCTGCTCGCCGTCGTAGGTCTTTTGCACGCCGGTAAAGCGCACCAGGGGTTCGGCAGGCTGGTTCATGGCGGGCGGTGCCTGGTAGGTGGAGTGGAGGGCCGGGCGCATGTCAGTTCGTGGCCGCAGCCACGGCCTTCAGGCTGTCGGCCAGGATGGCCAGACCTTCGTGCAGCAACTCGTCCGAGGCGGTCAGCGGCACCAGGATGCGGATCACGTTGCCATGCGTGCCGCACGACAGCAGGATCAGCCCGCGCCGTGCGGCCTCGGCCACCACCTGCTTGGTCAGGACGGCGTCGGGGCGGCTCAGGTCGCCGTTTTCAAACAACTCAATCGCCACCATGGCGCCCAGGCCGCGCACGTCGCCAATGGCGGGCACCTTGGCCGCGATGTCTTTCAGGCCGCGCACCAGCAGCGCGCCCATGTCCTGGCTGCGGGCCAGCAGCTTCTCTTGTGCAAAGGCCTCGATCACGGCCAGCGCGGCAGCGCAGGCCACGGGGCTGCCGGCATAGGTGCCGCCCAGGCCGCCAGGGGCGGGCGCATCCATCACATCGGCGCGGCCCACCACGCCCGCCAGCGGAAAACCGCCCGCCAGCGACTTGGCGGTGGTGATCAGGTCGGGCGCCACGGGCCACTGTTCGCTGGCAAACCAGGTGCCGGTGCGGCCTGCGCCGGTCTGCACCTCGTCGGCAATCAGCAGGATGCCGTAGCGGTCGGCCAGCGCCTTCAGGCCGCTGATGAATTCGGGTGGGGCGACGTAGAAGCCGCCTTCGCCCTGCACGGGTTCGACGATGAAGGCCGCCACACGCTCGGGCTCGATGTCGTTCTTGAAGATCAGCTCCACCGAATGCAGCGCCTGCTCCACGCTCACACCGTGCAGCGCGTTGGGGAACAGGGCGTGGTAGGTCTCGCCCGGGAACGGGCCAAACCCGATCTTGTAAGGCGCAACCTTGCCCGTGAGGCCCAGCGTGAGGTTGGTGCGGCCGTGGTAGCCGCCGGTGAAGGCGATCACGCCGGGGCGCTTGGTGTAGGCGCGGGCGATCTTGACGGCGTTCTCCACGGCCTCAGCGCCCGTGGTGAGCAGCAGGCTCTTCTTGGCAAACGCGCCGGGGGCCAGCGTGTTCAGGCGTTCGCACACTTCCACGTAGGGCTCGTACGCCACCACCTGAAAGCAGGTGTGGGTGTACAGGTCGAGCTGCGCCTTCACGGCGGCAATCACACCAGCGTGCAGGTGGCCGGTGTTGAGCACGGCGATGCCACCGGCGAAGTCGATGAAGCGGCGGCCCTCCACATCCCACAGCTCGGCGTTGCGGGCCTTTTGGATGAAGAGGTCATGGGCCTGGCCCACGCCCCGTGCCACGGCGGCGTGGCGGCGGGTGAGGAGGGCGGCGTTGGTGAAGTGGCGGTCTTGCTGCATGGTGGTCGGTGTGCTGGGTGACGAGGAAATGAAGGAATGGAGCGGATTCTGGAAGTCGCGCCATACACCGTCCATGTACAGCGCAGCGCTGTTTGGCGCGCACTGTGCAGGTCTAAAATCCTGTACAGGCAATCCCTGATTTGGTGTGCGCCAAGCCGGTGCACAATTCGCCTCCTTTTTTCCCCTCCTGATGCTCACTCTCAGCCCGGACCTGCAGACACCGCTGGTCAGCCAGATCGTTGATGGGCTGCGGGGCCTGATCGTTGGGCAGGTGCTCAAACCCGGCAGCAAGCTCCCGTCCATCCGCGCTTTTGCCGCTGCGCATGGCGTGAGCGTGTTCACCGTGGTCGAGGCCTACGACCGCCTGGTGGCGCAGGGCTGGCTGGTGTCGCGCGCCAATGCTGGCTTTTTTGTGAAGCGGCGGGGCGATGAAGGCGTGGCGCCCGGGGCTGGTGCGCCAGCGCGGCCGGTGCCCCGTTTTGATGCGCGCTGGTACCTCAAGCAAATTTTTGAAAACCGCAACCTGCCCATGAAACCGGGCTGCGGCTGGCTGCCGCACGACTGGCTGTTTGGCGATGCGGTCAAGCGGAGCATGCGCCAGCTGTCGTCTGATGGCCCGGAGCTGGACGGCTATGGCCTGCCGCACGGCCACATGGCCCTGCGCATGGTGGTGGCCGAATCACTGGCCGAGCACCACCTGGCGGTGGATGCCGACCAGGTGCTGCTGACCCAGGGCTCCAGCCAGGCGCTGGATCTGGTGGCGCGCCGCCTGGTCAAGCCCGGTGATGTGGTGCTGGTGGACGACCCCGGCTACCCCAACCTGCACTTCATGCTGCGTTTTGCGGGCGCGCAGGTGGTGGGCGTGCCGCGCACCCCCACGGGCTATGACCTGCCTGCGCTGGAGGCCCTGCTGGCCGCACACCGGCCCACGGTGTTCTTCACCCAGCCGCGCCTGCAAAGCCCCACCTGCTCGATGGCGTCGGTCGCGCACCTGCACCGCCTGCTGCAGCTGGCCGAGCAGCATGGCTTTGTGTTGGTGGAGAACGACATCTACGCCGACATGGATTCGACCGTGCGCCCCTCGCTGGCCAGCCTGGACCAGCTCAGCCGCGTGGTCTACATCGGCAGCTTCTCCAAGACCATCTCGCCCAATCTGCGCACGGGTTATGTGGCGGCGCGGCGCGATTTGCTGGATGAGCTGGTGCAGCTCAAGATGATCTCGGGCCTGACGTCCTCCGAGATCACCGAGCGCATCACCTTCGGCGTGGTGACCGATGGCCGCTGGCGCAAGCACCTCAAGTCGCTGCGCGAGCGACTGGCTGAGGCGCACCGCGCGGTGGGCCGGCGGCTGCTGAACCTGGGGTTTGAGCTGTTCCACGAGCCCGAGGCGGGCATGTACCTGTGGGCGCGCCACCCTGATCTGCCCGACAGCGCCGAGCTGTCGAAGGAGGCCACGGGCGCGGGCATCATGCTCGGCCCCGGCCAGCTCTTTCTGGTGGAGCCGCGCCCCACGGGCTGGCTGCGCTTCAACGTGTCATTCAGCCAGGACGAGCGGCTGTGGCGCTTCTTGGAGCAGCGCATCCTGCTGGGGCAGCAGGTGGCGGAATAGGGCGGCTCCATGCACTGAGGGCCTGCGCGCAGTCCCCTGCGGGATCGCAAACAGCCTCTCTGAATGCGTTTTCAAGCATTTTTGGCACCATGCGCTAGTGCAATATGGCTTGTTTGCTATCAAATATGTAGTGAGCGGGCAAGCTACCCCGCTTTCCTTGCCGGAGGGCCTGGCGCCTACCGGTCGATGATGCGCCGCGCAAACCGCTCCAGGTACTCCATCAGCTGCTCCGCCCCGGCCATGGCGTGCGCTTCGTCGCCGCTGGCAATGCCCTGGGCCAGCTGCATGTGGGCGCGTGCGCCTTCGGACACCTCGCCCTCGTGCTGGTAGGCGTACCAGAAGCGCCTGCACTGCACGATGAGCGGCTGCACACATTTGACGGCCGAATGGTTCTGGCTGGCCTGGTGCACCACCACGTCCAGCGCGTGGTCGGCCTGCATGTAGTCGTCCAAGTGGCCGCGTGCGGCGGCTTCCACCATTTTTTCGGCGCACTGCACGATGGCCTGGCGCTGCGGCGCCGTGGCGCGCCGCGCGGCGCAGGATGCGATCAGGCGCTCCAGCACGCGGCGGGTCTGGATCACGTCCAGGTGGTCGGCCAGGTCGATGTGCGACACCAGCAGCCCGCGCCGGGGCTGCTGCGCAATCAGCCCGATGGAGACCATGCGCAGCAGCGCCTCGCGCACGGGGGTGCGGCCGAGGCCCGTGCTTTCCACAATCTCGGCCTCCACCACGGGCGAGCCGGGCTGCAGCTGCAGGGTGGAGATCATGGCCTCGATGGCGTCATAGGCCACGTCGGCCGCGCGCCGTTTGGGCGCAGGGTCTCGCTGGATGGGGGCACTGCGGGTGGTCATGGGGAGCAGGGTGTGGGGAGCGGGGTTGCAGACCGCATCTTAGTGGCTTGCGGTAGCGGCCCCGCTGCCATCAGGCCAGGCTGGCGCCCGCTTTGCGCAGCTCGGCAATCTGCGGTGCCTTGGGCAGCCACAGCTTGTCAAACTCCTGGATCGTGCTCTCGGGGTTGAAGGCCGATGCCGTCTTGAACGCGATGGACGTGCCCTTGAACCTCTCGATCAGCCCGGCCTCGGTGGTCACGATGTCGTTGATCTGCGCATCGAGCGACTGGGCCACCCGCTTGCGGATGATGTCCTTGTCCTTGGCGTCGAGCCCTTGCCAGATGCGGCCGGAGACCAGCGGTGCAAACGGCATGAACAGCGCATTCATCTGCAGCAGCGTCTTGGCCACCTTGTCAAAACGCTGGTTCCACGAGAACTCGATGTCGGCCTCCAGCCCATCGACCTGGCCGTTGCTCATCGCATCGAACACCTGGGGTGTGGGGATGGGCGTGGGGGCGGCGCCCAGCATTTGATAAAAGTCGCGGTACACGGGCGTGGGGTTGATGCGCAGCTTCATGCCCTTGATGTCGGTGGGCAGGTTGATGTCTTTGGTGGAGAACACGGCGCGCATGCCGGTGATGCCCCAGCCCAGGCCAATGGTGCCGGTCTCGCGCGGCAGCACTTCCAGCAGCTTGGTGGCGGCCGGGTGCTTGACCAGCTTGGCCACGGCGGGCGTGGAGCGCACCAGGTAGGGCGCATTGATGGCCGCGATGCTGGCCACACGCGAGCCCAGTTCGGCCGCCTGGATCCAGCCCATGTCCAGCGCGCCGGACTGCAGCTGCTGCATCATCGCCGCCTCGTTGCCCAGCTGGCCCGAGTGGAAGACGGTGACGCTCAGGCGGCCGTCGGTTTCCTTCTTCAGTGCCTCGCCAAACTGCAGCGCGGCGCGGTTCCACGAGTGGCCTGCGGGCGTGATCAGGCCCAGGCGGAATTCCTTGGCGTCGGCGGCCCGCACCAGCGCCGGAAAGCCCAGCCCCGTGACGGCGGCTGCGGCCACGGCGTGGCGCTGGATGAAGTGGCGGCGGGAGACTGGGCGGGCAGGCTGGGTCGTCATGGTGAACTCCGTGTGAAAGAACGTTGGGAGGGGGACGGATCTGTCGGACGGCATGCCCCGCTACTTGAGCAGGCCGAGCGACAGGCTGGGGAACAGCGACAACATCACCAGCGCCACGCAGCTGATGATGAAAAACGGCAGGGTCACGATGAACATCTTTCCGGGCTTGGCCCCGGTGACGGCCGACGCGACAAAAAAGCTCAGACCCACGGGCGGGGTCATCAGCCCCAACACCAGGTTGACGACGATCACCACGCCAAAGTGGCGCGGGTCGATGTGATAGACCTCGGTGGCAATCGGCAGCAGGATGGGCGCGGTCATGATGAGACCGGGGATGCCGTCGATCACCGTGCCGATGACCAGCAGGATGACGTTGGTGAGCAGCAGGAAGGTGACCGGGTCGTGCGCCACCGTCTGCACCCAGGCGGCCACCATCTGCGGCACCTTGCCGTAGATCAGCAGCCACGAGAACACGGCCGCTGCCGCCACCAGAAACAGCACGATGGCCGAGTAGATCGCCGAGCGCAGCAGGATCGCGGGCATGGCGCTGAAGCGGAATTCCTTCGTCACATACCGGCCCACCAGCGCCGAGACCAGCGCGCCCACGGCCGCCGATTCGGTGGGGTTGGCCACGCCACTCAGGATGGAGCCGACGATGATGATGGGGATCAGCAGCGTGGGGCTGGCCTGCACCACGGTGCGTGCGCGCTGGGCCAGCGTGCGCTTTTCGCTGCGGGGGTAGTTGTAGACAAAACCCATGAGCGCGATCACGACAAAGAACAGCAGCGTGAGCAGCACGCCGGGCAGGATGCCTGCAATCAGCATGTCGCCCACGGCCACCTGGGCCAACACGCTGTAGACCACAAACATCACGGAGGGCGGGATGATGGGCCCGAGCATGCCGCCGTACACCGTGAGGCCCGCCGCAAAGGTCTTGTCGTAACCCTGCTTCTCCATCTCGGGCACCATGACCTGCGACATGATGGCCACCTGCGCAGTGGCCGAGCCGATGATGGACGACACCAGCATGTTGGCCAGGATGTTCACGTAGGCCAGCCCCCCTTTGACCGAGCCGATGAAGGCCATCGACAGGTCCACCAGCCGCCGCGTGATGCCGCCGCTGTTCATGATCTCGCCGATCAGGATGAACAGCGGGATGGCGATGAGGCCATAGCTGTCCACCCCGCCGAACATCTGCATGGGGAACGACTGGAACAGCACCGGACTGCCGATGCTGAGGATGTACACCGCGCCCGACAGGCACAGGCACGCGCCGATGGGCACACCCACCATCAAGGCGGCGAGGAAGAACAGGGTGGTGATCATGGTCGGGGCTCGGTGGGTTTGCAGGGGTGGGTGGCGTTCAGTTCACGGCGTCGGCGTTGACCACGTCAAAGCCTGCGTGCTGCACACGCTCTGCGGCGCCCATGTCTTCCAGCAGGTTGGCCAGCGCATGCACGCTGAAGGTGGCCGAGAAGATCGGCAGGATGAGCTGCAGCACCCAGGTGGGCCAGTTCAGCGTCTGGGTGCGCTCGGTGTAGATGAAGTTGAAGCTCTCGGCCGCAAACTCCTTGGCGTCAAAGCCGTAGCGCGCAATGCCGATGGGGTCCATCCACACCCAGCACATCACCAGCATGGCCAGGCCAAACAGCAGCACGCCGGACGTGGCCACCACCTTGAATGCCTTGGCGCCCCGCGCGCCGAGGTGGTCGGTCAGCATGGTCACGGCAAAGTCCATGCGCAGCCGCGTCATGACCGACGCGCCTACAAAGGTCAGCCACACCACGGTGTAGACCGCCGCTTCGTCCACCCAGTAGATAGGCATCCCGGTGTAGCGCGTGACCACGTTGAGCAGGATGAGCAGCACCAGCAACGTCATGAGGGCGGTGAGCAGATGCCGCTCCATGCGCAGAACCTGCGTGGACAGCGCCAGCACCCAGCGAACAGGTGCACGCGGCGTGGCAGTGAGTGGTGGGAAGGGACTGCGGGTGGATGGCATGGTGCGGTGCTCGGGGTGGAAGGGGCTTGGGCAGGCGGCTTGGTGAGACTGAATTTTTAATATCTGGCAGATATATTTGCAAGCAAGATGAATGCCTGTTGCTTGTGGGGGGCGTCGCTGCTGAGCTGGAGAAAAGGCTTCGGGTCAGGCAGGCGGCGCTGCGCTGGGGCCTTCCGGCGCAGGCCCGCCGCAGGCGGCCAGGGTGCCGATGCGTGCAGGTGCCAGCAGGTGCCGGGGCGCGGTCGGTGTCCACCCAAACAGGTGCTGTGTGGCTGCACCGCAAATGCGCCCCTGGCAGGCGCCCATGCCGCAGCGGGTGTGCAGCTTGGCGTCGATCCAGCCCTGGCGGGGGGCCAGGTCGGCATGGGCCACGTCTTCACAGCGGCACACCAGGGTGTCAGGCCGGGGCAGGGCCTTGAGCTGCTCGTTCAGCACAAACGAGGTCTGCAGTACCTGGGCAAAACCTTCCCAGCGCACAAGCTGTGCGCGCAATGCCTGGGCCTGTTGAACGTGGCCTGCGGCTGTGTGGCCTGCGATGGCGCCCTGCACCAAGGCACGCTCGCTGCCGCCAAAGCCCGTGCTTTCCCCGGCCGCCAAAACGCCCGGCACCGTGGTGCGCATCTGCGCATCCACCGCCAGACCCATGCCGCCGCTCAGCGGTCCACCCAGTACACAACCGAGCAGTTGGCCCAGCTGGGTGTTGGGTACCAGGCCAAAGCCGCAGGCGATGCGGTCGCAGGCGATGGTTTCTTCTGCGTGCACGCCCTTGCGCAACCGCACGGACTGCACCTGGGTGGTGCCCTGTGCCTCCAGCACATGGGTGCTTGCGCGCAAGCCGGGGTGAATCAAGGCGAGAGCCTGCAGCGCCTTGGCAGGCCAGCGCGGCAGCTGCGCCGCAAAGCCTGCCAGTGCTGCCCAGGCGGCCTGCTCGGCGATGCGCACCACGGTGGCGCCTGCTTGCGTGGCCGTGGCGGCGGCCGCCAGCAGCAGCGGGCCGGTGCCAGCGATCACGATGCGCTGGCCGCGCACATCCAGCCCCGCCTTGATGAGGGCCTGCAGCGCACCCGCGCCCGTCACGCCGGGCAAAGTCCAGCCGGGGAAGGGCAGCAGCAACTCGCGTGCGCCGGTGCACAGGATGATGCGGTGGCTGTGCTGGGTCCAGCCCCGGTCGGCGTCTTCCAGCAGCAGGGCGGGGGCCTTGTCGGTGGGCTGGCGTGCGCCCAGGCCCACCACCCGGGTGCCGGTCAGCACGCGGATGTTGGCGTGCTTGGCTAGGGCCGCGCGGTGCTGCTGCGCCAGCGGCGGCAGGGCCACCTGTGGGCCATCGCGCCAGATCTGGCCGCCGGGCTGGGGGTTGTCGTCCACCACCGTGATGGCCGCACCGCTGGGCGCAGCGGCAAGGGCCGCCGCCATGCCTGCCGGGCCCGCGCCGATGATGAGGATGTCGCAGCGCTCGTGCATGGCGACCGGTACAGACATGGGTGTCAGGGGCATGGTGTGGCGCTCCCGGGAGCGGTGCCTGCATCGGTGTCGATGGCCGTGCCTTCGGCGCACACCGTCTGGCACGCAAGGCGGATGCGGCCCTGGATGCGCACGCGACATTCGTGGCACACGCCCATGCCACACAGCGGCGCGCGCGGCTCGCCAGCGACCGAGGTGCGTGTGGTGCCCGGCGGTTGTTGCGCCAGCGCGGCAGCCACGCTGGTGCCCGCTGGCACTTGCCGGGGGATTCCGTTCACGACGATCTGCACGGTCAGGGTGTGGGGGGCGGAGCGCGTCATGCGGCACCCCACGAATCAAAACGCTGCGCGGCGTAGGGCATGGGGTCGATGGGCGGTGTACTGCCGGTGATTTGCGCGGCCAGCAGCTGTGCGGTGCTGGGGGCCGTGGTCACGCCCAGCCCTTCGTGGCCCACGGCCAGCCACAGGTGGGGGTGCGTCGGGTGCGGGCCGATGATGGGCAGGCTGTCGGGCGTGGCAGCGCGAAAACCCGTCCAGGTACGAATCGCGTTCAGGTCCGCCAGGCCGGGCAGGTAGTCGAGCGCGCGCTGCAGCATGCGCGCGAGCACGGCGTTGTTGACGGCCGGGTCGGTGGTGTCGAACTCGCGCGACGAGCCGATCAGCAGTTGCCCCGTGGGCCGGGGTTGTACGTTGAAGGCCACCGAGGTCCCATCGCTGTGGTGCGCGCTGGTGATGTAGCCCAGCTCCACCAGCTGGTGGTGCACGGTGCCGGGGTAGCGGTCTGTGATGACGAGGTGGCCCTTTTTGGGGCGCAGCGGCAGGCCGGGGCACAGCTGCGTGGCCTGGATGCCGCTGGCCAGCACGATGGCGCCTGCGCTGCGCTGGCTGCCGTCCCGTAAGGTGACGGTGTGGCCGTCGATCTGCGCGGCTTCGGCCTGTTCAAAAACCACGGTTCCATGCGCTGCAGCCTGGGCCACCAGCCACTGGGCGGCACGCGGGGCATAAACCACGCTGTCGCCATTCACCTTCAGCGCGCCCGCCAGGCCGCGGCGCAGCGCAGGTTCTGCGCGGGCGAGGGCTACGGCATCCAGCATCTCGCAGGCCACGCCTTGGGCTTGCAAGGTGGCGCGCTTGGCGTGCGCAGCCAGCAGCTCTTCCTCGTTGGCAGCCAGCCAGAGCGTGCCGCAGGCGGTGAAGGCGCAGCCAGCATCCATCTGCGGTGCCAATGCGTGCCAGAGGTCGAGCGACGATTTGCTGAGCGCCAGCTCAGCCGGGTTGTCATCCATCACCACCAGATGGCCCATGCCTGCCGCCGTGGCACCGCCCAGGCGCGCATCAATGATCCGCACCGACAGCCCGGCCTGCACGAGCGAATGGGCACAGGCCGCGCCGACGATGCCAGCGCCGATCACAAGGACGTCGGTGGTTTGCATGGGGCCTGTGTGGTGGAAGAAACGCGGTTTACAGCCGGATGCCCCAGCCGAAGGGGTCCGTGTCGTCGATCAGCAGGGTCGCTTCGGCACTCATGTAGGCACGGCCACGCAAGGTGGGGATGAGCTTGCCACCGTCCTGCAGCGTGTAGCTGGCCTCGAACTGGCTGCCGATGATGCTGGCCTGGCGCCACACCTGACCCGGCTGGAGCTTGCCATCGGCGGCCAGGCAGGCAATTTTGGCGCTGGTACCGGTGCCGCAGGGCGAGCGGTCGTAGGCTTTGCCGGGGCACAGCACGTAGTTGCGGCTGTCCGCGGGATCATCGGTGCTGTCGTCGTCAGCAAATAGTTCGATGTGGTCGATCTCGCCACCGTTGTCGCCGCGAATGCCCTGGTCCTTCAGGGCCTGCTGCACGGCGCAGGTGTAGTGCATCAGTGCCTCCAGGTTGTCGCTCGCCACGCGCTGGCCGTGGTCCGAGATCAAAAAGAACCAGTTGCCACCCCAGGCCACATCACCCACCACACGGCCATAGCCGGGCACATCCACCGCCAGCTGGTGGTGCAGGCGGTAGGCGGGCACATTGCGCACGCTCACCGATCCATCGGTGTGCAAGGTCGTGGTGACGGTGCCCACCGGCGTTTCGATGCGGTGATCGCCAGGCTGGATGCGGCCCATGTGGGCCAGCGATGCGATCAGGCCAATCGTGCCGTGGCCACACATACCCAGGTAGCCGCTGTTGTTGAAGAAGATCACGCCCGCCGCGTTGGCGGGGTCTTGCGGTGCGCAGAGCAGCGCGCCCACCACCACGTCGCTACCGCGCGGCTCCAGCACGGTGGCGGCGCGCCAGGCATCGTGCTCGCGTGCCAGCCGCTCGCGCCGCTCGGCCATGGTGCCAGTGCCCAGGTCCGGAAATCCGCCAATGACAAGCCGGGTGGGCTCACCGCCGGTATGGGAGTCGATCACTTGGATGTGTTGCATGGTGCTGTGGTCGTGGTGGGGCAGTGGCTTAGTGTCTCAGGCCACAGACTGGTACTGGGTCGGGCGGGTTTCGAGCGCTTTGCGCACCACGCGCTCGACAAACGCCCGCTCTTCACCCACCAGCGGCAGGCGGGGGCGGCGCATGTGCTCGGTGCCCACACCCACCAGCACGTCGATGAGCTTGAGGTTCTGCACCAGCTTGTTCGATACATCGAGGTGCAGCATGGGCGTCATCCATTGGTACAGCGGCAGGGCTTCAGCAAATTTGCCCGCCTTCATCAGCTCGTACAGCGCCACCGTTTCGCGCGGGAAGGCGCAGCCCACGCCGGCCAGCAGGCCGTCGCAGCCCAGGGCCAGGCCTTCGTAGGCCAGGTCGTCCACGCCCAGGAAGAGCTGGTAGCGGTTGCCCACGGTGTTGCGCAGGTCGGTGATGCGGCGGATGTCGCCTGTGCTTTCCTTGATGGCGGCAATCCATTCGCAGTCGGCCAGCTCCAGCATGTGCTCGGGCTTCAGGTCCACGCGGTAGGCGACGGGGTTGTTGTAGACCATGAGCGGGCGCTGGGCGGCATGGGCCATGGCCCGGACGTTGGCCATGGCCTCGCGGGCGTCGGCCACGTAGATCACCGAGGGCATGACCATGTAGCCCGCCACACCCAGCCGATTGCCTCCGTCGATGTAGCGCAGGGCCTCGCGGGTGCTGGTCTCGGACACATTGGCCAGCACGGGCACGCGGCCGTCGGCTGCTTCCAGGGCAATTTTGGCGACCTGGAGCTTTTCTTCCAGCGTGAGGGTGCTGGCCTCGCCCAGCGAGCCGCAGGTGACCAGCCCGTGAATGCCGTTACGGATCTGGAAGTCGATGTGCCGTGCCGTGCCTTCGGCGTCGATGGACTCGTCGGCATGGAACTTGGTGGTGACGGCGGGGAAGATGCCTTGCCAGCGGGGTTGTGGGTTCACAGGGTGCTCCTTGGGTGCGTTGGGCGATGAAGTTATTAATATATTAACAAGATATCAAAAGCGCGCAAGCGAATTTTCGAGCGCGGGCAATTGGTCGCTGGGCGAATTGGAGGCGAGGGGCAGGCATGGAACCTGCAAATCCTGTGCCGCCCTTTGCTGTCGCACCGCTGCCACGGGCGCCAGGGCTGCAAACCTATAATGAAAGGTTGGTCCCCATAGGGGCAGCGACAGGCAGCGCACAGGCGCGGGTCCTGCGGTCTGCCTGCTCCGTGCAACCACTCCACAACACCATGAGCACTCCCACTTTTTCTGTCGCTGACATCCGCAAGTCCTTCCTGGACTTCTTCGTCTCCAAGGGCCACACCGTTGTGGCGTCCAGCCCCCTGGTGCCTGGCAACGACCCCACGCTGATGTTCACCAACTCGGGCATGGTGCAGTTCAAGGACGTGTTCTTGGGCACCGACAAGCGCCCTTACAACCGGGCGGTGTCCGTACAGGCCTGCCTGCGTGCCGGCGGCAAGCACAACGACCTGGAGAACGTGGGCTACACCGCGCGCCACCACACCTTCTTTGAAATGCTGGGCAACTGGTCGTTTGGCGACTACTTCAAGCGCGAGTCGCTCAAGTGGGCGTGGGAACTGCTCACCACCGTCTACAAGCTGCCGCCCGAGCGCCTGCTGGCCACGGTCTACCAAGAGGACGACGAGGCCTATGACATCTGGACCAAGGAAATCGGCCTGCCGCCCGAGCGTGTGATCCGCATCGGCGACAACAAGGGCGGTCGCTACAAGTCCGACAACTTCTGGATGATGGCCGACACCGGCCCGTGCGGCCCTTGCAGCGAAATCTTCTATGACCACGGCCCTGAGATCCCTGGCGGCCCTCCAGGCAGCCCCGACGAAGACGGCGACCGTTTCATCGAGATCTGGAACAACGTGTTCATGCAGTTCAACATGGACGAAACCGGTGCTGTCACCCCGCTGCCCGCTCCCTGTGTGGACACCGGCATGGGCCTGGAACGCCTCGCCGCCATCCTGCAGCATGTGCACAGCAACTACGAGATCGACCTGTTCGACCAGCTCATCAAGGCTGCCGGCCGCGAAACCGGCGTGACCGACCTCAACAACAAGAGCCTGCGCGTGATTGCCGATCACATCCGCGCGACCGCTTTCCTGGTGAGCGATGGTGTGATCCCCAGCAACGAAGGCCGTGGCTACGTGCAGCGTCGCATCGTGCGCCGCGCCATCCGCCACGGCTACAAGCTGGGCAAGAAGACCCCGTTCTTCCACAAGCTGGTGGCCGACCTGGTGCGCCTGATGGGCGACGCCTATCCGTCGCTGCGCGAGCAGGAGCAGCGCATCACCGACGTGCTCAAGACCGAAGAAGAGCGCTTCTTTGAAACGCTGGCCAACGGCATGGAAATTCTGGACGCCGCGCTGGACGGCGGCGCCAAGGTACTGCCCGGCGACGTGGCCTTCAAGCTGCACGACACCTACGGCTTCCCGCTCGATCTGACCAACGACGTGTGCCGCGAGCGCGACGTGGAAGTGGACGAAGCCGGCTTCAAGACCGCCATGGAAAAGCAGAAGGCCCAGGCCCGTGCTGCTGGCAAGTTCAAGATGGATAAGGCGCTGGAGTACACCGGTGCCGCCAACCAGTTCACTGGTTATGAGCATTTGGCTGAGACTGCAAAAATCGTAGCTATCTACGTAGACGGGACAAGCGCTGCAGCCCTGAAAGCCGGTCAAAATGGCGTGGTGGTGCTGGACACGACCCCGTTCTACGCAGAAAGCGGCGGCCAGGTGGGCGACGAGGGTGTGATCACCAGCGGCTCCGCCCGCTTTGCGGTGGGCGACACGCTCAAGATCAAGGCCGATGTGTTCGGCCACCACGGCACGCTCGAAGAGGGCACGCTGAACGTGGGTGACACGGTGCAGGCCCAGGTGAACACCGCCGTGCGCGCTGCCACCATGCGCAACCACTCGGTCACGCACATCATGCACAAGGCCTTACGCGAAGTGCTGGGCAGCCATGTGCAGCAAAAGGGCAGCCTGGTCAATGCCGACCGCACCCGCTTCGACTTCACACACAACGGCGCCGTGACGGCGGCTGAAATCCGCGAGATTGAACGCCGTGTGAACGAAGAAATCCTGGCCAACCAGCCCACGCAAGCGCGCGTGATGGACATCGAGTCGGCCCAGAAGACCGGTGCCATGATGCTGTTTGGTGAGAAGTACGGCGAAACCGTGCGCGTGCTCGACATCGGCACCAGCCGCGAGCTGTGTGGCGGCACGCACGTGCAGCGCACAGGCGACATCGGCCTGTTCAAGGTGGTGGGCGAGGGTGGAGTGGCTGCTGGCATCCGCCGCATTGAGGCCGTGACTGGCGCCAACGCACTGGCATATTTGCAGAACCTGGAAGACACCGTGAACCAGGCCGCCAGCACCCTCAAGGCGCCGGTGGCCGAGCTCAATGGCCGCATCAGCCAGGCGCTGGACAACGCCCGCGCGCTCGAAAAGGAAGTGGCTGCCTTGAAGGGCAAGCTGGCCTCCAGCCAGGGTGACGAACTGGTGAACCAGGCGGTGGAGGTGAAGGGCCTCAAAGTGCTGGCTGCGGCGCTGCCGGGTGCCGACGCCAAGACCCTGCGCGACACCATGGACAAGCTCAAGGACAAGCTCAAGACCGCTGCCATCGTGCTGGCCGCCGTGGATGGCGACAAGGTGCAGATTGCTGCGGGCGTGACGGCCGACAGCGTGGGCAAGCTCAAGGCCGGCGAACTGGTCAACTTTGTGGCCCAGCAAGTGGGCGGCAAGGGCGGCGGCAAGCCCGACATGGCCATGGCTGGCGGCACTGACGCGGCCAAGCTGCCTGCAGCGCTGGCTTCGGTGACGGGCTGGGTCACGCAGCAACTGGGCTGATGTCCCGGGCCACCACAGCGGCACCGGCCGCTGTGGTGTGGCAGCCATGGCTGCCAAAAAGAGGGTGACGGAACGCGGGCTTTCACCCTAAAGTGCAGCGCATGGACACCCTGCGCGACAGCCCCCAAGACCCGCCGCCGTCCGCTGTGCTGCGCGGCACTGGTGCTGCTTTGGCGGGCCAAGGCGGCCACCTGCCGTGGTGGCGCCGTATCACCATCCCCTTTGAGGTCCTGATCGCCACCGTGGTGGTCACCGCCATGCTGTTGCTGACAGCGTTGTTGGTGTACCAGGTCAGCACCAGCGCGCGCCAGGCCATCATTGCGGCGTCGGACGAGAGTGCGCAGCGCATCAGCCAGCTCATTGCCGAACGGGTGCATCGCATCGTGGACCCGGCCGATGCCACCATCCGCCTGCTGGCGTTCGACCCGGTGGCCTCTGCGTCCACCCTGCCAGCGCGGCTGCGGCGCCTGCCTGTACTGGCCCGGCTGCTGGAGCAGAACCCGCTGCTGTCGGCGGTGTTCATCGGTTACCCGGACGGGCAGTTTTTGCTGGTGCGACCGGTGCGAAACGAAGCCTTGCGGGTGCGGCTGGATGCACCGCCCAAAACGGCGTACCTGGTGCAGTCCATGGCGCGCGAGCGTGGCCTGGTGGGCATGGTGGGGCGCTGGAGTTATTACGACGCGGACCTGCGGCTGATCGATTCGGCCGTGCGCCCGGAATACCGCTACGACCCCCGCACCCGCCCCTGGTACGCCGAGGCGCTGGAGCAGAACACCCAGATCCTCACGGCACCCTATGTGTTCTTCACCACGCAGGAGGTGGGCATCACGCTGAGCCAGCCCAGCGAGGACGGGCGTGCAGTGATTGGCCTGGACGTGGCCCTGACCGACCTGGGGCATGAGATCAGTGGCCTGCGCCTGATGCCCCGCACCGAGATCGCGGTGGTGGACAAGGACCGCCGCGTGCTGGCCTATCCCGACATGTCACGCGTGCTGCTGCGTGATGGCAACACGCCGGGCCTGCGGCTGCGTGCCCTGGACGATCTGGGTGTGCCCAGCCTGCATGCGCTGCAGGCGCTGGGCCTGAAAGATGGCGAGTCACGCCGCCTGCAGGCCGACGGCGAGGAATGGCTGGGCCGCTCGCTGCCACTGGCGTCGATGCGCTGGCAGGGGCTGCAGATTCTGATGGCGATCCCCACCAAAGAGCTGCTGGCCGACGTGAACAACAATCTGCGCCAGCAGGTGTGGCTGTCGGTGTCGCTCATCGGCCTGATGCTGCCGTTGGGCTGGCTCGCTGGCCGGCGGGTGGGGCGCAGCCTGTTCGGGCTGGCATTGCAGGCCAGGGCGCTGGCACGGTTTGATTTCCGGCGGCCCGAACGGCGGGTGTCGCCGGTGCGCGAAGTGCGCGATCTGGGGCAGGTGATGGACCGCATGTCCGACACCATCCAGGAGTTCCTGCACATCACCCACCACATCAGCGCCGAATCGCGCACCGACCTGATGCTATCGAGTGTGCTGTACGAGCTGGTGCGCGCCACCAGTTGCACCGGCGGTGCGGTGTATCTGGTGGATCCGCAGCGCACCGGCTTGCTGCGTGCCGCCCGCCATTGCGAAGACCCGGAGCAGCAGTCCCGCTACCCCGAGCACCTGGCCATGGTGCATTTCATCAACCACACCGAGCCCCAGCCTGGTGACCAGCACGAAGACGACGATGACACCGAGCCCGCCCGCGTGCTGCGCGTGCAGCTGCGCACCCGCGACGGGCAGCCCCTGGGCCTGCTGGTGCTGCGCTACATCGCAGACCAGACGCAGGACGACGCGCATTTCCGGGCCTTTGTCGAAAAGCTGTCGGGCACGCTATCGGTAGCCATCGAGACTCGCAGCCTGATCGAAGGCCAGAAGAAGCTGCTGGACGCCGTCATCCGCCTGCTGGCCGACGCCATCGACGCGAAGAGCCCCTACACCGGCGGCCACTGCGAGCGGGTGCCCGAGCTGGCCGAAGCACTCATGGATCGCATGTGCGCAGCCAAAGACGGCCTGTTTGCCCAGGTCACCATGACCGACGCCGAGCGCTACGAGTTCTGCCTGGGGGCCTGGCTGCACGACTGCGGCAAGGTCACCAGCCCCGAGCACATCATCGATAAGGCCACCAAGCTGGAAACGCTCTACAACCGCATTCATGAGGTGCGCATGCGCTTTGAGGTGTTGTGGCGGGACGCAGAGCTGGACTACTGGAAGCAGCATGTGTCGGGCGTGGACCCGGTGCGCCTGCAGCGCGAGCTGCTGCAACGGCGCGAACAGTTACAGGACGACTTTGCCTTTGTGGCCCGCTGCAACGTGGGGGGGGAATTCATGGCCGAGGCCGACATCGCCCGCCTCAAGACCATTGGCCGCCAGATCTGGCAGCGGCATTTTGATGACCGGCTGGGCCTGTCGGCGGCCGAGATGCTGCGGCTTTCGACCGTGCCGGTGCGCCCCATGCCCGCCAATGAGCCGCTGCTGGCCGACCGGCCGGAGCACATCGTGCCCTGGGGCACCCGCAAGCCACCGGTGGAGGCGGGCAACCCTGCCAACCGCTGGGGCTTCGACATGGTGTTGCCGCCGTACGAGGCCCACCTGGGCGAACTGCACAACCTGTCCATCCAGCGGGGCACGCTCACGGCGGAAGACCGCTTCAAGATCAACGACCACATCGTGCAGACCATCATCATGCTCAGCGGTCTGCCGTTTCCGCCGCACCTGGCGCGCGTGCCGGCGATTGCCGGGTCACACCATGAAAAGCTGGACGGCACCGGCTACCCTCGGCGGCTGAAGGCGCCAGAGCTGACCTTGGCCGACCGCGTAATGACCCTGGCCGATATCTTTGAGGCGCTGACTGCGGCCGACCGGCCCTACAAGCCACCCAAGACGCTGTCCGAGTCGCTCAAGATCATGACCCACATGGTGCGCGAGCGGCACATCGATGCCGAGGTGTTCCGCTTCTTCCTGACCAGTGGTGTGTGGCGGGACTACGCAGAGCGCTTCCTGACGCCTGCGCAGCGCGACGAGGTCAATGTGGAGGCGATCCTGGCATCGCTGGGCTGACAGGGGGCACCGCACTGCGCACTGCACGGTGGCCGGTGGAATCCGGCTCGGCCACTGCCAGCCTTTGTGTAGCGGATAGTAGAAAGGGGGGGCTGCGGATGGCGCAGCCCGCTCAGAACAATTCGACGTCGTCGTTGGCGACCTTGGTCGCCAGGTGCCCGCTGGCCACCAGATCGTCGTAGAAGCAGACCTGGTTGCGGCCATGTTCCTTGGCGTAGTAGAGCGCCTGGTCGGCCTGGCCCAGGATTTCGACGGGCGAACCGCGCGTGGTGCTCACAAAACCCAGGCTCACCGTCACCTGGCCCACCTGCGGGAAGTGGTACTCCTGCACGGCCAGCCGGAAGCGGTTAAACACCTTGTGGGCAGTGCTCAGCGTGGTGGAGCGCAGCAGCACCACAAACTCTTCGCCGCCAAAGCGGAAGATGCGGTCGTGGCTGCGGAATGAACTGCGCAGGATGTTGGCGATCAGGATCAGCACTTCGTCACCATAGAGGTGGCCGAAGCGGTCGTTGACCTGCTTGAAATGGTCGATGTCCACCACCGCCAGCCATTGCTGCACGGGCTCGTTGTCGCTGGCCACGGCGGTTTCTTCGGCCGCAAAGGACTCGGTGACTGCACCAGACCGGCTGGCCAGCCCGCTCATGGTGTAGCGGGAGAATTGCTCGTCAAACGTCTTGCGGTTGAACAGGCCGGTGAGCGCATCGCGCTCGCTGTAGTCGAGCAGGCTCTGGTAGTTCTGGTACACCTGAAACACGCCCATGAGCACGTCAAGCTTGTGGGCCGAGAACGGGCGCGACTGGGTGATCTCCAGGCAAGTGCTGACCTTGTCGTGCATCCACACCGGTAGCCAGAGCACATGGCGGCCCCGGCGGGGTGAGGCCAGGGCGCGCTCGCCCCGGTTGTCCACGCAGTCCCGCAGGGCGGGGTACTGGTCCAGCGGCTCCCGGCGGGGGTCGGCTGCGGCTTCGGAGTCGGTGGACACCAGCTGGCCGTTGTCCACCCAGGTGCGGGGGCGCACATGGGGCACGCCGCCCTCCGTGAACAGTTCCAGGGCCCGCACCTCGATGATGCTGCTGAGTTTTTGCAGCGTGGACAGCACCGACACCTCCAGCCGCAGGTGGTCGCGGTGGCCAGTCATCTCCACCAGGTTTTGCAGGATGGGTTTCATAGGCGGTGTGCTGCGGGCCGATCGGGGCATGTCGTTGGGTCAGTTGCGGCGCACAAACACCACGTCCCAGACCCCATGGCCCAGTCGCAGGCCACGGTTTTCGAACTTGGTCAGCGGGCGGTAGTCGGGTTGCGGTGCAAAGGCGTCTGCGGTGTTTTGCAGCAGGGGCTCGGCGCTCAGCACCTGCAGCATCTGCTCTGCGTAGGGTTGCCAGTCGGTGGCGCAATGCAGGTAGCCGCCGGGCTTGAGGCGTGCAGCCAGCTTGGCCACCAGCGGGGGTTGGATCAGGCGGCGCTTGTTGTGCTTTTTCTTGTGCCAGGGATCGGGGAAGAAGATGTGCACGCCGTCGAGGACGCCGGGCGGCAGCATGTGGTCGATCACCTCCACGGCGTCGTGCTGCAGGATGCGGATGTTGGTCAGCCCTTGTTCGCCAATGCGCTTGAGCAGGGCGCCCACGCCGGGCTCATGCACCTCGCAGCACAGAAAGTTGTCGTCAGGCCGCACTCGGGCAATATGGGCCGTGGCCTCGCCCATGCCAAAGCCGATCTCCAGCACCAGCGGCGCGCTGCGGCCAAAGGCGGCGGTGGCGTCCAGCGGCGCGGGGGTGTAGGGCAGAACAAAACGTGGCCCAAAGTCTTCAAAGGCCTTGGCCTGGCCCGTGGTGGTGCGGCCGGCGCGGCGCACAAAGCTCTTGATGGTTTTGGGGTGGGTCACACCGGCGGGGGCAGAGCCCTGTGCAGTGGGCGCTGTGGGGGCGATGGAGGCTGCGGGCGCAGCACTGGCGGGGGCGGAGGCTGTGGTCAATTCGGTCACGGTGGGCCATTGTAGTTTCGTCGCCACGCCACCACCCACTGTGCCAGTGCGTCGGGTATGCAAATGTTGTGCAGATTTGCCACAGCGGGCAGGCCCAGTGCCAGCGCGGCTTGCGACAGGGCCACCAACGGGTTCTGCAGTTCCAGCGCCTGCGCGCCGTTTTGTTTGGAGAGTTTTTCGCCGTTGTCCCCGCATACCAGGGGGGTGTGCAGGTAGCGCGGTGTGGGCACCCCCAGGGCCTGCTGCAGCAGGATCTGGCGGGGCGTGTTGTCGGCCAGGTCCTCGCCCCGGACCACATCGGTGATGCCCTGGTCGGCGTCGTCCACCACCACGGCCAGCTGATAGGCCCAGAGCCCATCTGCGCGGCGCAGCACAAAGTCGCCCACGGCGGTCGCAACCTGTTGCTGCTGGCGGCCCAGGCGGCGGTCGTGCCACTGCAGCAGCCCGTCTGCTATTGAATACGTAGCACCCCAGGCATGATCTACTAGCGCTATCGGCTGTTTTGGCTTGAAGTCTGTCACATTGAAGCGCCAGGAACGCCCTGTGCGGCCATGCAGCCCATGGCGGCAGGTCCCGGGGTAGGGCAGTGCGGCATGGCGTTCACGCGCATGGCCCTGCGCGGCATGGGCATCTTCGACGTCCTTGCGTGAACAGGCACAGGGATAGGCATCGCCCTGCGCCACCAGCTGGTCCAGGGCATGCTGGTACAGCCCGCTGCGCGCAGACTGCCACTGGGGCGGGGCATCGGGGTGCAGGCCACAGGCGGCGAGCTGCTGCAGGATGAAGGTGTCAGCCCCTGGCACGCAGCGGGGCTGGTCCACATCTTCAATGCGCACCAGCCACCGGCCGTTGTGTGCGCGTGCGTCCAGCCAGCTGGCCAGCGCGGCCACCAGAGAGCCCGCATGCAGCGGGCCCGTGGGAGAGGGGGCAAACCGCCCCACATAGCGCCCCACATAGCGCCCCACATTGCGCTCCTCTGAGCGTGCTGTGGGGCTGCCCTCGTTGTGCGGCGTTGCTCCTACGCCCCCCGTCATGCCACGGCAAGTGCCAGTTCCAGGCCCGACACAAAGGCATCTTCCAGCCGGTGCCCCAGGCACCAGTCTCCGCACGCACCCAGCCCGGCCTTGGCGTCCCACAGGTGGCTCTTGCCCAGGGGGTGGGTGGTTTGGGCATAGCGCCAGCGACGGGTGTCGGCATGCGCAGGCTCGGCCCGGATGCCGGTGACTTCGGCAAATGCCTTGAGCAGCTTGGCCTGCACGCGGGCTTCGTCGTCTTCGAGGTGTTCTGCCGACCAGGCAGGGCTGGCCTGCACCGTCCAGCGCTCCACCACGTTGCGGCCCGGCTTGGACGACTCGCGCGCCAGCCAGGCAATGCGGTGGTGGGTGCTGCGCGCGGCGTTCCATTGCGGGCCGAGCGTGGTCAGGCCGGGGCGCACGGCCTGGGGGTAGGCAAGCATCAGGGTCCAGCAGGGCGCGATGGCGACCTTGCACATGGCGTCGGCCAGCGGGGAGTCGAGCCCGGAGCCGGAAATCAAGGCCTGTGCGGGCACCGAGGGCTGGGCCAGCAGCACCGCGTCAAAGCCCGCATACACATGCTGCTCGCCGCCCGCGCCTTCGGTGCGCAGTTGCCACCCGGGTGCGTTCACGGCGTCGGGTTCGATGCGGGTGACGCGGGTGTGGGTGACCAGCTGGCCTGCCTGGGCCAAGGGTTCCGCCCAGGTGGTCACCAGCGACTGCATGCCCGGGGTGGCGACCCAGTGGGCTTCGCGGTGGGGCAGGCCCACGGCGGCCACCCGGCCTGCGGCGTCCAGCACCTGGACCGAATTGGCGCTCCAGCGCTTGCAGATGCCGGGCACGGTGTCGATGGCTCGGGCAAAGCGGGGGTCGCGCACGGTGAAATACTGGGCACCGGCATCAAAGTTGCCAAAGGGGCTGTCGATGGTGGCGGTGCGGCCGCCAGCGTGGTGGGACTTTTCGAACACTGTCACCCGGTGGCCGGCCTGGACCAGGGTTCGGGCACAGACAATGCCCGCCATGCCCGCGCCAATGATGGCGAAGTGGCGCTGCGGTTTGCCGGAGGGGGTGATAGGGGTGGCGGGCGCTGCGGAAGCTGCAGGGGCCGGGGCGCTGGTGCGTCGGAGCCGTTTGGCGGGGAGAGGATCAGGTTTGCTCATGGGAGGCCTTTCGGTGACGGTCGGCAAAAGAAATGCGATGCAAAACCAACAGCAACCACTCTACACGCGGTGCCGGCCTGTGCGCACTTGATCAGGGTCACAAATGATGGTGGTTTTCCAGCAGAGCGCGGCGTGTGGCGGGGCTTTGCAGCTGGTTCAGCCACCACTGCAGCGCGCGGCCGGGGGCGGTGAAGCCAGGGCCGCCCCAGGCGTAGTGCACGCGCACGTTGCGCTCCGGCCGGGCCACGCGGCGCGCCACCAGGCGGCCGGCCTCCAGGTAGGGGCGCACCATGGGTTCGGGCAGAAAGCCGCCGCCCAGGCCGCGCAACTGCACGCGCACCTTGGCCTGCATGGTGTCCACCGTCAACACGTCCTGTCCGCCCAGCAGGCCCATGGTGGCGCCGCCACGGGTGGCCGAGTCGGCCACGGCCACGGCGCGGTGCTCCAGCAGCGTGGCGTCGGAGATCGGCTCGGGCGCGGTGGCCAGCGGGTGGTGGGGCGCCACCACGTAGATGAAGAGCACATCGCCCAGCAGCCCTTGCTGCAGGCCGGCCACGTTGTTGCTGGCGACCGATACGCCAATGGCCAGGTCGGCGCGGCCGGAGGTCAGCGCCTCCAGCGTGCCAGTCATGATGCCGTCGCGCAGCTTGAGGCGCGTGGGGGGCTTCATGGCGTAGAACGCGTCCACCAGCTCCAGCAGGGTGTGGGGCGAGATGATGCCGTCCACCGACAGCGTGAGCTGCGGCTCCCAGCCCGTGGCCACGCGGCGCACGCGGTGGGCCACGGCGTCGATGTCCTGCAGCAGGCGCGCGCCTTCGCGCAGCAGCTCTACCCCGGCCTCGGTGGGGCGGGCCTGGCGCGCGCTGCGGTCGAACAGCAGCACGTCCAGTGCGTCTTCGATCTGGCGCACGCGATAGGTGAGGGCGCTGGGCACCAGGCCCAGTTGCCGTGCGGCGGCGGCAAAGCTGCCGGCCTCGGCAATCACCTGCAGCATGGTCAGCGCATCGGGGGTGAGGACATCGCGGGCGTTTTGCATGGTGGCGTCATGTTAATTCAGATTATTTGAACATTGCCATCAATCCGTCTGTGCCCGCAGCGGGTGTGGCAGTCCTACAGTCGAGTCTTGAAAGGAGCACTCACATGCTGACTGTTCGTAAATCGCAAGACCGGGGCCACGCCGACCATGGCTGGCTCAATTCCTTCCACAGCTTCTCGTTCGCCGGGTACTACGACCCCGCCCACATGGGCTTTGGCAACCTGCGCGTCATCAACGAAGACCGCATTGCGCCGGGCACCGGGTTTGGAACCCATGGCCACCGCGACATGGAAATCATCAGTTACGTGCTGTCGGGCGAACTGGCCCACAAGGACAGCATGGGCAACGTCAAGGGCATCCCGCCCGGTGACGTGCAGCGCATGAGCGCAGGCACTGGCGTGCAGCACAGCGAGTTCAACCACGCTGCGGGCCAGACCACGCACTTCCTGCAGATCTGGATTGAGCCCAACGTACGCGGCATTCCGCCCAGCTACGAGCAAAAGACCTTTGCCGAGGCGGAAAAGCGCGGCGCCCTGCGCCTGGTGGCGTCGCCCGATGGCGCGCAGGGCTCGGTCAAGATCCATGCCGATGCGGCCTTGTATGCGGGTTTGCTGGATGGGGACGAGTCCGTCACTCTGGCGCTGAACCCCGCCCGCAAGACCTATGTGCACCTGGTGCGCGGCGCGCTGACCGCCAACGGCCAGACCCTATCGGGCGGCGATGCGCTGCTGATGGAAAAGGAAACCACCTTGTCTTTGACCCATGGCCACGACGCCGAGGTGCTGGTGTTTGACCTGGCCGCCTGATTTTTACTTCGTAACCACTTTCACTCAGGAGTTCTTCACCATGTTCACATCACTGCAAAACCCCTTGGCCCTGGCATCGCGCCTGCTGCTGGCCGCCCTGTTCCTGCCTGCGGGCATTGGCAAGCTGACCGGCTTTGCCGGTACCGTGGGCTATATCACGTCGGTGGGCCTGCCCATGCCCACGGTGGCCGCAGCCATTGCGGCGGCGGTTGAAGTGCTGGGCAGCCTGGCGCTGATCTTTGGCGTGGGCACCCGGTTCGCCGCGCTGGCGCTGGCCTTCTTCACGCTGGTGGCCAGCTTCTTCTTCCATGCCTACTGGAACCTGCCCGCTGACAAGCAAATGATGCAGCAGCTCATGTTCTTCAAGAACGTGGGCGTGACCGGCGGCCTGCTGGCCCTGGCAGCATTTGGCGCCGGTGCGTGGAGCCTGGACGCACGCCGCTCGGACCGCTGATCCGGTCTGTCGATAAAGGGCCTGCAGCCCGCAGGGGTGCAGGTTCTGGCATTCAATCGCGTGGTTGTTTGTTGTTCTGTAGGCAGTTCGTCGGTCGTTTTTTTGGTTTTTCCCCTGGTCTCGTTCCCTCATCGTTTCAACAGGAGTTATCTCATGGCACACATCGCAGTTGTTTACCACTCGGGTTATGGTCACACGCAGCGTCTGGCGCAGGCGGTGGCGGAGGGCGCAGGCGCCCAGCTGGTCGCCATTGACGCAGAAGGCAATCTGCCCGAAGGTGGCTGGGAAACGCTGGCCGCAGCCAGTGCCATCATTTTTGGCTCGCCCACGTACATGGCTGGCCCGAGCTGGCAGTTCAAGAAGTTTGCCGACGCCTCGTCCAAGCCCTGGTTCAGCCAGGCCTGGAAGGACAAGCTGTTCGCTGGCTTTACCAACAGCGCTAGCACCAACGGCGACAAGCAGATCACGCTGGACTACATGTTCCACCTGGCCATGCAGCACGGTGGCATCTGGGTGGGCAACGGCATGATGCCCGCCAACTCCAAGGCGGCCACGCGCAACGATGTGAACTGGATCGGCTCGTTCAGCGGCGCCATGTCCCAGTCGCCGTCCGACGCCTCGGCTGCCGAGATGTTCCCTGGCGACCTGGAGACGGGCAAGCAGTTTGGCCAGCGTGTGGCCGACGTGGCCCGCCGCCTCTCTCGTTAAGGCGCAGCCGCCTTTTGGCGCTACAGTGGCGCGCCCCAATACAACCAGGAGAACACCCCATGGCAGTTGAATTGCGGCGCGTCCCCGGCGCGCCCATGGCCCAGACCGTGCACATCCGTGCGCACGATCTCGTGGCCGATGGCAGTGTGGAAGAGGGCGGCACCGACAGCGGCCCGAGCCCGCACGATCTGTATGACGCTGCCCTGGGGGCCTGCAAGGCGCTCACGGTGTTGTGGTACGCGCGCCGCAAGGGCCTTCCGGTGGACGATGTGCAGACCGTGGTCGAGCGCGACGCCTCGGCCGAGCGTGCGGGCGTCTACCGCCTCGCGACCCGGCTGCAGGTCAGCGGCGACCTCACCGATGCCCAGATCGCCGAGCTGGAAAACGTGGCGCAGAAATGCCCGGTGCACAAGTTGATGACCACGGTGACGACCGAGATCAGCACCGTGGTGGAGCGTGCGGCATGAGCGATACCCCCAGCACTTCTTTTCTGCCCCTCACGGGCCATGCCAAGGACCTGGGCGGCGGTTTCACCGTGCGCCGCCTGCTGCCCGCTGTGCAGCGCAAGGCCGTGGGGCCCTTCCTGTTTTTCGACCACTTCGGTCCGGTGACCGTCGCTCCGGGCGATAGCCACGACGTGCGGCCCCATCCGCACATTGGCCTGGCGACGGTGACCTACCTGTTCTCGGGCGCCATCATGCACCGCGACAGTCTGGGCTATGTGCAGCAGATCGAACCCGGCGCCATCAACTGGATGACGGCGGGGCGGGGCATCGTGCACTCCGAGCGCCGCCCGGAGAGCCTGGCAAACCAGCCGTATGTGAACCACGGCATCCAGCTGTGGGCTGCGCTGCCACTGGCCCACGAAGAAGCCGACCCCTCGTTTGTGCACACGCCTGCTCCGGCCATCCCGCAGGTGCAGGTGGATGGGGCCAGCGTGCGGGTGCTAGTCGGCGAGGCATTTGGTCAGACCTCGCCGGTGGCCACCTACTCGCGCACCTTGTACCTGGACGTGCAGCTGCCCGCTGGCGCCACCCTGGAGATCCCGGCACTGGTGCCCGAGCTGGCGGTGTACACCGTGGATGCACCGGTGTCGTTGAACGGCGCTCAGGTGCCTGCGCACATTCTGGCTGTGGCGGAACCCGGCCAGCCCCTGCGTTTGACGGCCGGTGAGAGTGCCGTGCGCCTGATGGTGATCGGCGGTGAGCCGCTGGATGCGCCGCGCCACATGTGGTGGAACTTTGTCTCCAGCCGCAAGGAGCGCATCGTGCAGGCCGCCAGCGACTGGGAGGCACAAGCGATGGGCCAGGTGCCGGGCGAGGTGGAATGGATTCCCCTGCCGGAACACCGCTTCAAAGCCTGATCAAAGCGTGATGTTTAGATAAAAATGGGCTGTAGCGCTAGTGCGTCAAGCGCTGGCAGCTCATGATTTGATAGCGTTTTCTGCGGTCGCTACGACCGCAGAGGGAGCGTCGATGGCAAGCCCCGTGTCCAGCACGCGGCGCTCGTCAAACACAAAGCACCCGCCGTGGTAGTGCGCGCCATCCGTCAGCTCAAAGTACTTCAGGATGCCTCCCTCCAGCTGGTAGACATGGGGCAGGCCTTCCTCGCGCATGAGGATGGCGGCCTTTTCGCACCGGATGCCGCCGGTGCAGAAGCTCACCACGGTCTTGTCCTGCAGCTCGGCCTTGTGGGCGCGCAGCGCTGGCGGAAACTCGGTGAACTTGTCGATGCGCCAGTCGATGGCGTTGTCGAACGTGCCTGCGTCCACCTCGAAGGCGTTGCGGGTGTCTAGCGTGACCACTTCACGGCCTTCGTCGTCGTGCCCCTGGTCCAGCCAGCGGCGCAGCGTGGCCGGGTCTACCGATGGCGCGCGGCCCGCAGCAGGGCGGATGGTGGGGTGGTCCATGCGGATGATCTCGCGCTTGACCTTGACCAGCATCTTGCGAAACGGCACCGTGGCTGACCAGCTCTCCTTGGGTTCCAGGTCGGCAAAGCGGGCATCGGTGCGCAGCTGCGCGACAAACCCCCGCACGGCATCGGCTGGGCCCGCAAGAAAGAAGTTGATACCTTCCTCCGCCAGGAGGATGGTGCCCTTGAGCTGGGCGGCCACCGCACGCTCATGCAGCACATCGCGCAGCGCGGCGGCATCGGGCAGCGGCACAAACTTGTAGCAGGAGATGTTGAGGACGGTGTCGGTAGGGTTCACGGCAGTAAAAAAGCACAAAGGCCCGCTGGCGGGCCTGTGGGTCACAGTGGCCAAGCTGCGCCTCAAGCGCCGCTCGGCGTATCCGGGTCATGCCGCCGGTGACAGCAGCGTGGACTCGATCTTGTTGGCCAGCTGCGCAATTGCCAGCGCCGCCGGGCAGCCAGGGGTTTGCAGCAGCAACAACTGGCGGCGCATCACGGCGTCGCGCACCGAGGGGTCGGCCGGGATGTCGCCCATGTGGATCAGCCGCATGGGGCGACCGGATTCGGTGCTCACAAAGCGGTCAAGCACCTGCTGCAGCTGGCTGGTGATGGCTCGGCCGTCGCCCGGACGCGCCGCCTGGTTGATGACCATGCGCACATGCTGGCGCTTTTGCTGCATGGCCAGCACCTTGATGGCGGCGTAGGCATCGGTAAGCGAGGTGGGTTCGGGCGTGGCCACGATCAGCACCTCGGACGCCAGGGACACCGAGAACAGCACCACGTCGGAGATACCGGCGCCGGTATCGAGCAGCACCACGTCGTAGCGCGGCGTGAGCGCCTGGATCACGTTCAGGAACTGGTTGCGCACCTCGGGCGTGAGGCGCGAATACTCCACCATGCCGGAGCCGGCCAGCAGCACGTCAAAGCCACCAGGCGCGGCGATCACGGCGTCGTCCAGCGCGGCCTTGCCGGTGAACACGTCGTGCAAGGTGATCTTGGGGTGCAGGTTCAGCACCACGTCCAGGTTGGCCAGGCCCAGGTCGGCGTCGAGCACCAGCACGCGCTGGCCTCGGCGGGTGAGGGCGGCGGCCAGGTTGGCTGATACGAAAGTCTTGCCCACACCGCCTTTGCCGCTGGTCACCGCAATGATGCGGGCGCCAGGAGCGGCAGAGGCCAGGGGGGTGGCAGGGCCTGCAGGGCCTGCAGGGGCTGCAGGCGTTGTGGGTTGGGGGGACAGCGCGTCGCTCATCATCTAACTTTCAGTAGGCGCTGCCTGTTGGGTTGGGGTCCAGTGGAGGCAGGTCGCCCCAACCCGAAGGGGTGTAGAGCGGGCCAAACAACAGGCTTTTCTCTTCGGCACTGACGGTGCTGTCGGGTTGTTCCTCGATGCTGACGCGGTTGCGGCCCGACGCCTTGGCCTGGTAGAGCTGGTGGTCGGCCCGGTCGGTCCACAGCAGGGTGGTGGAGCGGATCCACTGCATGGCAAACGCTCCCCCGATGCTCAAGGTGACGTTCAGCTCCACCGTGGGGGAAATGCGGATGGGCGTGTTGGCCACCGCGCGCCGGATGCGTTCTGCCACCACCCGGCCAAAGGCAGCCTGGCAGGCCGGCAGCACCACGGCGAATTCTTCACCGCCGTAGCGGGCCAAGGTGTCCATGGGGCGCACGCAAGCACTGAGCGTGCGGGCCACCGACTGCAACACCACGTCACCAGCCAGGTGGCCGTGGGTGTCGTTCACCTTTTTGAAATGGTCGATGTCCAGCATCAGCAGCAGGGCTGCCTCGCCGGAGCGTGTGACGCGATCGATTTCACGTTCCAGCACGGCGCGGAAATGTCTGCGGTTCGCCAGTCCCGTGAGCGGGTCTTTGAGCGACAGCTCGCACAGGCCGTCGATCAGCCCCTGCAAATAAAGGGAAGGCACCTCGCGGTGCAATGCTGCCTCGCTGCCGCCGGCCTGAGCCACCAGTGCGTGGGCAGTATCTAGGCGAAGGTCGCGCAGATCTACCAGATGAGAGGCCGCAGAGTCAGACACAAATTGGAACAAAGAGAGTTAGGCAAGTGTACCAGCGCGTCAGCAAGAACAAGGCCGAGGCACAGCGGTCGCAGCGTAGGTAAAACCCGGCTCACGCCCGCGCCACGGGCTCGGGAAGCTGTTGCAGTGCCACCAGCGCCTCGGCGTCGGTCCGGTACATGGCCAGCCCGGGGCGCAGGTCCAGCAGGCCGGCCTGGCGCAGCACCTGCTCCACCGGCAGCTTCAGGCCACTCAGATGCAAGGTGCCGCCCCGCAGTTCCATCTGCGCCAGCAGTTGGGCAAAGGTTTCGACGCCCGTCACGTCAATGCGGTTGATGGGCTGGGCCAGCAGGCACAGGTGCACCACCTCGGGGTGGGCGGCCAGATGCTCGGTCACGCGCCGCTCCAGCGCGCTGGCGGAGGCAAAGTCCAGCTCCGCATCCATGCGCAGCGCCAGCAACCGGGGGGCGAGGGGTGGCAGCTGCCACAGGTGCCGGTCGCGCAGGCTGCCGTCCGGGTGCAGGCCCACCTCGATGATGCGCGGGTGCAGGCGCTGGTACAGGAAGTGGCTCAGGTTCATCAACAAACCCACCAGTACGCCCCAGTACATGCGCGGGGCGGTGGCCAAGGTCAGGGCAAAGGTGACGCCGCCGATCACAGCCTCCACGCGCGATACCCGCCACAGCCGCAGCAGGGTGCCCGGCTTGATGAGGCTGGTGACTGCCGTGACCACGACCGCCGCCAGCACCGACTGCGGGACGTGGTACAGCGCAGGCGTCAGCCACAGCAGCACGACCAGCACCAGGCTGATCGCAAACAGCGTGGCCCAGCCGGTCTTGGCGCCCGCGTATAGGTTGATGGCCGAGCGCGAGAAGGATGCGCTGGTGGCAAAACTGCCGCACAGGCCGCTGCTGATCTTGGCGAGGCCCTGGCCGATGAGGTCCTGGTTTTCATTCCACTGCTCCTTGGAGCGCTGGCTTTCCACCTTGGCGCTGGATGCGGTCTCCAGAAAGCTCACCAGCGTCACCACCAGCACGGGCATGACCAGTGCGCTGAAGCTGGACCAGGGCAGGGCGCCCGGCCAGTAGGGGTCGGGCAAGCCCGAGGGTAACGCGCCCACTACGGCACCCCCAGCGTCGGCGTAGCCCAGGGCCCAGCTCAAGGCGCCTGCCGCGCCCACTACCACAATCGCGGCCGGAAACTGCGGCAGCCAGCGGCGCGCCAGCATCAGCAAGCCCAGGCTGCCCAGGCCAAAGCCCGCGGCCGTCAGGTCAAACAGGCCGGGTGAAGGAGTGGACAGCAGTGCGCCCCAATCGGCGGCGCGCAGTCCAGTCAGCGCCGCCAGTTGCGAGCCCAGAATCAGCAGCGCTGCCGCCTGCGTAAAACCATTGAGCACGGGCGAGGTCACGAGGTTGAGCAACCAGCCAAAGCGCGCGATACCCATCACCATCTGCAGCAGCCCCGACAGCAGGGCCATCCACGCGGCCAGGGCCACCCACTGCGCACTACCGGGTTCGGCCAGGCCGGTGAGTGAGGCACCGATCAGCAGGCTGGTCAGCGCGGTAGGGCCCACCCCCAGTCGGGTGGAGGAGCTGAACAGCACTGCGACCAGCGCCGGAATCAGGGATGCGTAAATGCCGGTGACCAGGGGCATGCCCGCCAGCGCCGCGTAGGCCACGCCCTGGGGTACCAACATCAACCCTACCGTCATGCCTGCCCAGAACTCGCCTTTGAGCAGTTGCCGATCCGGGCGGGGCCATTTCAAAAAAGGAAGCCAGCGTGCGAGCGAATGCAGGGTCATGCCCTCGATTGTCGCGCGCCCGGGACCTCGGCGCCCCGGCTCTTCCCAATAGGCAAGGTCAGCGGTGGTGGCGGACCGCAGGCTCCTTCGTCCTACAGGCACTTCGGCCCTGTCCGACCCGCAGGCTTGGACCGGTTGCCTACAGTCTGCCCATGTCTTAACCGCAAGGAGTCAAAGCATGAATTCCCAAAACCTGATGGATCGTCCCGCACACCGCATCACCAGCATCCTGGCCGTCAGCGCCCTGGCCTTGGGTCTCGCCGCATGCGGCAAGACCGAAGAGCCCACCGTGGGCCAGCGTCTGGACTCTGCGGTCGAAAAGACCGAACAGGCCGCTGCCGATGCTCGAGTGAAGGCCGAGAGCGCCATGCAGAGCGCCGAAACCAAGATGGAACAGGGCGCCGCCAATGCCGAAGCTACCGCTAAGGACGCCGCCAACACCGCCAAGGGCGCGATTGACGACGCCACCATCACCGCCCAGGTGAATGCGGGCCTGGCCAAGGACCCCGATCTGAGCGCGCTCAAGATCAACGTGGACACCGTGAACGGCAAGGTCACCCTGAACGGCCCTGCGCCCTCTACCGTAGCCCGTGACCGCGCCGAAACCATCGCCAAGAGCGTGACCGGCGTGACCTCCGTCAACAACCAGCTGGTCGTCACCGCCAGCTAATGTCGGACCACAGGGCGGGCGGCCTGTGCCGCACAGCCCTGATCACCGCACCCACGCGCCGCCCGGCTCACCACCGGGCGGCGCGCTACCATGGCCGGCATGAAAGACCACGACATCGATCTTGCCACCCACCTCGTCCACCACGACTACCAGCCCCCGGCTGGTTTTGTAGCCCCCCAGCCCGGGGTGTTCAAGGCCTCTACGGTCATCTTCCCCAACGTCGCAGCCATGCGCTCGCGGGAGTGGAAGGACAAGAGCGGCTACACCTACGGCCTGCACGGCACGCCCACCACGTTCATCCTCGAAGAGCGCCTTTGCGCGCTGGAAGGTGGCCTGCAGTGTGTGCTGGTGCCCAGCGGCCTCGCCGCCATCGCCAACGTGGGGATGGCCTTGCTCAAGTCCGGCGACGAGGTGCTGATTCCCGACAACGCCTACGGTCCCGGCAAGGACTTTGCCAACGGCGAGCTGGCCCGCTTTGGCGTCACCCATGCGTTTTACGACCCGCTGGACCCGGCTGACCTGGCCGCGCGCATCACCCCCGCCACCCGGCTGGTGTGGCTGGAGGCGCCGGGTTCGGTGAGCATGGAGTTCCCCGACCTGTGCGAGCAGGTGCGCATCTGCCGCGCACGCGGCGTGACCACGGCGCTGGACAACACCTGGGGCGCTGGCCTGGCGTTTGCGCCGTTTGACCTGACGGGTGACGGCAGCCTGGGCGTGGACATTTCTGCCCATGCGCTGACCAAGTACCCCAGCGGTGGTGGCGATGTGCTCATGGGCAGCGTCATCACGCGCGACCAGGGCTTGCACATGAAGATCAAGCTCACCCACATGCGGCTGGGCCTGGGCGTGGGCGCCAACGATGCCGAGGCGATCCTGCGCGCGCTGCCCAGCATCGGCCTGCGCTATCGCGCCCACGACGAAGCCGCGCGCCAGCTGGCGCGCTGGTTGCAGCAGCAGCCCGCCATCGCCCAGGTGCTGCACCCCGCACTGGAGGGCGCGCCCGGCCATGCCCACTGGAAGGCGCTGTGCGGCGCTGCAGAGGGCGGGCAGGGCGCGGCGGCCGGCCTGTTCAGCGTGATGATCGACGCGCGCTACACCCAGCAGCAGGTGGATGTCTTCTGCGACAGCCTGCGCCTGTTCAAGCTGGGCTACAGCTGGGGCGGCCCCATGAGCCTGGTGGTGCCCTACACCATCGCCAGCATGCGCAGCCGCCCGTCGCCCCACCTGAAGCCGGGCACGCTGATGCGTTTTTCCATCGGGCTGGAGGCGGTGGAGGACCTGCGGCGTGATCTGCAGCAGGCGATGGAGCGGGCCTTCCCCGCCTGAGCTGCCGCTTGACCCCCTGCCTATTGGGCAGATGTGGGTCGGGCTACGGGCTTTCCTCAGTGGCGCAGCCGAACGCGCGGGCTTAGTGTGGCGGCATGAACGCGACATCTTCCAAGCCCGGGCCGGACACCGTTGGTACTCCAGACACCTCCGAGGCCCGGCAGGCCGAGGCCATCGCCGACCGCGTGAAGGCCCAGACGGCGCAACCTGTGCAGCTGCAGCCGTTGCATCTGGCCGACCCTTTTCGGTGGCTGATGCGGGGGCTGGACGACGTACGAGCAGCGCCTGGCATTGCGGTGTTTTACGGCGTGTGCTTTTGGGCCATGGCCGTGGTGCTGGGCTGGGTGTTCCGCACGCGACCGGAGTACACCATGTCCATGGCCAGCGGTTGCCTGCTGCTGGGGCCGTTTCTGGCCATGGGGCTGTATGACACCAGCCGTCGGCGTGAGGCCGGCCTCCAGCCGCAGCTGAGCGAATCCCTGACGTGCTGGGACAGCCACATGGGCAGCATGGGCATGCTGGTGCTGGTGCTCGTGGTGCTGGAACTGCTCTGGGGGCGTGCGTCGCTGGTGGTGTTTGCGGTGTTCTTCAACACCGGCATGCCGTCCACCACGGGCGTGCTGCAGGCTGTGTTCAACCCGCAGAACTGGAGCTTTGTGGCGGTGTACACGGTGGTGGGCGGCGTGTTTGCGGCACTGGTGTTTTCCACCTCGGTGGTGTCCATCCCCATGATTCTGGACCGCGATACCGACGCGCTGACTGCGGGCATCACCAGCATGCGTGTGGTGGTCGAAAACCCCGGCGTGATGCTGCTGTGGGGGGCATTGATCACCCTCATCGTGGCTGTCTCGCTGTGGTTCTGGGGCGTGGGCCTGCTGCTGGCGGGGCCTGTGCTGGGTTTTGCCAGCTGGCACGCCTACCGGGCTGCCGTCATCCCGCTGCAGCGCACTGCGGCGATGGGCTAAGAACCTGTTCAAAGTTTTTTTGGAGTTGCACAAGTTCCTTGCCGGGATGGGATGTAAGGCGCGGTGCGCAGTGGATAGCTCGGCTATCAACAAGCGCCGCAACGCCGCAGACCGCCCGGCAAGGTACTTGCCCGAAGGGTTGGAGTGAAATCGGGCGATTGAACGCCCCGGCTGCTTGCATGGGCACGAGCCCATGCGGCGCACCCGAAGCATCCACTCGTCCCGATTGCACTCCAATGCGATCTCCAAAAAAACTTTGAACAGGTTCTAGAAGCCCAGCCTGTTACAGTGGGTCTCAACTTCAGGAAGCAACTACCTTGGCAACACCCAACTACGGATACGAAAAGCGCCAGCGCGAACTCGCCAAAAAGCAAAAAAAGGAAGAGAAGCTGCGGGCCAAAACACAGCGCAGGCCGGACGATCCGCAGGGAGGCGACCAACCCGCTAACGACCAGCCAGCAGGCGCTGCCGGCCACTCCGAGCAGCCTGCGGGCTGAGTGACTGGGCTGCGTCCTAGCGCAGCAGCTTTTTGAGTTCTGGCCACACATTGGCCAGCATCTGCGGATGCGCCTCGGCGCGGGGGTGGATGCGGTCGGGCTGGAACAGGCGCGTCGGGTCCGGCCCGTCCGCCACCCCTTTCAGGAAAAACGGCACCACCGCCGCCTTGTGGGCCTGCGCCACACTGGTGAACAGACCCGCAAACTTGTTGGCGTAGTCGGTGCCGTAGTTGGGCGGCACCTGCATGCCCACCAGCAGCACCTTGGCCCCGGCCTTTTGGGCTGTCTGGGTCATCCAGGTCAGGTTTTCTTCGGTGTTCTTGAGCGGTAGCCCGCGCAGCGCATCGTTGCCGCCTAGCTCGATCACTACATGGCTGGGCTTGTGCTGGGCCAGTAAAGCCGCCAGGCGCGAACGGCCGCCCGAGGTGGTCTCACCACTCACGCTGGCATTGACCACGGTGGCCGTGAGCTTGTCTTGCACCAACTGCTTTTCCAGCAGCGCCACCCAGCCCGTGCCCCGCGCCAGGCCGTATTCGGCACTGAGTGAATCCCCCAGCACCAGGATCACGGGCGTGCGCCCCGCAGCCCCCGGCTTGGCGGTGGCCTGCGCAAAGGCCATGGGGGCACAAAGCCCCACCACCAGGCCGATAGATGCGCTCAGGATAAAGTGGCGCCGTTGCTGCAGATTGCGAATCAAAGTAAAGAGCCTTTCATGTCCGAATCCTCCCCACTGCCCAAGACACCGCCAGCCACCCCCATCATTGCCGTGGAGCATGTGTTCAAGTCGGTGACGGATTCCACCGGAACCCTCGACATTCTGCGGGATATCGATTTCCGCCTGGCTGCCAGGGAAACGGCGGCCATCGTCGGCGCCTCGGGCTCGGGCAAGAGCACGCTGCTGTCCATCATCGCGGGGCTCGATACCCCCACGCGCGGAACGGTGCGGCTGGACGGCCACGACCTGTTTGCCATCGATGAAGATGCGCGGGCTGCATTGCGGGCCCAGAAGGTGGGTTTTGTGTTCCAGAGCTTCCAGCTCATGGGCAACCTCACAGCGCTGGAGAACGTCATGCTGCCGCTCGAGCTGGCCGACCGCCGCGATGCACGCAAGGCCGCCACCGAGATGCTGGCGCGCGTGGGGCTGGGCCAGCGCCTGTCGCACTACCCCAAAGTGCTGTCGGGCGGCGAGCAGCAGCGCGTGGCCCTGGCCCGGGCGTTTGTGATGCAGCCGGCCGTGCTGCTGGCGGACGAACCCACGGGCAGTCTGGACTTTGCGACGGGCGAAACCATCATGAAGCTCATGTTCGAGCTCAACCGCGAGTTGGGCACGACCCTGGTGCTGGTGACCCACGACCGCGCGATTGCAGCCCAGTGCGAGCGGCGCATCACCATCGACGCAGGGCGTGTTGTGTAAGGTTTAAAGGGTTAGCGGGATTATTTGAGCTTTTTAGGCCGCAGGCGCTAGTGAAACATGCGCTAGCAGCTATGAAATTGATAGTGTCCTAATGGATAGTGTCGCGCCCAGCGGATAATCCCCGTATGTCCAGCCCCAAAGTTCTCTTCGGCTTTCACGCCGTGGGCGTGCGTCTGAAGACCGCGCCGCAATCCATCATCGAGATTTACTACGAAGCCACGCGCCGCGATGCGCGCATGCGCCAGTTTCTCGACCGCGCCCGCGAGGCCGGTGCCCGCCTGATCGAAGCCGACAGCGTACGCATCGCCAAGCTGGCCGGCAGCCACGGCCACCAGGGTGTGGCCGCGCGGGTAGAGCCTGTGAAGGTAGCCACCTCGCTGGATGAGCTGCTGGAAGATCTGGAAGCCGCGGGCATCGAGCAGCCCCTGCTGCTGGTGCTGGACGGCGTCACCGACCCGCACAACCTGGGCGCCTGCCTGCGAGTGGCTGACGGAGCGGGCGCGCATGCCGTCATCGCCCCCAAGGACCATGCCGTGGGCATCAACGCCACCGTGGCCAAGGTGGCCAGCGGCGCGGCCGAGACCATGCCGTACTTCATGGTTACCAACCTGGCGCGCACGCTGAACGAACTCAAGGAGCGCAACATCTGGTGCATCGGCACCAGCGACGATGCGCCCAAGACCATTTACCAGGTAGACCTGAAAGGCCCCGTGGCCCTGGTGCTCGGCGCTGAGGGCGACGGCATGCGCCAGCTCACGCGCAAGACCTGTGACGAGCTGGTCAGCATCCCCATGAAAGGCGCGGTGGAAAGCCTGAACGTGTCGGTGGCCAGCGGCGTGTGCCTGTACGAGGCGCTGCGCCAGCGGACCTGATCCCTGGCCCGCTGCACGCATCAACGAGGGTTCCATGCTGGACACCGTGAAAGCCTGGGTCCGGCACAGCCAGCGCATCGCCGTGCTGACGGGCGCCGGGGTCAGTGCCGAGTCGGGCGTGCCTACCTTCCGCGATGCGCAGACGGGGTACTGGGCACAGTTCCGCCCCGAAGACATGGCGACGGAGGCAGGCTTTCGCGCCCACCCCCAGCGCGTGTGGGACTGGTACCAGTACCGGCGCGACCTGCTGGCCGGGGTGTCGCCCAACGCCGGGCACCGGGCGCTGGCCGATTTTCAGCACCGCTACCCCGGCCGCTTCACCCTGATCACCCAGAATGTGGACGGCCTGCACCAGCGCGCGGGCAGCACCGGCGTGCTGTGCCTGCACGGCGACATCTTTCAGGACCGGTGGCTCGACACCCCGCGCAACTGCTGCTTCGTCGACCATGCAGTGGCCGGCCACCCGCCTTACTGCGACCGCTGCGGCAACCTGCTGCGCCCGGGCGTGGTGTGGTTTGGCGAGCCTTTGCCGCTGGCGACCTTGGAAGCCGCCGAACAGGCGGCCAAGCAGTGCGACCTGATGCTGGTGGTGGGCACGGCCGGTGCGGTGTACCCCGCCGCGGGACTGGCCCACCACGCACGGGCTGCCGGTGCCAGGGTGGTGGTGCTCAACCCCGCGCCAAGTGCGCTGGATGAGGTGGCCCACCAGGTGCTGAAGGGCACGGCGGCTACGTTGCTGCCCCAGTTGCTGGACGACTGAGCGTACGCGGGGCAGAACGTCTTGGTGGGGAGCACCGCCTCTTGTGTTTCTCAGGGCTCGTGTCTCGGTAGAAACCCTGATTTGATGTGCTGCCGCCACCCTGTGTCGCCCATTGGACAGGTGCAAAGGTGCGGTGCCCGGTAGCCTCCGCGCCTTTGTTTTACCCGCCTTGCACACCATGAGCCGTCGCCAATTTCTTTTGCGTGCCACCCAGGCCGTCGCCGCCACTGGCCTGCCCGCATGGGCCCACACCGCGATGGCGGCCGAAGAGGCCCTGACCGCGCGCTCCGTCACCCTGGGCTGCTCCATCGCGCTGACGGGCCCGCTGGGGCAGGCGGGCATTGAGCAGGTGGCGGGCATGAAGGCCGCTTTTGCCGAGGTGAATGCCTCCGGTGGCGTGTTGGGCCGCGAAATCCGCATGGAGGTCAAGGACGACGGCTACGTGGCTGCACGCACCCTGAAGAACGTGACCGAGATGGTGGAGGCGCAGTCGGTGTTCGCACTGATCTCGCCGCTGGGCACGGCCAACACTGCGTCCATCCTGCCGCTCATCGAGTCCAAGGGCATCCCCACCGTGGGCCCGGTGACCGGCGCCACATCGCTGCGCGCAGCGGCCAACAAGCACGTGTTCTTCCTCCGCCCCAGCTACCGCGAAGAAACCCAGCGCCTGGTCAAGCAGATCGTGGAGATGGGCCTCAAGCGCATTGCCGTGGTGTACCTGGACAACCCGTTTGGCAAAGAGGTGCTCAAGGACATGTCTGCGGCGCTGGACGAGATCAAGGTCGAGCGCGGCGGCGAGTTTGCGCTGGCCGTGGATGGCAAGAACGGCGCCGAGCTGGCCGATAAGGTGGCGGCCGAGCGCCCCGGCGCCGTGCTGCTGGCCACTACCGGCACGGCCAATACCGCGTTTGTGCAGGCCTTTCGTGCCAAGGCGCAGGGTGTGCCGCTGGCCGGCCTGTCCGTCACGGTGATCTCGTCGGAACTGCCCAAGCTGGCTGCGTCCACGCGCGGCCTGGCGCTGGTGCAGGTGTTCCCCGATGCCAACTCCCAAAAGTCGGTGGCGGTGCGCAAGTTCCAGGCCACGATGAAGGCCACGGGCGGCGACCCGGCGTTCCTGAACAGCAACAGCGCGCTGGAGGGCTGGCTCAACGCGCAGATCATGATCGAAGGCCTGAAGAATGCGGGCAAGGAGCCCACACGTGAGCGCCTGCGCGCCGGGCTGACCGCCATCCGCTCGCTGTCGTTTGGCGACTTCAACGTGGGCTTTGGCAACAAGGCGCCCTACATCGGCTCGGACGCCATCTACCTGGCGATCTACGCGGAGAACGGTCGCCGGATCAGCTGATTGCTATTGAAAGAGTAGCTGCCAGCGCTTGATGGGAAAGCGCTGGATGCCAAAAATGCATAAAAAAAGCGCCTGCACGACGGCATGGGCGGTGCTTTCCAATAACCCACCTATGCGGCCTTGTGCTCGCGCAGGTATCGCTCCAGCAAAGCACGCAGGCGCAGGGGCCGCACGGGTTTGCGCAACACGGGGAAGTCCGGTGGCGCCTCGGCCATGCGCTGCGTGTCCTCGCCCGTGATCATGGCGGCCAGCTTCAGGCCGGGCTGCAGTGCTCGCGCCTGGCGCAGCACGGCCAGCCCGTCGTCGGCGCCGGGCAGCCTCCAGTCACTCAGCACGGCGTCGAAGGTGGTGGTGCGCAGCGCCTGCAGGGCGCGGGGCGCATCGTGGACGGCGGTCACCTCCAGGCCCCAGCCGTCCAGCAGTGCCAGCAGCGCGTCGCGCACCAGGGAGTTGTCCTCCACCACCAGCACGCGGCCTTGCAGGCGCCCCGCGGCTGCCGGCTGCGTGCGGGGCGCGGGCGCGTCGTTGGGCCGGGCGGCGGGCAGGTCGAGCGTGAAGACGCTGCCCCGTCCCACGCTGGAGCGCAAGCCTACGGGATGGCCCAGCAGCGCGGCGATGCGCCGCACCGTGGGCAGGCCCAGGCCGTGGCCGCGTTCAGGGTTGCGCTCGGCGTTGTCCAACTGCACGAACTCCTCGAACACGGCTTCATGCGCCTCGGGCGGGATGCCGATGCCCGTGTCCACCACACACAGGCGCAGGCTCGCGCCCTGGTTGCGCACGCCCAGCAGCACGCCACCGCGTTCGGTGTATCGGATCGCGTTGGTCAGCAGGTTGGCCAGCACCCGCTCCAGCAGAACCGGGTCGCTGCGCGCCCAGGCAGTGGTGGGGTGCACGCGCAGCTGCAGGTCCTTTTTGCGCGCAGCAGCTTCGTAGGTATCGGCCAGCCGCTGGAGCAGCGGCTGCAGGGCCAGGGGTTCGGGGTGGGCGGTGGTCTGGCCGCTGTCCAGGCGCGACAAGTCCATCACCTGCGCCAGCAGGCGGTCGAGCGCGTCCATGCACTCACCCATGCGTGCCAGGGTGGGGCCATCGCCCTGCAGCACGCTCAGGTACAGGCTCATGGCCTGCAGCGGCTGGCGCAAGTCGTGGCTGGCGGCGGCAAAAAAGCGGGACTTGGCGGCGTTGGCCGCCTCAGCTTGCTGGCGCTTCACATCCAGCTCGTGCACCAGTTGCTCGTTGAGCAGGCGGGTGGACATGTCGTTGTGCAGCGTGCGCGCAAAACGCAGGCCAGCCATGCCCAATGTGATCCACAGCAGCACCGTGAAGGCCACGCCGAACGCGCCGTGGCTGCCGCCGAACACCAGCAGCTGCAAGCCCAGGCCCAGCAGGATCGGAGTGAATGATGCCCACATGGCGGGCGGCCAGCAGCAAAACTGCGCCATGGAGCTTGCCGACACGATGGTTGCCAGTGCCAGGATCATAAAGACCAGGGTGGTGTCGCCCGATGTGACCACCGGATAGCCCCACAGCGCCACCACCAGCGCCGACAGGCCCGTGCGCCAGGTGAACGCGTTCAGCCAAGGCCGCGCGCTGGCACCGCCCGGAGCAGCCAGGTAGCGCGCCACGCGGCGTGCGAACAGTACGCGGTCAATGGTGATGAGGTAGAGGAGCGCGGCCGGGCCGATGGCAGCGGCCAGGCCGATGGTGGGCGCGGTGAGCCAGGCGATGAGTGCCGGGCCGATCAGTGCCGTGATGAGCGCAGTGCGAATGCCTGCGGCCAGCAATGCCAGCGTACGCGCCTCCAGTTGCGCGCGCTGCGTTGCATCGCCAATGCGGGGGAACATGCTGTCGCCCGACAGCATGAAACGCTCGCGCCAGCGCTGCGCGGCTGGAGGCAGTGCGGGTTCAGCCTGCGGCATCTTGTTCGAGCGCGCTGCGCGCCATCATCACCGCCTGCGTGCGGTTGGCCGCGCCCATCTTGGTGAAGATGGCGTTCAGGTGGTTTTTCACCGTGCCGGGGGAGATGCCCATCTCGCGCGCAATTTCCTTGTTGCTGCCACCCGAGGCCAGCATAAGCAGCACATCTACCTGCCGAACCGTCAGGCCGTAGGGGCCGGTGGGTGCCTGGTCGGCATCGGGCGCCCGCGCGGCATCGGCAAAGGCGGGCTCGCCCTCGGCCAGCTGGCGCAGTTGGGCGAGCAGGGCAGGTACTTCGAGCGTCTTGGGCAGGTAGGCCACGAGCCCGGCGTCCTGCGCGCGGCGGCCCAGCGTGGGGTCGTCCGCGCCCGACATCAGCCCCACGCCCAGGCCGGGGTGGCGCTCCATCACCTGCGCAGCGCAGCGCAGGCCGTCGGTGCCGGGCAGGCGGTAGTCCAGCAGCACCAGGTCGAAGCCTTCGCCATCGCTCATGAGCAGTTCCAGCGCCTCGGCCGGTGAACCCACGGCCTGTACGCGCAGCCCCGGCGCCTGGTGGCGCAGCGCAGCCGCCAAGCCATCGCGGAACAGGGGGTGGTCATCCACCAGCAGCAGAGCGAAACCGTCGAGCGCGTCCAAGGCGGGGACTCCTTTGTTCGTGAAATTTTTCACGGTGCAGAGGATAGCGCGCAGCCCGGGTACCCAGCATGGGCCGAATGGCATATGGCGGTGCGTGGCGGCGGCGTGCACCATGCGACCCCATGCGTGAAAGGCACCGTACGAAACCCGTCTGCGCCGCCCTTCAAATCAATCCACCCGCCAGGAGAACAGCATGACCATCCACCACACCCTTGCCATCAGCGGCGCGGCCTGGGTTGCCGCGCTGGCCCTGGCTGGCTGCGGCGACAAGGCCCAGGAACCCGTCCACGCGGCGCAGCAGGCAGTCGAAGCTGTCACCGGCAAGAAAAAAATCAAGATGAAGGGCAACACACCGCTGGATGCCGCTGCCTATGCGGTCACGTCTGTGATGTCCGGCAAGTTCAAGGACTACCACATCAACGGCAACACCGTGCGGCTCATCGTGCAGGATGGCGCCACCCTGTCCGGCAGCGAATGCACCATCATCAATGCGGCCACCAAGGCAGATCATCCCAACGTAGCCTTCGTGATTGATGGCGGCGGCCAAACCATCACCTGCTGAGCAAGGCACCCCATGCGCGAAAGCAAAGCCACGCCATTGCACCGTACCCGCCTGCTGCTGATCGCCGCTGCCTTCCTGCCTCTGGCCGCGCTGGCCGAACACGGCCAATCCGCCGCCGAGCGGGCGCTCGAAACTCCTCCCGGCCCCTGGCAGGGCAATTGGCTGGTCACACGAGACGATCCGCGCATCCGTACTCGCGCCGGGGCCGAACTGGCGCGCCTGCACGTTGTTCAGGAGCAGGGCAGCCATGTACTGCAACTGCAATGGGTGGCAGGGCGCGCCATGTGCGAGGACCCGGGAGGCGAACCCTGCGAATGGGCGGGTGCGGCGGGCGAATCGGCCCGTGCCCGGCAGACGAAAGCGGGTGGCCTGACCGCGTCCCTGGCCGTGAGCGCAGATCAGGACGATCCCTTCACCCTGCATTTCGCGCGCCGTCCCAAGGCTGGCCAGGCGGTGCAGGGCACCCTCAGCAGCGCGCGCGGCGACATCCGCTGGCGCGTGCGTATCGAGCGCGATGCGCAATGAACACCATCACCGAAAGAGAGTCCAGCATGAAAAAACCCCTCGCCATTGCAGTTGCCTGCATCGGCTTCGCCGCTCAGGCCCAGACCATCCAGCCCGGCCTGTGGGAGTTCAAGCACGACATGCGCATGCCCGGCCGGCCCGACGTGGCCGCGCAGATGGCGCAGATGCGCGAGCAGATGAAAAGTCTGCCGCCCGAAGCTCGCAAGATGATGGAGCAGCAGCTGGCGGGCCACGGCATGGGCATGGGAGCCGACGGCGCGCTGCGCCTGTGCATCGGCCCCGAGGACGCGAAGCAAGACCCCATTCGCGAAGGCCACACCGAGGGCGACTGCACCTACACCCATGTCAAGCGCAGCGGCAACACCTGGACAGGCCGCCTGACCTGCAAGGAGCCGCCCAGCCAGGGCGACTTCACCACCACGCTGCACAGCGCCACGCACTTCACCACCCAGGCGGCGCTGACCAGCAAAGAGCATGGCCGTATCGACATGAACACCGAGGCCCGCCGCCTGTCCGCCGACTGCGGCACGCTCAAGCCCGTGGCAAAGCCCACCGCCAAGCGATGATGAAGGCAACCCGGTATCTGCTGGCGGGCGCGGCGGCATTGTGCGGCGCTGCCAGTGCCCAGCCGCTGGACCAGTTGGCCTGCGCGGCGGGCGTGCATTGCAGCGGCGCGCTGCCGCCCGATGAGGTGCGGGTGGTGCTTGGCTTTGACAGCCAGCACGAGGCCGAGCGCGCCTTCATCGACGCCAGCCGCGACTTCCCCGACGACCTGTGGCGCTGCGCCGCCACTGGCAGCGGCTGCACGAACATGACGCAGAACGAGGCGCGGGTGATGATTCCCCTGCCCGAAGAAGCATTCGCCCCCGCCGAGGTGGTGCGCGGCAGGCAGCCGCCCGCACCGCCCGCCATGGCGCAAGCGCCCGTTGCCAAACCTGCGGCCACGCCACCCGCCAAGCCGCGTGGCGGCATCGAGGTAGAGGTCAACAAGCCCGGCCCCACGGAACTCGACCTGCGCCCGCCCGCCCCCGCGCCCGGCGGCGAAATCCAGCCGCAGGATGGCCAATGGACGTTCACCCACGGCAGCCGCCCCCGCGCCAGCGGCCAGTGCCTGCCCGGAGTGGCCGAGGCTGTCAGCAAGCAGATGCCCGCGCCGCAGTCCGGCCCCGTCACCTTTGCGCGCCCGTTCAACGCCTCGCAAATCATCCGCAGCCCGCAGGTGGCGTGGAAGCGCATCGCGCCCAACCACTGGCGCGGCACGCTCACCAGCGCGGGCGGCAGCGCCATGCGCATGGAATGGGACGTGCGCGTGACCAGCCCTGCGCGCATGGAGGGCGACTCCATCGTGCGCGTCAGCGTCCCCTCGGCCTGCACCCTCAGCACTCCGTTCACCTTTGTGCGGCAGTAGCTGCGTTGCAACCTTGGGAGGAATTTCCATGAACCTCGTACAACGCACCGGCCTTCGGTTGGGTGTCCTCTTGGCTGCTGCGGCGCTGGGCGCAACCGGCCCGGCCAGTGCGCAGGAAAAGCTGGCCCCCGGCAGCACCCAGCGCGTGCAGGGCAGCATCCATGCCGACGCAGGGCGCGGCATGGTGGAACTGACCTCCCGCGCCACCACGCTGCCCTCCAACCTGGGCCAGCAAACCGCTGCGCGTTTGCAGACCGCAGAGGGCCAGTCCGCTGTGCGGCAGGGCGATGCACGTGCCAAGGCGGCCACGGGCCAAGGTGTGGGCGCAGCTGATGTTCAGGCCATTGCCGACCAGTACGCGGGCAAGACGGTCTATGACTCGACCATGCGCAGCGTGAAGGTGATAGCGCGCTACCTCTTGACGCTGGACGCCAAGGCCGCTGGCGGCCCGCGCGTGGCGCTGGCCCTGGAGCTGGACGAAAAGACCCTGGCACCGGTGAGTGCCAGCGTGAGCTACTACCCCGACAGCAAGGATCTGTTCAACAACTTCAAAACTGGCAAGAAGGCCCCCGCCACCGTGCGCATCGAAAAGATCGAGCGCGTGGGAGACAAGGTGTTCGCCGTCTCCGGCAGCTTCTCCGCGGCGGACCTGGAACCCGGTGTCATGTCCAAGAAGCTCCAGGGCCAGACGCTGCCCACCGTGAGCGGGCGCTTTGCGTTCACCGAAGTGCCTGTGCTGGACAAGTGATGCCATGACGAGTCAACCCCATTCCAGGAGTGTTTCCATGCCAAACATCGCATCCGCCCTCGCCGCCGCGCTGCTCGCCTGCGCCATCGGCGCGCACGCCCAGCCCGCCGCCCCGCAAGGCCCCGGCCAGTCCATGCTGGTGCTCGACGCCTCCGGCTCCATGTGGGGCCAGATCGGCGGCAAGCCCAAGATCGAAATCGCCCGCGAGGCCGTGGCGAGCATGCTGCAAAGCTGGCCCGCCAGCCAGCAGCTCGGCCTGATGGTCTATGGCCACCGCAGCAAGGGCAACTGCGCTGACATTGAAATGCTCAAGGCCCCCGGCAGCGTGGAGAAAGCGGGCTTTCAGCAGGCGGTGAACGCGCTCCAGCCCAAGGGCATGACGCCTATCTCGGCTTCGGTACGCATGGCGGCGGAACAGCTCAAGTTCAGCGAGCGCAAGGCCACCGTCATTCTGGTGAGCGATGGCGAGGAAACCTGCCACGCCGACCCATGTGCGCTGGGCAAAGAATTGGAAAAGCTCGGCGTGGACTTCACCGCCCACGTGGTCGGCTTCGACATTGACAAGAATCCCAAGGCCAGGGCGCAGTTGCAGTGCCTTGCCAGCAGCACCGGCGGGCGGTATCTGGACGCCAAGGACGCTGGCGAATTAAATCGTGCGCTCCAGTCCGTCGCATCAAGCCCCCGGAGCGAGCGCCAAGACAAGCCGCCTGAAACCGCCGGGCAAATCTATGACACCACTTTTGGCCGCATGAAGATTGAACGGTGGGATCAGGGCCGCATGGCTGGGCGGTATGCAGGCACCGCGAGCGATGGGGCGGATGCTGGCCGCATCGAAGGCACGGTGACGCAGGATCCCAGCGACGGCAGCGCCAGCTTCAAGGGGATCTGGTCGGCCAAGACCGCAGAACAACGGTGCGACATCCAGAAGGATGGCACGCACTACTGGGGCGCAGCGACGCTCCTCTTCGACCGTGAGCGCACTCAATTCCAGGGGTACTGGGATTACTGCGACAGAGGTGGCGCCGCGGAAGGCGCGTGGCACGGGCAATTGATCGGGCGGGAGCCAGCCAGCGCCGCCAAATGACCTGATGACCGAATGATGAGCAAACCCTGTTCAAGGAGTGTTTCCATGGTAAGAATGACATCCGCACTCGCCGCCGCCTTGCTGACTTGCGCCATCGGCGCGTACGCTCAACCCGCCGCCCCGCAAGGCCCCGGCCAGTCCATGCTGGTGCTCGACGCTTCCGGCTCCATGTGGGGCCAGATCGGCGGCAAGCCCAAGATCGAAATCGCCCGCGAGGCCGTGGCGAGCATGCTGCAAAGCTGGCCCGCCAGCCAGCAGCTCGGCCTGATGGCCTACGGCCACCGCAGCAAGGGCAACTGCGCTGACATTGAAATGCTCAAGGCCCCCGGCAGCGTGGAGAAAGCGGGCTTTCAGCAGGCGGTGAACGCGCTCCAGCCCAAGGGCATGACGCCTATCTCGGCTTCGGTACGCATGGCGGCGGAACAGCTCAAGTTCAGCGAACGCAAGGCCACCGTCATCCTGGTGAGCGATGGCGAGGAAACCTGCCACGCCGACCCATGTGCGCTGGGCAAAGAATTGGAGAAGCTCGGCGTGGACTTCACCGCCCATGTGGTTGGCTTTGACATTGACAAGAACCCGAAAGCCAAAGCACAGCTGCAGTGCCTGGCCAGCAGCACGGGCGGGCGCTACCTGGACGCCAAGGACGCGGGCGAGTTGAACAACGCGCTCCGGCAAGTGGCCCAGGCACCGGCGCCCGCTCCTGCGCCACCTGCAGCCCCGCCCGTTTGCGGCAAGTTTGTGGAAGGCCCCGAGTTTGCTGTGAACCGTAGCACCTGGCCTACCGGCGAACATGCGAGTTCGACTGCGACGCAAAAGAACTTCGATGCCGTTGAGATGGGCAAGGATGCCGACCCCCGCGCATGCCAGAAGCTCTGCAACGACGACAAAGTCTGCACCGCCTGGTATTTCGAAGCGATCGGCAGCAACTTCCGTACGACACCCCTCTGCCACCGTTGGGATGCCGTCGCGGCGCTCTCGCCTCCTGAAGAAGCACATCCTGGGAATACCGTGGGTGTGAAGAAAGGGGTGAAGCAGATCGTGCGAGAGGCGGGCGCCGCATGCCAGTGATCCGTACGGAGACCTTCGCGCCAGCTTCTCTGTGGCCGCGGTCCCGGCTTTTTGCACTGTTGGTGGTATCGAGCTTGGCGCTGCTCGGCGCCTGCTCGCCGGATGCAGTACCGACGGCGACCACTGTGACACCAGCTTCCGGCTCCGCGGCTGCGGCTGAGCCAGGCGCTGCGGTACCTGGCTCGCCTGCGTCTCTGTCTGTTCAGGCGGCCGCCCCAGCGAGCGATGCGCCTGTCCTGCTTTTGGTCCGGGGAGCGACTGGCACGTTCATGGGGGCGACGTCATGCATGGTCAACTTTCAGACGACCAATCGCGGTGCTCTGCCTCTGGTGGTGTTCTCGGGCTCGGTCGTGCCGGTAATGTCAGGCAGCGGCCAGAAGCTGCAGGCCGTGGGCATGGCTTCGGTGGGAGTCGCAGGCCTGTCCCCTGAAGAGCCATTGGTACCGCAGGAGCAGGGAAAGCCTTGGCCCGTGCATGTCAAAGGTGCGTCGTGTGACCAAGTGCGCATCCGGTTTGATCGCTTTCTGTGCTCGTTCGCAGGACAGCCTTGCGGTGCCGTGGCCGTTGAGCAGCAGGGGCTGGCAGGCATTGAGCCTCCGGTGCTCGCCCGGAAATAGCAGTCAGTTGTGCAGGACCCGGTCAGCGCGGTCGCCTTGGCCGTGGCTGACCCTTTCATCGAGGAGTATGTGATGACAACACCCGAAGACATGGTGGCCACCCCCGGCGTCCAGAACTCTGCCACTTCCCGGCGACCGCTGGTGGCAGACCTGCTTGAGCGCGTGCAGGCCATCCTGCTGCGCCCAGGCTCAGCCTGGACAGATATTGCAGCTGAGAACCACAGCATCGCCCACATCTACAAAAGCTACCTGATTTTCCTGGCGGCCATTCCCGCCATCGCGGGCTTCATTGGCTTCAGCCTGGTGGGCGTGGGTGCCTTTGGCATATCGGTGCGAGTACCGCTGGTGCAGGGGCTGGTGAGCGCGGTGGTGAGCTATGTGCTCTCGCTGGTGATGGCCATGGTCGTGGCCTGGGTTGCCAGCTGGCTGGCGCCGCGCTTTGGAGGGCAGGCACAGTTGCCGCGCGCCTTTCAGCTCATCGCTTATGGCGCCACGGCTGGCTGGCTTGGGGGCATATTCAGCGCAATCCCTTCACTGGCTATGCTGGGGGCGCTGGCAGGTCTGTACTCGATCTATCTCATCTACCGGGGCGTCCCTGTGCTCATGCAGGTGCCCCAGGCAAAGTCCGTGGGCTACACCGCGGCGCTCATCGTCTGTGCGGCGGCGGCGGCTTTGGTGGTTGGCATGGTGAGTTCCCTGGTTGTACCGCGGCCAGGCGGTTTGGGCGGACTGGGTGGCTCTGGGCTGGGCGGGCTGGGCGGGCTGGGGGGGGCTTCCGTTCAAAGCTCAGGTGCCAGGATCACGGTGCCTGGCACGGATATTCGCATTGATACCGCCAAGGTCGAGGCGGCCAGCCGCCGCATGGAAGAGGCGAATGCCCGGGGCGACACGCAGGAAGCAGGCAAAGCAATGGGCGACATGATGAGTGCGGCGCTTGGAGGCAAAGGCGCCGCGCCGGTGCCGCCTGAGACCTTGCGTGCATTGCTGCCCGAAACGCTGGGCAGTATGCCCCGCACAGCGGTAGAGGCCCGTGCAGACGGAGCGTTGGGAATGCAGTTCACCAACGTGAGCGCCCAGTACACCGAGGGGGACCAGCTGATTGAAATCCGGGTGCAGGACGTTGGCGCCGTGCCCGCGCTGGCTCTTGGCATGACGTCATGGTCACGCAACACGTTGGACCGTGAAACCGCCGACGAGGTGGCGCGCGTGTACCGGCGCGACGGTGTGGCCTACAAGGAGAGCTATCGCAAGGATGGAACCGGCGCTACGCTGGTCATGCTGCTGCCCAACAGCGTGTTGCTGGAGGGCAATGGCAATGTGCCCATGGATGTGCTGCGCTCAGCCTTTCAGTCCATCCCTGTTGCGAAGATTGGCGCTTTGCAGCGATAGACCCAAGGCATCAGACCCAGCCCAGCGCGCCCAGCGCCGCTCCTGCACCCAGCATCCACAGCAGGTGCAGCTTGGTGCGCCACACCAGCAACGTGGCCGTGGCGGTCAGCAGCCACAGGGGCCAGTCGGTGGTCCATTCGCCATGGGCGCGGGCAAGCACCCAGGACGTGGCGACCAGCAGGCCGATCACGACCGGGGCCATGCCCTGCTTGAAGGCGCGCACGCCGCGTCGCTCGCGGTTGCGGTGGCCCCAGCGTGTGGCCGTCCAGGTCAGCAGACTGCTGGGCAGCATCACGCCCAGCATGCACACCGCCATGCCCAGGGCGCCCAGTAGCCAGCCGGCCACGCCAGGGCCGCCGGCGTTGATGCCCACGTTCCAGCCCAGCAGGGCAATGAACAACACGTTAGGGCCCGGGGCCGCCTGGGCGATGGCGATGGAGGCGTTGAACTGCGGGTCGGTCAGCCACGCCTGGCGTTCGACCAGGAACCGGTGCATGTCGGGCGCGGTGGCAATGGCGCCGCCCACGGCCAGCAGCGACAGCGACAGGTAGTACAGGAACAGGTTGAACCAGTCGCCGATGCTCAGGGCCATCAGCGGTGCGGTGAGGGGGGCGGCGGTGCTCATGGCGCGAGCTTTCTCCAGGTCAGCAGGCAGGCGGCCCCGCCGATCACCGGCAGCATCCAGAACAGCGGCCAGCGCAGCCAAGCCATGGCGATGATGGTCAGCGCCGTGATTGCCAGGCACAGGGGGCGACCCAGTGGGTGGTTGCGGATGGAGACAAACAGCTTGATGCCCACCCCGGCAATCAGGCCCGCCGCCACAGCTCCCATGCCACGCAACGCGCCGGCCACGGCTGGTTGGGCCGAGAACTGCGCGTACACCACCGCCAGTGCCAGCACCAGCATGAGCGGAAAGGTCAGCATGCCCGCCAGCGCCGCAAAAGCGCCCCGCAGGCCAAAGTAGCGGTCACCGATCATGATGCTGAGGTTGACCACATTGGGCCCCGGCATGATCTGCGCCACGGCCCAGTCTTCGACGAACTCCTCGTTCGTCATCCAGCGCTTTTTCTCCACCAACTCGCGCTGCACCACCGCCAGCACCCCCCCAAAGCCCTGCAGGGCCAGCCAGGTGAAGGACCAGAACAGGTCGGTCGGGTTGCGGGGCTGCGGGCGCGCGGGCGTTTCGGTGGGGGGGGGTGAGGCGGTGGCGGGTGCCATGGGTGCAAGATTCAGTGAAAAGTGGCTGATGCGCCAGTAATTCATGCCTTGGTAGCTATCATTGTGATAGCTGTTCGGTGATGCGGCGGCCCCCGTGATGTTACGCGCGCATGAGGCGGTGCGCTGGCGTCGGGGCGTCGTCATCGGGCAAGCCCGGGGCGGCCATTGGTGCACGCGCGCAAGGCGGTGTGCCGCTATGCTGCCGGGTGGTACGCTCCCCGGGCCCTGGATTCATCCATAGAGACAAGGACACCCCATGAAACTCATTCGATACGGCCAGCCTGGTGCAGAACGCCCCGGTCTGGTGGACGCCCAAGGCACGCTGCGCGACCTGTCCATGCTGTTGCCTGATATCGGCCCCGCGCAGCTCAGCCCGCGCGCCCTGTCGGCGCTGGCCGCCATTGACGCGCGCCGCCTGCCTGCCGTCTATGGCTCGCCCCGCCTGGGCAGTCCGGTGGGCGGTGTGGGCAAGATCGTGTGCGTGGGCCTCAACTATGCCGACCACGCCAAGGAGGCGGGCATGCAGCCACCCGCCGAGCCAGTGCTGTTCATGAAGGCCGTGACCGCGCTGAGCGGCCCCAACGATGATGTGCGGATACCGCCCGGCGCCACCAAGACCGACTGGGAGGTGGAGCTGGGCATCGTCATCGGCACCCGCGCCCGCCATGTGTCCGAGGCCGATGCCTTGAGCCACGTCGCCGGTTATGTGTTGGCCAACGATGTGTCGGAGCGTGCCTGGCAGATGGAGCGCGGCGGCCAGTGGGACAAGGGCAAGAGCTATGACACCTTTGCGCCCATCGGCCCCTGGCTGGTCACGGCCGACGAGGTGGGCGACCCCCACGCCATCGACCTGTGGCTGGAGGTGAACGGCCAGCGCGTGCAAAACGGCAGCACACGCAATTTCATTTTTGGTGTGCCCACCGTGGTGTCGTACATCAGCCAGTTCCTGACCCTGGAGCCGGGCGACCTTATCCTTACCGGCACCCCTGCGGGTGTGGGCCTGGGGCAAAAGCCCACGCCGTGGTTCCTCAAGCCTGGCGATGTGGTGCGCCTGGGCGCCACGGGGCTGGGCGAGCAACTGCAAAAGTACGTCGGTGGTTGAGGTCGCCTACAGCGGCTCCTGACTTGGCGGGGGAGGTTGGCGGGGGGGCTGTGCACTCTTCCAACCTGCATCCGCATGGCCGGAGGGCTTGGTGGGCGCTTTAGGCGTGTTCGGCTTTGTCAGGCCAGCTTGCCCTTGAGCGCATGCCCCAGGGTGCGCCAGCCGGCTTGCTCTGCATGCGCCACCTTGAAGATCCTGAGATCCGCCTGGCTCTCGCGTTTGACCTTGAAAATCTTGAAGCTGGCCTGGTTCTCGTAGTTCACAAAGAACCACAGCGCATCGCCCGTGGCCTGCGTGGCGTAGCCCACCTCGTGCCAGCACAGGTCGGCCTGGCTCTCATAGGCCACTTCGCACACGCGTGCATCGGCCTGGTTCTCGTACTTCACTTCCAGAATCTTGGCCATGGGCGTCCTTTTCGGGGTGTGGGCGGATGATCTTGAAACTGACGGTGTCTCAACACGGAGCTTTCAACGCCAGGAACCTGCGTGGCGCTGCCTTGCGAGGTTATCCAAAACTGTGGATATCGGACAGCGTGCGGTGCAAGAGGATGTAAACAAACTTCAACCCGCAGTGGCGCGCCGGGTGGCTTGGCGTGCCGGGCAGCGGTAAGGTAGGGGCCTGTACACCTCCACCGCGAAAGCCGCTATGCCCCACACCCCGCGCCGTGCCCACACCGAAGGCCATCGTTCTGACCGCATTGGCTGGCTCCGCGCGGCCGTGCTGGGGGCCAACGACGGCATCGTCTCCACCGCCAGCCTAGTGGTAGGTGTGGCGGCCGCGCAGTCCAGCCAGTCCACCATCGTGATGACGGCGGTGGCCGGGCTGGTGGCGGGCGCCATGTCGATGGCGGCGGGCGAGTATGTGTCGGTGCATTCGCAGGCCGATACCGAAAAGGCGGACCTTGACCGAGAGCGGGCCGAGCTGGCCGCTGACCCGGCGGCCGAGGCGCGCGAACTGACCGCCATCTACGTCGCCCGAGGCCTGACGCCTGAACTGGCTCAGCAGGTGTCGGCGCAACTCATGGCACACGATGCGCTGGGCGCCCATGCGCGGGATGAGCTGCAGGTGTCCACGGCACTCGCTGCCCGTCCGGTGCAGGCGGCCCTGACTTCGGCGGCCAGCTTTGCGGTGGGGGGCGCACTGCCGCTGGCTGTTGCCGTGGTGTCGCCTGACAGCAGCCTGCTGTATGCGGTGGCAGGTTCTGCGCTGGTGTTTTTGGCATTGCTCGGGGCCTTGGCTGCACACACAGGCGGCGCGGGGATGGCTGTGGGTGCCTGGCGTGTGACCTTTTGGGGGGCACTGGCCATGGCGATCACGGCGGGGGTGGGCGCGTGGTTTGGGGCGCCGGTGTAAGGGCGCCGGAAGAGGCCACCAATGATCCAAAGCCTCAGCGCAAGCACCTTCCGCACTGGGCACGAGTATTTGAATCAAATATTTGAGCCAAATCGGTCTGTAGCGCTAGTGAAATATGCGCTGAAAGCTATTAAATCGTGAGCAGTCAGCCTCCGCCTGCCGCGCCCGTACGGGTACCCTGGCTGATGCGGACGGCACCGGCCAGCCGCTGTTGCACAGTGGTGCGTACTGCGGGCGGCGCATCGTGCAGCAGCACGGGCCAGTCGGCCTGGGCCTGTTTGACCACATCGCGCAGCAGCGCCAGGTGCCGGGGCACCCGCAGCAGCCCGGCGGATTTCATCAGGCCTTCCATGTCGTCCCACGTCAGTGCCCGCAGGGTTTTGTCGATGGCGCGGTTCACCGCGTATTGCTGGTCGGGCACGCCTTCAAAAAACGCTGCCACGCACACCGGGTCGTACACCGGGGCCAGTTGGGGCACGCGGCCGTCGGGGTAGACCAGGGCCCAGTTTTTCAGGTGCGCGTCGGTGTTGCCCATCAGGATGAAGGCCACCATGCGCGCCAGAAACTCGCGCGTGTCCTGCACGGGTTGGCGGCTCAGGCGGTTGAGCACGCGCAGCATGGTGGCCCAGTCCTGCAGCACGCCTTTGCCGTGCGACTTGCCGTATTTCTGGCGCGGCGTGTAGCCCAGCACCTGGTTGAACTCCTCCATGTGCACGCGGGCGCCTCCGGGCAGGTGGTCAAAACGCTGCACGGCCAGAATTTCGTTGAAGGGCACGGCGTCGGGCAGGTCGGCCTCGGCGCGGGTGATGACGCGCGCATCGGCGCAATGCAGACCCAGCGCCTTGCACAGCTGGTAGCCGGTGTACTCGTTGGCCACCAGATCGGGGTGGGCGGTGGTAGGCAGCTTCAGTATGACGCTGCCCGCCGCGCCCCGGCGGTGCACGGTGTAGCGTCGGCCGTCCTGCACCGCGCTGAACTTGGTCACCACGCCGGGCAGCGAGGCCGCGTCTTCCACCGGGAACTCTACAAACCCCGGCTCCAGCACATCCAGCCCCTGGGTGGTGTGCCAGTAGCGCACCACGTCCGGGATGCCGTCTTGCGCGGGCACGGGCTCCACCTCCAGCGCGCCCATCAGGTCGTGGCCTGCTGCAGCCAGCAGCTCGAACTCGTCGTCGGGGCTGCAGCCCCGCTCGCGCGCCAGCCGCTCGCGGTTGTGGCCCTCGGGCAGCAGGTTCTGAAAGTACACCGGCCAGCGCCCATCGGTACGCACCAGCCGCGCATCGCGCGCCGATGCCAGGATCTGCTGCGTGGCCGCCTCGTCCGCGCCCTGGTAGTTGAGAGACAGGGTGGGGCGCTGCGGGTTGCGGATGTAGCTCTCGTCGAAGGACACACGCAGGATGTCGCCGTACTGCGAGAGGTAGCCAATCGCTTCACGACGGCTTGCTGTCGTACCCGACTCGCTCGCGCTGCCGCCCGCCTGCGGGGGGCGGTGCAGGTACAGGCGCAGGTAGCGGATGGAAGTGCTCATGGGGCTTGGGCCAGGCAGTGCGGTGTGGTGTCGCCAGGGTCAGCGGCGCAGGCTGTCTACGACCGAGGGGGGCGCATCCACCCCTTCGGGCTGGCCCAGAAACTTGCCGCCGGACTGAATGAACGCCTCCAGGCTGGGACGCAGGCTGCTGGGCACGGCAATGATGTCCATACCCAGCACCCGCGCCATTTCGGCCAGGGTGGAATAGCGGGGGTCCAGGTCGCCGCCTTCGGTGCGCTGCACTGTCATGCGGGAGAGGCCTGCACTTTCGGCGAGCTGGGCCTGGGTCATCTGGTGGGCTTTGCGGGCGGCGGCGAGGGTGGGGATGAGATCGGTTGACATGATGCTATTTATACTCTTTTTATAATCAAAGAGTAGAAAAATATATAAATTATTTGCGCCATGCTAGGTTTAGGGCAAAGCCAATGGAGGCAATACCTCGCTGCGCTCTGCGCAAACCCGCTGCGCTTCCTGCACCAGCCACTCCCTCACCAGCTCCATCGCCGGGCTCGGGTGGGTGGTGGTCACAAACGAATAGGCCGCGCGCGATGGCACGCTGCGCCCCAGCAGCGGCACCAGTCGCCCGGCTTTCACGTCCTGCAGCACCAGCGCGGCGCGGCCCATGGCAATGCCCTGGCCGGCCAATGCGGCGCCCAGGGCCAGTTGCGACAGGTTGAACTGCTGGCCGCCCGCCCAGGGCGGGGGCGGGGCGCCCCTTTGCGCAAACCAGTGCTGCCACTCCTCATAGGTGTCTGCGCCGTCCCAGGCGCTGCCGTCGTGCAGCAGCCAGTCGCCGTGCAGATCCTCGGGCGTGGTGATGGGTGGGTGCCGGGCCAGGAATTCGGGGCTGGCCACGGGGATGAGCCATTCGTCCAGGAACACGGTGGCGTTCAGGTCGCGGTAGCCGCCCAGGTCAAAGCGCACGGCGGCCTCCACGCCGTCGCGCACCATGCGGGTGCGGTCCAGGGTGTGGAACTCGCCAAACACGCGCAGCCCGGTGTGCGGGTGCTGGCGAAAGAAGTCGCCCAGTCGGGGGGTGAGCCAGCTCATGGCGAAGGAGGGCGAGCAGCTCAGCGTGGCGGTGGCCGCCTCGGCCGGTTGGCGCATCTGGGCCAGGGTGCTTTCGATGGCATCAAAGCTCTCGCGCAGCACCACGGCCAGCCATTTGCCCTCGGGCGTGGGCACCAGCGCGCGCGGGGTGCGCAAGAAGAGGGGGCGGCGCAGCCAGTCTTCGAGCTGCTTGACCTGCTGGCTCACCGCCCCCTGGGTGATACACAGCTCGGCCGCCGCCTTGGTAAAGCTGCCGTGGCGGGCCGCTGCATCAAAACTGCGCAGCCAGGCGAGCAGGGAGGGGGAGAGGCGAATATCCATTATTAATACTAATGTTTCGCTCAATATAAATGGTTTGTGATGGTGGCGTGACAGGCGAAGAATGGGGGCAACACTCTTCGAGACATAGCTGCCATGACGACTGCCCAGACCCAACCTGCCGTGGATGCCTTGCTGGCTGCCCGCTTGCGCAATGCCCAGCCTGCTTTGTGGACCAACGCAGCCCGGGAGGCGCAGCCTGCCGCCGAGATTTCGGCATTGGGCAGGACTATTAGTCTGGATGATACGAAGGCAGCGGCGGCGCGTTTGGCGCGTTTTGCCGGGCTGCTGGCTCAGGTGTTCCCCGAGCTGGCCGCAACAGGGGGTGTGGTGGAGTCGCCCCTGCTGCCCGCTACGGCGCTGCAGCCCGCGCTGGGCATGGCCGAGGGGCAAGGCCGCCTGTTCATCAAGGCCGACCACAGCCTGCCCGTCGCAGGCTCCATCAAGGCGCGCGGCGGCATGCATGAGGTACTGGAGTTTGCGGAGAAACTGGCGCTGCAGCATGGGCTGGTAGAGCCGGGTGGTGACTACCGCGCGTTGGCGACGCCGCAGGCGCGCGAGGTGCTGGGCCGCTACCAGGTGGCGGTGGGCTCCACGGGCAACCTGGGCATGAGCATCGGTGTGGTGGCGTCGGCTTTGGGCTTCCAGGCCACGGTACACATGTCGGCCGACGCGAAAGAATGGAAAAAGGATCGACTGCGTCAGCGCGGTGTGCAGGTGGTGGAGCACGCGGGCGACTACGAGCGTGCCGTGGCCGCTGGCCGCGCCGAGGCGGCCAGCAACCCGCTGTGCCACTTTGTGGACGACGAGCAATCGTTCTCGCTACTGCTGGGCTACAGCGCGGCGGCGCTGCACCTACAAAAGCAACTGGCCGAGCAAGGCGTGGTGGTGGATGCCGAGCACCCGCTCATCGTCTACCTGCCGTGTGGTGTGGGCGGCGCGCCCGCAGGCATCACCTTTGGCCTGCGGCAGGTGCTGGGGCCGCATGTGTACTGCTTCTTTGCGGAGCCGGTGCAGTCGCCGTGCTTCATGGTGCAAATGATGGCCGATGCAACGCAAGGTGTGGGGCAGCACCCCTCGGTCTACGACTGGGGTCTGACCAACCGCACCGAGGCCGACGGCCTGGCCGTGCCGCGTGCATCGCTGCTGGCGGCCGAGCTGGTGCGGCCGCTGCTGTCGGGCGTGTACACCGTGGCTGACGACACCTTGTTTGCGCTCCTGGTGCGGGTGCTGGACGCCTTGGGCGAGCGCATTGAGCCCTCGGCCGCCGCAGGCTTCAGCGGCCCGGCCATGTTGACGGGTACCACGGCCGGGCAGGCCTGGCTGCGCAGCACGGGCATTGAGGCCGTGCTGCACCAGGCCACCCACCTGGTATGGACCACGGGCGGCCTGCTGGTGCCCGATGCGCAGTACCAGGGCTTTGTGCAGCGCGGGCGGGCTGTGCTGGCTGCGCAGGCCTGATGGCCCACCACCTTCTTTCCTCTTTTTTCTTTTCACTTTTTTATCTGGAGCCACGCCATGAACCGCAAGCAACTGCTTTTGTCGGCCGTCCTCTGTGCCGCCCTGGGGGCCACTGCGTGGACTCCGGCCATGGCGCAGGAGGCTGCGTTCCCCACCAAGCCGATCACGCTGGTGATTCCGTTCCCGCCCGGTGGCGCCACCGATGTGCTGGGGCGGCTGATTGGCAAAAAGCTGGGCGACAAGCTGGGCCAGAGCGTGGTGATCGACAACCGCGCGGGGGCGGGCACGGTGATCGGTGCGACGTCGGTGGCGCGGGCGGCGCCGGATGGCTACACGCTGCTCATGAGTTCGGGCACCACCTTCACCGTCAACCCCGCCGTGCGCGCCAAGCTTCCGTACGACCCGGTCAAGAGCTTTGAGCCCATTGGCATCACGGGCCGCACGGGGTTGATTCTGCTGGCCAACAAGGATGTGCCGGCCAGCGACCTGAAGCAGTTCGTGGCACTGGTGAAAGCGGCGCCCGACAAGTATTCGTATGGCTCGTTCGGCACGGGCACCACCTCGCAGTTTGCGGGCGAGATGTTCTTCCACGCGGCGGGTCTCAAGATCCAGCATGTGCCCTACAAGGGCAGTGCACCTGCAATGACCGACCTGCTCGGCGGGCAGATCCCGTTCACTGTCGATACCGTGTCGGCGGCGCTGCCGCAGCTCAAGGACGGCAAGATCAAGGCCATTGCGGTGACCTCCGGCAAACGCTCGGCTCTGCTGCCCAAGGTGCCCACGCTGGCCGAGAGCGGTTACCCCGGCCTGGAGATGGACACCTGGCTCGCCATGGTGGCGCCGCGTGGGCTCCCGCCAGCCGTGAAGGCGCGGCTGGAACTGGCGCTGGCCCAGGTGGTGTCAGACCCCGAGACGCGTGACAAGATGATCGCGGTCGGGTTCGAGCCGTCCTATGCTTCGTCCAAGGTGTTGGCCGAGCTGATCGATAAGGAGTTGCCGCTGATGCGCGCCATTGCACAGCGTGCCGCTATCACCGCAGACTGAACCCGTGGGACCAGAACAAGGAGACAAGCCCGAGATGACCACCACAACCCCCCAAGCCCTGGTTGAGCTGACGGCCAACGAACTGCGCCACCGCATTGGCACACGCGAGATTTCGCCGGTGGAGCTGCTGGACGCCTGCATTGAACGCATCGAGGCCGTGAACCCGCACGTGAATGCCGTCACCGCCACCTGCTACGACCGCGCCCGCACCGAAGCCAAGGCGGCCGAGCAAGCGGTGCTGCGCGGCGAGCCGCTGGGCCTGCTGCATGGCCTGCCCATGGGCGTGAAAGACCTGGAGGCCACGGCGGGCTTGCTGACCACCTATGGATCGCAGATCTACCGCGAGCACATTCCGGCCGAGGACAACGTGCTGGTGGCGCGCCTGCGCGCAGCGGGCGCCATCGTGACGGGCAAGACCAACATCCCGGAAATGGGCGCGGGCGCCAATTCGCGCAACACGGTGTGGGGCGCCACGGGCAACCCGTTCAACCCCAACCTGAACGCTGGGGGCTCGTCGGGCGGCTCGGCCGCTGCGCTGGCGTGCGACATGCTGCCGGTGTGCACGGGCTCGGACACGGGTGGGTCGCTGCGCATTCCGGCGTCCATTTGTGGTGTGGTGGGCTTTCGGCCCTCGCCCGGCGTGGTGCCCAGCTCGCGCAAGCTGCTGGGCTGGACGCCGATTTCTGTGGTTGGCCCCATGGGCCGCACGGTGGAAGAGGCCTGCCTGCAACTGGCCGCATCGGCGGGCATGTCGGCGGGTGACCCGCTGAGCTACCCGCTGGACCCGATGAGCTTCCTTCTGCCTGAAACCGTGGACCTGAGCCGCCTGCGCGTGGCCTACACCGATGACTTTGGCGCCTGCGCTGTGGACAACGGCATCCGCGCCGTGTTCCGCAACAAGGTGCAAGCCATGAAGCACTTGTTTGCGCGTTGCGACGCCATCGACATCGACCTGGGCGATGTGCACCGCTGCTTTGACGTGCTGCGCGCCGAGGCCTTTGTGGCCAGCACGCGCGAGGCCTATGAGCGCGACCCCGCCAGCCTGGGCCCCAACACCCGCGCCAACTACGAAATGGGCGCCGCCATGACGCTGCTGGACAGCGCCTGGGCGCAGGCGGAGCAGACACGCATCCTGGCGCGGTTCCAGAAGTTGTACGAGGACTACGACATCATCCTCGCGCCCACCACACCTGTGTCGCCCTTTGCCTGGACCGAGCTGTTTGCCAGCCACATCAACGGCGAGCCGCAGGCCAATTACTACCGCTGGCTGGCGCTCACGTATGTGACCACGCTCACCACCCATCCGGCGCTGAGCCTGCCCTGCGGGCTGGACGACGCTGGCATGCCGTTTGGCCTGCAGATCGTGGGCCGTTTCCGCGCCGACCGGCACACGCTGGGTGTGGGGCATGCGCTGGAGCAGGCGTTCAAGGGCATTGCAGGGCTGGCACGGCCCCGGCCCGACATCGCCAAGCTGATGCAGACGCGCGCCGAACCTGCGCTGACCTCCATCGTGACCGTGGCACCGGACCCCCGCGACGCCCGCACCCTGCCGCGCGACGACCGTGCGGCATCGGCTGCGCAGGTGTCGGCGGTTTGAACAGGAGACACCGACCATGCAAACCGTGGACACCATCGTGATTGGCGCAGGCATTGCCGGGGCCTCCGTGGCCTGGCAACTGGTACAGCCCGGCGCCGCAGTGCAGGGCGCCAGCGTGCTGCTGCTGGAGCGTGAATCGCAGCCCGGTTACCACACCACTGGCCGCTCGGCCGCGCTCTACATGGCAACCTATGGCACGCCCAACATCCAGGCGCTGACCCGGGCCAGCCGCGCGTTTTACGATGCGCCGCCGCCTGAATTTGGCGCCGACCCCATCCTCTCGCCCCGGGGCGTGGTCTATGTGGCAGGGCCCGACCAGCTCGATCTACTGAAGCAAGCCTACGACGAGGCGCTCGCCACCTCGCCCAATGTGCAGTGGGTGGAGCAGGCCGAGCTGCTGGCGATACTGCCCTGCCTGAAGCCCGAGGCTGTGGTCGCAGGCATGAGCGAGCCCGAGGCAGCGGACATTGACGTGAACGCCTTGCACCAGGGCTACCTGCGTGGCCTGCGCCAGCGCGGCGGCCAGGTGCTGACCCACGCCGAGGTGACGGCTGTGCGCCGCGAAGGCACTGTGTGGCAGGTGACGATGGCCGATGGGCGGGTGTTTGCCACCCCCACCATCGTCAACGCAGCGGGTGCCTGGGCCGATGTGGTGGCGGGCCTGGCGGGTGTGCCGCCGATCGGGCTGGAGCCACGCCGCCGCACGGCGTTCACCTTTCCGGTGCCCGAGGGCATGGACGCCACCCACTGGCCTGCGGTGATCGGCATCGACGAAAGCTTTTACTTCAAGCCCGATGCTGGGCAACTGCTGGGCTCACCGGCCAATGCCGACCCCACGCACCCGCACGATGTGGTGCCCGAAGAGCTGGACGTGGCCACCGGGATTTATCACATCGAGGAAATGACCCGGTTCCAGATCCGCCGCCCGTCACACACCTGGGCCGGGCTGCGCTCGTTTGTGCCGGATGGCGACATGGTGATTGGCTGGGACAACCATGTGCCCGGCTTCTTCTGGCTGGCCGGGCAGGGCGGATATGGGATTCAGAGCGCGGCGGGCGCCTCGTTGCTGGCGCGGCAGCTGCTGCGCGGCGAACCGCTGGCCGACGAGCTGGTGCGCGAGGGCGTGGGGGTCGAAGGGCTGTCGCCCGCGCGTTTGCGCTGAGCCGCCAGGGCCGAGAGAGAGGGGGGCTCAGCCCCTTAGGCGAAGGTGTTGACGTTGGTCCCCAGCGTACCGCTGGTGGCCAACTGGGGCTGCGGCATGGACTGCTGCATGGCGTCGATCATGGTGGCGGCCGACACGGCCTGCATGTCCAGCGCCTTTTTCAGCACCACCATGTTCAGGGCGTCGGACGTCTTGGCGCTGGCCAGGCTGGTAGCGGTGTTGACGATGCTGTTGGTCAGGGCGACGTCCATGGTGACTCCTTGGGGCAATAGTGGTTTATCGGCACTACAAAAGCGTGCTTGAGGGTTGTTACATGTGCAGGTGGCGGTGAAGCTGCGCTGTTCTGCATTGCCTTAGTCCAGCGCAGGCACCCCCAGGGCTGGGCAGGCGGCCAGGTCGGAGGTGCGGGCGTTCGGCAACTGTCGGGCTGCGTCGCGCAAGGCGGTGCGCAGGCCTTCTTCCAGCGTGGGGTGGTAGAACGGCATGCCCAAAAGATCGTGCACGGTCAGCTGTTGCTGAACGGCCAGGGCCAGCAGGTGGGCGAGGTGCTCGCCATCGGGGGCGCACAACTCGGCACCCAGCAGGCGACCACTCGCGTGGTCGGCATAAATGCAGAGGCGTCCCTGGTTGCGCTGCGCGGTGCGGGCGCGGCCCTGGTTTGCGTAGCTGGCGGTGCCGGTGATGGTGCTGTGCGGGTCCATGTCGGCCACGCGCGGCCCCACCACCGCCACGTTGGGGTCGGCGAACACGATGGAGAGCAAGCTGCGGCGCCGAAATCGCGTGGGCGTGGGGGCCAGGGCGTTCAGGCCTGCAATGTGGCCTTCATCGGCCGACTCGTGCAGCAACGGGGTGTGGGTGTTGGCGTCGCCCGCCAAAAACACCGGCAGGTCGCCAATCTGTTGGGTTTGCGGGTCTGCGGTGGGCAAGCCGCGCGCATCCAGCGGCACGCCCAGCGTCTCGAGGCCCAGGTGTTCGATGTTGGGCACCCGGCCCATCGCGGCGATGACCTGGTCCACCACCACGCGGTTGGCGCCACTCGCCACCTCGATGCCTCCGGGCACCTCGCGCAACTGCGCCTCGGCGCCCATGTGCAGGACCATGTCTTGTTTCAGCAGAGCGGCCAGCTCGGCGTTGAGCGTAGGATCGCTCAGCCCGGCCAGCGTGTGGCCGGTGGTGAATGCCGCCACCTCCAAGCCCAGCCGCGCCAGGGCTTGCGACAGCTCCACCCCGATCGGTCCCATGCCAATCACTGCAACGCGGGGGCCGAGACTGGGTTGCTCGAACAAGGTGTCGGTGGTGAGCATGCGGTCGCCAAACGCCAGCCATTCATCGGGCACGCGGGGGCGTGACCCCGTGGCGATGATGATGCTGCGTGTGGCGTAAGCCGTGCCGTCGATGTCCACCGCACGTGGCCCCAGCAGCGTTGCACGCCCTGACCTCTGGGCGCTGCCCAGCCCGTTGGTGGCCTGGGTGGCTCCTGCCACGAAGTAATCTCGCAGTGCGCGCACGCGCTGCAGCACGGCAGGCAGGTCGGCGGTCAGACCACTCGCGCCGCGCAGACCGAATTCTTCAAAGGTGTGGCGGCGGTGGAAGGCGTTGGCTGCCTCGATCAGCGCTTTGGACGGCATGCAGCCCACGCGCGCGCAGGTGGTGCCCCAGGGGCCTTCGTTCACGATGAGGTAGCGGTCGGTGCGCTTGCGCACTTCGCGCAAGGCGGCCAGGCCCGCCGTGCCGGCGCCGATGATGATGGTGTCGAGCGGTTGGGGCATGGGGCTCTTTCGGAGTCGGAAAAGCCGGAGTGTGTAGCGTGAACGGCCCCACCGCTGTAGGCATGCACGCCGTTTTACGAGGGCGCTGTGGGGGGCGCTTCCCAACCCTTTGTATGAAGGCGTAGCCCGGGGTCAGGCTTCGACATCCGACCAGCCCACGCGGCCTTGCCCATGGTCGTTGATGCGTTGCACAAAGGGCGCCGCTTGTGTTTGGGGCAGGCGCAGTTGCAAGGTGACCAGGGTGCCATGCTGAACGTCCACCAGTTCGGCACCTGCCGCCTCGATTTCTCGGCGCAGCAAGCCCTCCAGGGCATAGGGCACCTGGCATTGCAAGGTGGTCATGCGCTGCAGCGTGACCTTGGGGGCGGTGAGCAGCGCCTGGGCAATGGTGTCGGTGTAGGCGCGCACTAGGCCGCCCGCGCCCAGCTTGACCCCGCCAAAATAGCGCACCACCGTGGCCAGCACGCCTTCCAGGTCCTGGTGGCGCAGCACGTCCAGCATGGGGCGGCCAGCGGTGCCTCCGGGCTCTCCATCGTCCACCGCGGCAGACTGGCCGCCCGCCAGCAGGGCCCAGCAGATGTGGGCGGCGCCGGGGTGCTGCTTCCACAAGGCATCGACGGCGGCCTGGGCACTGGTGCGGTCGGCCATGGGTTGCACGCAGCCGATGAAGCGGCTTTTCTTGATGATGAGTTCGCTGTGCGCGGGGGCGGCCAGAGTCTGGGGCATGGGGCAGCGAGTGTACGGCGAGCATTTGGGGTGCCAGCCTGGGACGGTGTGTGACAGAAGTCACAGTCCATGCCCTCAAGGGCATGGATCGACACCAATCGCGTCGCGAATGTGCGTTCTGTCACACACACGTTTGGCGTGCGTTCCTACACTGCGGACTTGTCGCTGTGGCCTACGCTGTTGCTACGCATTTGAAAGCACCCGGGCCACCAGAAAAGGAACCGCCATGTTTGCCACTTCGCTCTCTGCACCTTTGCCTACCTCTCTCGCCAGCCATCTGTTTGGCCGTTTTATTGCCCCCTCTGGCGCCCAGGCATCGAGCCCCAGTGCGTTGGCATCGGCCGCCGCAATGCCCAGCGCGATGGACGAGCAGGATGACGATGCGATGCCGGACCTAGCACAGCGCGTGCGGGAAATTGGCGAGTGGTGATACGGCGCCCTGCGTGATGTGACAAACCACGCAGTGGAGCGCGTGTTTATTCGGTGTTGTCTACGCCGCCTTGTGCCTTCTCTAAGTCGCGTGCCATGAGCACGCTGGTGTAGTTGGTCAAAGGGCGCCAGTCGCACTCGCCCACCACCCGGTAACCCCAGGATTCATACATTGCTATCAAAGCGGTAGCGGGTTGTGCAGTGTCTAAAGCCATCACTCGGGCGCCTGCCTTGCGGGCATAGTCCAGGGCATAGGCGTGCAACTGTTTGCCGTAGCCCCGGCCTTTGGCGTCGGGGCTGATACAGAACTGGCACAGCGACCACACCGCAGGCTCGCGGTAAAGCGGTACAGTGGACTCGGGTTGCGGCGGTCGCAGCGTGGCGGTGCCCACATAGTCGTTTCCATCCAGCATCACCAGCCCCGTGCCAGAAGCAAATCGCTTGGCTGTGTCTTCCACGGACTGGTGGGTGCCCCAGTAGCGCAGGCCCCGCTGCGCGTGGGGTGCGTAGGCGGAGTGGATGAGGGCGGTCAGCCGTGCCAGGTCATCGGCGGCCGTGACGGGGCGAATCAAAAGCGGATCGGACAAAGTCATCGAGATGCTCCGTGCCCTCGCGTTGGGCGCTGCCGGTCATGCAGCGGATTGCGTAGCCTCATTCAAAGCTTCAGCTCCCAGGTTTCTCCCACCAATTGCTGACCAAAACCTTCGTAGGGCTCGGTCTTGACCAACTGAAAACCCCGTTGCGCATAGATACCGCGCGCCGCCGTCAGGCAGCTGTTGGTCCACAGCACCATCTTTTTGTAACCTTTTGCACGCGCAAAGGCAATGCATTCGTCGGTCAGGCGGGTGCCCAGGCCGAGGCCCCTGGCTTTGGGGCTGAGGATGAGCATGCGCAGCTGTGCGGTGGTGGGGGATTTGCGCACCACAAACACCGAGCCCACCCGCTCGCCGTCCAGCTCGGCGATCCAGGCCTTCTCCCACGCGGGCTGAAACTTGCGCAGAAACTGCGCCGCGATGTCTGCCACCAAGGCCTCAAACCGGTTGTCCCAGCCGTACTCGCGCCAATAGATCTCGCCATGCTGCTGCACCACCCAGCCCATGTCGCCGGGCAGAGGGTCGCGCAGAACGGCGATGCGCGTGCCGTCCGCGGCGTTGGAGGGGGCGGACAGCAGGGTTTCGATCCGCTCCATGGCCTCCACCACCTCTTGGCGCCGCGCCGGGGGCAAAGGCGCGAGCAGTGCGGCGGCCTCGTCGCGCGAGCGCTGCTGCAGCGGCTCGAACACCTCGCGCCCGGCAGCGGTGAGCGTGACCAGGCTTTGTCGCGCGTCCTTGGTGCTGGCGTGGCGTTCTATCCACCCTGACTGCTCAAAACGCCGCAGTATCCGGCTCATGTACCCACCGTCCAGGCCGAGCTCCCGTGCGAGTTCGCTGGCCACGGGTGCCTCGCGGTGCGCCAGTTCATACAACACGCGCACATCGGTCAATGACAGCTTGCTGCCCAGGTATGGGTCCAGCACGCCAATGCGGCGGGTGATGAAGCGGTTGAAGCGGCGCACGGCCTTCACCGCGCTCGGGGGAACGGGGAGGGGGTCGGAAGGGGTGGGGGCAACGTTGCTCATGAATGCCTTTGTCAGTTAATTAATTGACAAAGGCAAGTATATGCTTGATGGTCATCAAACCTGTATCAGTGAGGGGCAAGGGCCACCAAGGGGACAAAAAACGTCTGCCAACGTAAAATCGCGGGTTATCCACCACAGATGCGCCCTACAAAAGCCCCCATCGCACCGGGGGCGGCCGCGACCCCCTTTGCATGAACGCCCCCGTTGACGTCTCCTTTTTTGCGCGCGCCGCAAAGCCCTTGACCAGCTACCGTCCGTACTGGGCCAAGCGCTTCGGCACGGCCCCGTTCCTGCCAATGAGCCGCGCCGAGATGGAGAAACTAGGCTGGGACAGTTGCGACATCATCCTGGTCACAGGCGACGCGTATGTGGACCACCCCAGCTTCGGCATGGCCGTGATCGGCCGCACGCTGGAGGCCCAGGGCTTTCGCGTGGGGATCATCGCCCAGCCTGACTGGCAGAGCGCCGAACCCTTCAAGGTGCTGGGCAAGCCCAACCTGTTCTGGGGCGTGACGGCGGGCAACATGGATTCGATGATCAACCGGTACACCGCCGACCGGAAGATCCGCAGCGACGACGCCTACACCCCCGGCGATGTGGGTGGCAAGCGCCCCGACCGAGCCGCCATCGTCTACAGCCAGCGCTGCCGCGAGGCCTACAAGGACGTGCCCATCATCCTGGGCGGCATTGAAGGCAGCCTGCGCCGCATTGCGCACTACGACTACTGGAGCGACAAGGTGCGCCGCTCCATCGTGGTGGACAGCAAGTGCGATCTGCTGCTGTACGGCAACGCCGAGCGTGCGCTGGTCGAGGTGGCTCACCGCATTGCTGCGCGCGAGCCGGTCGAGAAAATCACCGACGTGCGCGGCACGGCCTTTGTGCGCCGTCCCGACGATGAAAGCGGCAAGGGCTGGTTCGAGATCGACTCCACCACGGTGGACGAGCCGGGCCGGGTGGAAGCCCACATCAACCCCTACATGACCACCAGCGAGCAGGCCGCAGCGCAAGGCAGTACCTGCAGCAAAGACGATGGAAGTGCTACTGATTCTGTAGCGGTTGCCGCAGATAGCACCAGTGCTACCGACCAAAATAGCCCCAATCCCGCCATCCAGCCGATCCAGTTCGTTGCCAACCCCGCGCTCAAGGTCAAGCTCAAGGTCCCTCCGCGCGAGAAGACCGTGATCCGCCTGCCCAGCTACGAGCAGGTCAAAAGCGACCCCGTACTCTACGCCCACGCCAACCGTGTGCTGCATCTGGAGACCAACCCGGGCAACGCCCGCGCCCTGGTGCAGGCGCATGGCGAAGGCGCCACGGCGCGCGATGTGTGGATCAACCCGCCGCCCATCCCGCTGACCACGGCCGAGATGGACCATGTGTTCGATCTGCCCTACGCACGTGGCCCGCACCCCAGCTACGCCGACGAAAACGGCAGCCATGACGGCGCGACCAAGATCCCCGCGTGGGAGATGATCCGGTTCTCCATCAACATCATGCGCGGCTGCTTTGGCGGCTGCACCTTTTGCTCCATCACCGAGCACGAGGGCCGCATCATCCAGAGCCGCTCGGAAGATTCGATCATCCAAGAGATCGAGGACATCCGCGACAAGGTCAAGGGCTTCACAGGCACCATCAGCGACCTGGGTGGCCCCACCGCCAACATGTACCGTCTGGGCTGTCGCAGCCCCGAGATCGAGGCCGCCTGCCGCAAGCCAAGCTGCGTGTACCCCGGCATCTGCCAGAACCTCACCACCGACCACGGCCCGCTGATCAAGATCTACCGCCGTGGCCGCGCGCTCAAGGGCATCAAGAAGATCCTCATCGGATCGGGCCTGCGCTACGACCTGGCCGTGAAAAGCCCCGAGTACGTGAAGGAACTGGTGCAGCACCACGTGGGGGGCTACCTCAAGATCGCGCCCGAGCACACCGAGCAGGGCCCGCTCACCAAGATGATGAAGCCGGGCATCGGCAGCTATGACAAGTTCAAGCAGATGTTCGAGAAGTTCAGCGAAGAGGCGGGCAAGAAGCAGTTCCTGATCCCGTACTTCATTGCTGCGCACCCTGGCACGAGCGACGAGGACATGATGAACCTCGCCATCTGGCTCAAGAAGAACGGTTTCCGCGCCGACCAGGTGCAGACGTTCTACCCCAGCCCCATGGCCACGGCCACGGCCATGTACCACTCGGGCCGCAACACCCTCACCAAGGTGCGCCGCCAGATGCGCGACGAGGCCGAGGAATCGGTGGACATCGTGCGCGGCGAAAAGCGCCGCCGCCTGCACAAGGCCTTTTTGCGCTACCACGACCCGAACAATTGGCCGCTGCTGCGCGAGGCGCTCAAAGCCATGGGCCGGGCGGATTTGATTGGCAACGGCAAGCACCACCTGATCCCTACCTTCCAGCCCTTGACGGACGGCGGGTACCAGAGCGCGCGTCGCAAGAACTCCACGCCCACAGGCGCGAAGGCCGCAACGGCTGCACCCGTCAAGCAGGTCAAGCCCATGAAGCCCGGTCAACCGCAGAAGGGCCGCATACTGACCCAGCACACCGGCCTGCCACCGCGCGTCACGGGTGCCGCTAAGCCGTCCGCACGCAAGCCGCGCTGAGATCGATGGCGGCAGCCGCGGTCCACTGACAGTGGGCGCGGTGGATGAGACGCCGAAAGGCTCCTAGCTCAATGACGCAGCCGCCATGATCCTGCCTCTAAGAGTGCTGGGCGATTTCGTGGAGCTTCAACCCTCTGCCGCGTGGGTGCCAACCACCACCGACTGCGGGCCAGTGCTGGCGGGCTGCGAGATCAGGTCTTCGATGATGAAGGTGCGGTAGTAGAACGCCGTGACTGCACCTTCGGGCGCAATGGCGTTCACCACGCTGTCGGCCTCGTCTTTGTCTGCCATAGCGATCAGCAGGCCGTGGTGCCCGGTGCCCGCCAGATCGGCAATGCGCCGCACCATGTCGCCTTCGGCACCCACAGACGGGAGCGGCGCGTCTGCCGTACCCAGCGTGTGCACAATTTCTTGCAGGATGACCTCGGGGCTGGCGTACGCAATATCGCCCTGGTGGCTTGCCGCCTGCAGCGCGAGCGCTGCCTGGCGCGTGCAGTCTTCATCGGGGAACAGGGCGAACACCTGGCCGGTGGGGTAGAAGATGCCGCCCATATTGGTCATGGAGGAATCAAGGACGAAGGGTTTCATGGACATCTCCCAAGGTGTTTCAGACCTTGGGATTGAAACCGGGTGCCCGTAAACGCTGTGTAGGTCTGCGGGCTGTCTTTGCGTCAGCCTGCGGTGCGCTGTTGTAGATCAGGGCTTGCTGATGTGCACAAAGTGCCTGTTGCGCCAGTGCTTCATGGCTTCTTTGCTATCAAATTTGATAGCAACGGCGGCACTACAACCCGTGCAACCATCCGCCCAGCCAAGCGACCACGGCCGCGCAGTGCAACACCACGGTGGCCCAATACACCGCGCGGAACTCCGTCTTGCGCGATTTGTGCCGCAGCCATTGCTGGGCAAACCATGCGCCCGGCCAGCCGCCCGCCAGGCTCAACATGTGCAGGTGGCTCTCTTTGGTGCGCCACTGGCCGTTTTGCGCGGCGCTTTTGTCCATGGCGTAGACCAGAAAGGTCAGAAGGTTGACGCCTATGGCGGCGCCCAGCACCCACCAGGGCAGCCGGCCTGCCCAGAGGCCCCAGGCCACCAGACTCACCCAGCCCAGCATCAGCAGGTGTATCAGCGCTGAACCGGCGCCGGTGGGCGGCTGGCTGGCCGTTGCAGGGCGTTTGCGTGGGGCAGGCTGTGTCTGACCTGCGCGCTGCGCAGGCGTACGCCGTGTTGGGTGCGGAGATGTTGACTGCGTGCGCGTTGGGCTCTGGGGCTGGATGGCACCTGCAGCTGGCCCCACAGGCAACACAGCCATGGCCCGAGGCCCCTTGCCGCCCACGTGAATCTCTTCGTACACGACGGTAAGCCCTTCACGCGGCGGGGTGCTGCCCCGGTAGTCCCGCACATGAAAAAACACATCGGCAGACGTGTCCGGGCTGCGGATAAAGCCAAAGGCGCGGCTGGCGTCCCAGCGGACGACGGTGCCTTGCTTCTGCATCGGTCAGCGCGCCCGTCTTCAAGCCAGGGTGTGCAACGGGATGTCTTGCGCCACTGCCAACGCATCGAGTTGTGCGCGGGTCTGAGTCCGCAGAAAAGCCGCCACAGCCGCGTGGGTGTCGGGGGCGCGCAGCACCTGGGGGTCACCCGTAGCAGGCAGGCCTGCAGCAGCGCACAGGCTGGCGGCAAAGTGCGGCTCCAGCGCAGCCACGGCCACACGGCCGTCGGCGCACGGGTAGATGCGGTAGCCCGCGTGGTGGCCGCCCACGTCACCGTCGGGCGTGGTCAGGCCCCAGTGGCGCGGCTGGGCCAGCCAGGCTGCGGCATCGGCCAGGGCCACTTCGATGCACACGCCGCCTCCGGTGTGGGCGCGCTCCAGCAGGGCCTGCAGCACGGCTTCGCTGGCCATCAGCGCGCCGCCCATGTCGGCGTAGAGCGTGGGGGGCATCTCGGTGCCGGTTACCAGGCCGGCGTCGGCCAGATAGGTGAGGTCGTGGCCCGGTTCTTCGGCCCGCTCTGCCGCGGCGCCCACGATGCGCACCAGCGACAGGCGCGGGTATTGGGTCTGCAACGCGTCCCAGCCCAGGCCCAGCTTGGTGAGCGCCGAGGGGCGGAAGGAGGTGATCAGCACATCGGTGCGAGCCAGCTCGTCATGCAACGCGGCCTGGCCTTCGGGCGTCTTGAGGTGGGCATGCACCACGCGCACGCCATCGTGCAGCGTGGCATAGGCTGCGGGGCTGTAGATGCCCATGGGGTCAGCGCTGGGGTAGCCAGGCGCGGGAGGAGGTTCGAGCTTGGTGCATTCGGCCCCCATGCGCGCGCAGCGCATCAGGGCGGCGGGGCCGGGCAGGTTGAGCGCAAGGCTCAGAACACGGGTGTTGCGCAGGGGCTGGGGCAGGGCGGTGGGCATGGGTGGGAAGGTGTCTCGGTGTTGTGGTTTTTGAATGGAGGGGGTGACGCCGGAACTTCGCGGTACGCCCCGGCTCACTCCCTGCGTTATACATAATTTGTTACGCTCCCTGATCCATGCAACGCAGAACCTCTTTGGCCGCCCTCACAGGCCTGGCCGCCTTTCCGGGAGCCTTCATGACCACGTCCCTGAGCAGTGCTGCCACGGCGCCCGCGCTGCAGGCGCTCAAGCCTTCGCCCCGCATGCCGGTGATGTTTGTGGGCCATGGCAGCCCCATGAACGCCATCGAGGACAACGCCTGGCGCCGCAGCTGGCAGGCCATGGGCGCGGAGCTGATGGCGCGCGCGGTGCAGCCACAGCTCATCCTGTGCGTGTCGGCCCACTGGCTCACGCGCGGTGGCTGGCAGCTGACGGGCATGGCCAACCCCAAAACCATCCACGACTTTGGCGGCTTCCCCCAGGCGCTGTTTGACCAGCAGTACCCCGTGCCGGGCGCCCCGGCGGTGGCACGCAGCCTGGCCAAGGAGCTGAAATCCCCGGCCACGGGCGCAGCGCTGGGTGTGGACGAGGGCGAATGGGGGCTGGACCACGGAACCTGGTCGGTGCTCAAGCCCATGTTCCCCCAGGCGCGCATCCCGGTGATGCAACTCAGCATGGACTACAGCCGCCCTCCGGCCGAGCACTATGTGCTGGGACAGCAGCTCAAGGCCCTGCGCGAGCGGGGCGTGCTGATCGTGGGCAGCGGCAACATCGTGCACAACCTGCGCGCATCCCGCCGTGGCTCGGCTGCCAACGAAGCGTATGACTGGGCCACCGAGTTCGACACCGTGGTTCAGGAACAGATCAAAAAGGGCCAGCTGGGCGCCTTGCAGGACTTCCAGAAGCTGGGCGCCGTGGCCCAGCAGGCACACCCCACTTACGAGCACTACCTGCCGCTGCTTTACGCAGCGGGGGCCGTGCTGCCCAGCGAGATGCCCCGCTTTTTCAACACGGGCTATCAGTCGGCATCGATCTCGATGCGGTCCGTGCTGTGGGGCTGAGGGATGCTTTCTGAAGCGGATTGAATGCTTCTTTTTTGATAGCTATTGGCGCATGTACATCTAGCGCTTGAGGCCAAAAATGCCTGAAATCGCAGCGTCGCAGCGGTCGGACGGTCTTCAGGCCGCCGCGCGACCTGCGGTCTGGATCGTCAGCCACGGCCAGCGTTCGCGGTAGCTTTGCGCTTTGGCCTCAAACAACGGCAGGTGCGGGCAGGCGGGGTTGGGTTTGAGAAGTCCTGCGTACAGCTCTTCCAGTCCGTACGGCGCGTACAGCCTGGGCTGAGCAACGCCGGGGGTGATGGCAGGTTGCAGGCCCACGCAGGTGCAGGGCACCAGAAAACGCTCGATCCCGTTGCGGGCCGACTGCAGCGGCGCATAGGGGTAACCAAACCAGCGTTCGTACCAGAGGTGTACCCGGGCCTGGTTCTTGGCTTCGACGGTGATGGGCAGGTCGGCGAAGAGGGAGGTGGCGCGGGCTTGCACCTGCTGCTCCGTCGATTCGGACAAGTCGTTGCCGTCGAAGTAGAACAGGTCGTAGTCCTTGATGTTCGCGGTGGGCGCCAGACCTGATCGCAGGTTCCACACCGTCTGGAACAGGCAGCCCGCCACCAGCCACGCATCGGGCAGGCCCAGAAACGGCAAACGCTCCAGAAGGGCCGCGTTGTGCGGGTTCTGGAGCGTTTCGCTCACGAAGCGGAGCGCGAGCGCCGCTTCCTCATCGTGCTCAGACAACCTTTGCAATGGCCTGGCAGACGTAGTCAATGTTCTTGCTGTTAAGCGCGGCCACGCACATGCGGCCGGTGTCGGTGCCGTACACACCGAACTCGTTGCGCAGGCGCACCATCTGGTCCTTGGACAGGCCGGAATAGCTGAACATGCCGATCTGGGTGGTGATGAAGCTCATGTCCTGCTTCACGCCGGCGGCCTTCAGGCCGTCCACCAGCTTCTGGCGCATGGCCTTGATGCGTACGCGCATTTCGGCCAGCTCTTGTTCCCACATCGCGCGCAGCTCGGGGTTGTTCAGCACGGCAGCCACCACTGCGCCACCGTGGATGGGTGGGTTGGAGTAGTTGGTGCGGATCACGATCTTGAGCTGGCTCAGCACGCGGCCGGCCTCTTCCTTGTCGGCGCACAGCACCGACAGGCCACCCACGCGTTCGCCGTACAGGCTGAAGCTCTTGGAGAACGAGGTGGAGACGAAAAAGTTCAGGCCAGCGGCCACAAACTTGCCGATCACGGCGCCGTCTTCGGCGATGCCGTGGCCAAAGCCCTGGTAGGCCATGTCGAGGAAGGGGGTCAGGCCCTTGGCCTTGACGGCGGCGATCACCTGGTCCCACTGCTCGGGGGAAATGTCATAGCCGGTGGGGTTGTGGCAGCAGGCGTGCAGCACGACGATGGTGCCGGGAGCGGCCGCGTTCAGGCTGGCCAGAAAACCTTCAAAGTTCACGCCGCGCTTTTCAGCGTCGTAGTACGCGTAGGTGTCGACTTCGAAACCGGCGTTGGTGAACAGCGCGCGGTGGTTTTCCCAGCTGGGGTCGGAGATCAACACCTTGGCGTTGGGGCTGACCTTCTTCAAGAAGTCAGCGCCGATCTTCAGGCCGCCAGTGCCGCCGATGGCCTGCACGGTGGCCACGCGGCCGGACTTCACGGGTTCACTGTCGGCGCCGAACACCAGGCTCTTGACAGCGTTGTCATAGGCCACGATGCCGTCGATGGGCAGGTAACCACGGGCCGTGGGCTTTTCCATCATGGTCTTTTCAGCGGCCTGCACGCACTGCAGCAGGGGCAGCTTGCCATTGTCGTCGAAATAAACGCCGACGCCCAGGTTGACCTTGTTGGGGTTGGTGTCGGCGTTGAATTGCTCGTTGAGGCCCAGGATGGGGTCGCGGGGGGCCATTTCGACGGCGGTGAACAGAGACATGAAAATCCTTGAAAGGTTGTCAGTAGCGAAGAATCCGGGCGTGGTGTACTGTGCCGGGTTCCGCCGATTTTAACGGGCGGCCTGCTCCACCCGTTGACCACGCCCCATGCCAGATATCACCGAAGTCATAACTGAAAAGCAAGACGGCGAGTTCGTCCGCTTCCCTGATTCCCCCTTCGAACTGTTCCAGCCCTATCCCCCCGCAGGTGACCAGCCCGAAGCCATTGCCAAGCTGGTGGAGGGTCTGCATGACGGAGAAACCTTCCAGACCCTGCTGGGCGTGACGGGCTCGGGCAAGACCTTCACCATGGCCAACGTGATCGCGCGCATGGGCCGCCCGGCCATCATCTTTGCGCCCAACAAGACGCTGGCCGCGCAGCTGTATAGCGAGTTCCGCGAGTTCTTCCCCAAGAACGCCGTGGAGTATTTCGTGAGCTACTACGACTACTACCAGCCCGAGGCCTATGTGCCGCAGCGCGACCTGTTCATCGAGAAGGACAGCGCGATCAACGAGCACATCGAGCAGATGCGGCTGTCTTGCACCAAGAGCCTGATGGAGCGGCGCGACGTGGTGATCGTGGCCACCGTGTCGGCCATCTACGGCATTGGCGAGCCCGAGAGCTACCACCGCATGGTGATGACGCTGCGGGTGGGCGACAAGGTGGGGCAGCGCGATGTGATTGCCCAGCTGATCCGCATGCAGTACCAGCGCAACGAGGCGGATTTCAGCCGGGGCAAGTTCCGTGTGCGCGGCGACACCATCGATGTGTTCCCGGCCGAACACTCGGAGCTGGCGATTCGCATCGAGCTGTTTGATGACGAGATCGAGAGCCTGCAGCTGTTCGACCCGCTCACCGGCCGCGTCAAGCAGAAGATTCCGCGCTTTACGGTGTACCCCAGCAGCCACTACGTGACGCCACGCGACAAGGTGCTGGCCGCCGTCGAGACCATCAAGCTGGAACTGGCCGAGCGCCTGCAGCAACTGGTGGCCGACGGCAAGCTGGTGGAGGCGCAGCGGCTGGAGCAGCGCACGCGGTTTGATTTGGAGATGCTCAGCGAGGTGGGCCACTGCAAGGGCATCGAGAACTACACGCGCCACCTGTCGGGCGCCGCACCGGGCGACCCACCCAGTACGCTGACGGACTACATGCCCAAGGACGCGATCATGTTCCTGGACGAGAGCCACCAGATGATCGGCCAGCTCAGCGCCATGTACAACGGCGACCGTGCGCGCAAGACCACGCTGGTCGATTACGGCTTTCGGCTACCGTCGGCGCTGGACAACCGCCCGCTCAAGTTCGAAGAGTTTGAGCAGCGCATGCGGCAGGTGATCTTTGTCTCGGCCACACCCGCTGATTACGAAAAGACCCATTCAGGGCAGGTGGTGGACCAGGTGGTGCGCCCCACGGGCCTGGTGGACCCGGTGGTGGAGGTGCGACCCGCCACCCATCAAGTGGATGATGTGCTGCAAGAAATACGCATTCGGGTTGAAAAGCACGAGCGCGTACTCATTACCACGCTGACCAAGCGCATGGCCGAGCAGTTAACCGACTACCTCACGGACAACGGTGTGAAGGTGCGCTACCTGCACAGCGATGTGGATACCGTGGAACGCGTGGAGATCATCCGGGACCTGCGGCTGGGCGCGTTTGACGTGCTGGTGGGCATCAACCTGCTGCGTGAAGGGCTGGACATCCCCGAGGTGTCGCTGGTAGCGATTCTGGACGCGGACAAGGAAGGCTTCTTGCGCGCTGAGCGCAGCCTGATCCAGACCATTGGCCGTGCAGCGCGCAATCTGAACGGCCATGCCATCCTGTACGCCGACCGCATCACCGACTCCATGAAAAAAGCCATGGGCGAAACGGAACGCCGGCGCATCAAGCAGATCGCATACAACGAGGCCAATGGGATCACGCCGCGCAGCATTGTCAAGCGGGTAAGAGACCTGATTGACGGGGTGTACAGCGAAAAAGCGGGCAAGGACGCTGAACGCCTGGAGCAAGAAGCCCTGCAGCGTGCGCAGGTGGAGGACATGTCCGAGAAGGACGTGGCCCGCGAGATCAAGCGCCTGGAGAAGCTCATGCTGGAACATGCGCGCAACCTGGAGTTCGAGCAGGCCGCCCGGGTGCGCGACCAGCTGACGCGGCTCAAGGACCAAGCGTTTGGAGCCCACGGCAGCGATTCCGTAGCCTTGTAGAAAAAGGATTGCGGCCGGGTGTGTGATGAGAAATTACTATTGAGTCGATTAATAACTATTTGGTTTTTTAACCCGACAGAATCAATAGGGATTTGTGCTATACTCGCACAAAACACTCAACAAAACAGCCCAACGATGAAGGGCTCCGCGGCAGGTGACTGTGCGGAGTAAGGGCGGAGACGGTGCCACGCTGGCAAACAGTCAGCGACGGCGGTTTCTTCAACGAACAAGCCTTAGCACAAGGAGCTTGCGATGCGTCTCACAACCAAAGGCCGTTTTGCGGTCACCGCCATGATTGACCTGGCCTTGCGCCAAAACAACGGCCCCGTCACGCTGGCTGCCATCAGCCAGCGCCAGCAGATTTCGCTGTCGTACCTGGAGCAACTCTTTGGCAAGCTGCGCCGCCACGAGCTGGTGGAGTCCACCCGTGGCCCCGGCGGCGGTTACACGCTGGCCCGCAAGGCAGGTGACATCACTGTGGCAGACATCATCGTGTCGGTAGATGAGCCCATCGACGCCACTCAATGCGGTGGCAAGGAAAACTGCCTGGGTGAAGCCGGTCGTTGCATGACGCACGAGCTGTGGGCTTCGCTGAACCAGCGCATGGTCGAATTCCTGGATTCCGTCACCCTGCAAAAGCTGGTGGACGAGCAGCTCGCCAAGGGCGTGCAGATCGAAGACAAGCCCGTGGTGCGCCGTGCCATCTCCACCACCCCTGTGGTCAAGCCCATTCGCGTGAATGCCCCGAACTCGGTGTTTGCGCTGGGCAACGTTTTCGCCAAATCCTGACCTATGAGGCGCGGTGCTGGCCCTGGGGTCGGCACTGCCCTGACCGCGTTTTAATCGTTTTCCTGTTTGTTCTGCCTCTTCTGTTTGCCAGCCAGAACCTTTTACTGAGCCAGCCATGGACATGACCCCGCACTTTCCCATTTACCTCGACTATGGCGCCACGACCCCGGTAGACCCCCGTGTGGTGGACGCCATGATTCCCTGGTTGCGTGAGCACTTTGGCAACCCGGCATCGCGCAGCCACGCCTGGGGCTGGGAGGCCGAAGAGGCGGTGGAAAAAGCGCGTGTCCAGGTGGCAGACCTGATCGGTGCCGACCCGCGCGAAATCGTCTGGACCAGTGGTGCGACCGAGTCGATCAACTTGGCCCTGAAGGGCGCCGCGCATTTCTACAAAGGCAAGGGCAAGCACCTCATCACGCTCAAGACCGAGCACAAGGCCGTGCTGGACACCATGCGTGAGCTGGAGCGCCAGGGTTTTGAAGCTACTTACCTGGACGTGCAGGAAGACGGCTTGGTCAACATGGACGTGCTCAAGGCGGCCATCCGCCCCGACACCGTGCTGATCAGCATCCTCTTCGTGAACAACGAAATCGGCGTGATCCAGGACATCCCCGCCATCGGCGCGCTGTGCCGCGAAAAGGGAATCCTGCTGCATGTGGATGCTGCCCAAGCCACCGGCCGTGTCGAGATCGACATGAACGTGCTTCCCATCGACCTGATGAGCATGACCGCCCACAAGACCTATGGCCCCAAGGGCATTGGTGCGCTTTACGTGCGCCGCAAGCCCCGCGTGCGGCTGGAAGCCCAGATGCACGGTGGCGGCCATGAACGCGGCATGCGTTCGGGCACCTTGCCCACGCACCAGATCGTGGGCATGGGCGAAGCCTTCCGCATTGCCAAGGAAGAAATGGCAGAGAGCAACGCCAAGGCCAAGGCCTTGCAGCAGCGTTTGCTCGACGGCCTCAAGGATATTGAACAGGTCTACATCAACGGCAGCCTGGAGCGCCGTGTGCCGCAGAACCTGAACATGAGCTTCAACTTCGTCGAAGGTGAATCGCTCATCATGGGCATCAAAGGCCTGGCGGTGTCGTCGGGCTCGGCCTGCACCTCTGCCAGCCTGGAGCCCAGCTATGTGCTGCGCGCGTTGGGCCGCAGTGACGAGCTGGCGCACAGCAGTCTGCGCATGACCATCGGCCGTTTCACGACCGAAGAAGAGATCGACTACGCCATCTCCACCATCCGCGAGAACGTGGCCCGCCTGCGCGAGTTGAGCCCGCTGTGGGAGATGTACAAGGACGGCATCGACATCAGCACCATCCAATGGGCTGCTCACTGATTCCGCACAAATTCTGGACGTATTGAAGAGGTACACATCATGGCTTACTCAGACAAAGTGGTTGACCATTACGAAAACCCCCGCAACGTAGGTTCGTTCGACAAGGGTGACGATTCGGTGGGCACCGGCATGGTGGGCGCGCCCGCCTGCGGCGACGTGATGAAGCTGCAGATCAAGGTGAACCCCGAAACCGGCGTGATCGAAGATGCCCGGTTCAAGACCTATGGCTGTGGCTCGGCCATTGCCTCGTCATCGCTGGTGACCGAGTGGGTCAAGGGCAAGACGCTGGACGAAGCTGCGGCGCTCAAGAACAGCGAGATCGCCGAAGAACTGGCTTTGCCGCCCGTCAAGATCCACTGCTCCATCCTGGCCGAAGATGCGATCAAGGCTGCCGTGCTGGACTACAAGACCAAGCACGCTGCCACGACCACCGCCGCCTGATTGTTTGACAGATAGATCGAGAGACATGGCCATTACGCTGACCGAAGCCGCCGCCCGGCACGTCAACCGCTACCTGACCCGTCGGGGCAAGGGGTTGGGCGTGCGTCTGGGAGTCAAGACGACAGGCTGCTCAGGGCTTGCCTACAAGCTCGAATATGTGGACGAGAGCGAGCCTGAGGACATCGTGTTCGAGAACCACGGTGTCAAGGTGCTGATCGACCCCAAGAGCCTAGCCTACATTGACGGCACTGAGCTGGACTTCGTGCGTGAAGGCCTGAACGAAGGTTTCAAGTTCAACAACCCCAACGAGCGGGACCGCTGCGGTTGCGGGGAGAGCTTCCGCGTCTGAGCGCCTTTCGTTGATGTCACACCAAACCGCCAACGCGCTCTGTGCTGGCGGTTTTTTCTTGGATTTCTCTCTCGCCCCTGCGCATGAATCTGCAATCTGACGACTTCGAACTGTTTGGCCTCGCGCGCCGCTTTGCGCAGGAGCGCAGCGCCATCGACGCGCGCTGGAAGGATCTGCAGCGCGAGGCCCACCCCGACAAGTTTGCCGCCCAGGGCGCTGCGGCACAGCGTGTGGCCATGCAATGGTCGGTACGCATCAACGAGGCGTACCAGCGCCTGAAGGACCCGATGCGCCGCGCTGCTTACCTGTGCGAACTGCACGGTGCGCCCATCCGTGCCGAAGACAACACCGCCATGCCCGCTGCCTTTCTGATGCAGCAAATGGAGTGGCGCGAGGCGCTGGAAGACGCCCGAGCAGACAGCGAGCTGGACGCGTTGGATGATGAGGTGGCGCAAGCCCGCCGTGCCGCGCTGGCGCAGTGCGAGCAACTCATCGACCAGCAGCAGGACTATGCGGGCGCAGCCCGCCAGGTCAGAGCCCTCATGTTCATTGCGCGATTTGCCGACGACATTGAGCGTCGCAGAGAGCAACTGGGACAATAGGGCGGTTTGCATTCCCAAAGGGCCCCCTCGCGTGTTGATGCGATGGCGGGCTCCACCACGTAGAGATCCGAAATTTCATGGCGCTTCTGCAGATTTCCGAACCTGGCCAATCCCCCGACCCGCACCAGCGGCGCATTGCAGTGGGCATTGACCTGGGCACCACCCATTCTTTGGTCGCAGCGGTGCGCAATGGGGTGTCCGAATGCCTCCCCGATGCCCAGGGCCGGGTGCTGCTGCCCTCGGTGGTGCGCTACCTCGCCAACGGCGGGCGTCAGATCGGCTATGACGCCGTGGCGGCGCAAGCCCAGGATGCACGCAACACCATCGCCTCGGCCAAACGCTTCATGGGGCGTGGCCTGAAAGACGTGGCAGAGGCAGGAAAGTTGCCGTACGACTTTGTGGTCGCAAACGACGCTGGCGCGGGCGGCATGGTCAGTCTCGCTACGGTGGATGGCAACAAGTCACCCGTCGAGATCAGCGCCGAGATCCTCGCTACGCTGCGTTACCGGGCCGAAGACACCTTCAACGACGATCTCTACGGCGCGGTGATCACCGTGCCAGCGTACTTTGACGACGCCCAGCGCCAGGCTACCAAGGATGCGGCCAAGCTCGCGGGCATCAACCTGCTGCGTCTCATCAACGAGCCCACGGCGGCAGCGATTGCCTATGGCCTGGACAACGCCAGCGAGGGCGTCTACGCCGTGTATGACCTGGGTGGGGGTACGTTTGATATTTCCATCCTGCGCCTGACGAAGGGGGTGTTCGAGGTGATCGCCACGGGCGGCGACTCTGCCCTCGGGGGCGATGACTACGACGCCGCGCTGGCAGAGTGGGTACTGCAACAGGTGGGGCAACAGGCGGTTACGCCTGCCGACAAGTCGGCCGTGCGCATGGCGGCGCGCCAATGCAAAGAGGCGCTGACTGCTACTGATTTGGTAGTGTTCAAGGCAGATTTATCTAGCGCTTCCGTGCAGTTTGACGTCAAACGTTCGGATTTTGATGCCGTGACCGCCGATCTGACTGCCCGCTCCATGGCGGCTGTGCGCCGTGCCCTGCGCGATGCGCATCTGGAGCGCGACGAGGTGCAGGGCGTGGTCATGGTGGGGGGCTCCACCCGCATGCCGCAGGTGCAGCGGGCCGTGGCAGAGTTCTTCGGCAAGGAACCGTTGACCAATCTGAACCCGGACGAAGTGGTGGCCTTGGGCGCCGCCATCCAGGCCAACCAGCTGGCAGGTAACAACACCGTAGGTGACCTGCTGCTGCTGGATGTGATTCCGCTGTCGTTGGGCATCGAGACCATGGGCGGCTTGGTGGAGCGCATCGTCTCGCGCAACGAGACCATTCCCACCGCCAAGGCGCAGGACTTCACCACCTACAAGGATGGACAGACTGCTTTGGCCATCCATGTGGTGCAGGGCGAGCGCGATTTGGTGCAGGACTGCCGCAGCCTGGCGCGCTTTGAGTTGCGCGGTATTCCCCCCATGGCGGCAGGCGCTGCGCGCATCCGTGTGACCTTCACCGTCGATGCCGATGGCCTGCTGAGCGTGGCCGCCAAGGAGCAGGGCAGTGGGGTGGAGGCTCGCATTGACGTAAAGCCATCGTATGGCCTCACGGACGACGAAATAGCGCGCATGCTGCAGGACGGCTTTGCCACGGCAGCGCAAGACATGAAGGCCCGTGCCGTGGTCGAGGCCCGTGTGGACGCCGACCGCATGTTGATTGCTACGCAAAGCGCACTGGATGCGGATGGCGACGTGCTCAGCCCCAAGGAGCGGGCCGCCATCGACGCCCTGATGGTGGCCCTGCGCCACCAGCGCGACAGCGACGATGCAGCGGCTATCGAAGCAGCCACGGAAGCCCTGGCCAAGGGCACCGAGGCTTTCGCAGCCCAGCGCATGAACCGCGGTATCCAGCAGGCCCTGGCCGGCAAGAACGTCGCAAGCCTGTGATGCGCCCCTGCGCATCCCTCTGACAAGAAGAAAACACCCCATGCCCGTCATCAAGATCCTTCCCCATCCCGAATATTGCCCCGCAGGCACCGAAATCAATGCGCCTGCAGGCACCTCGATCTGCGAAGCCCTGCTGGACAACCACATCAACATCGAGCACGCCTGCGACATGAGCTGCGCGTGCACCACCTGCCACGTCATCGTGCGCCAGGGGTTGAATTCGCTGAATGCGGCAGAAGAAGAGGAAGAAGACTTGCTGGACCGTGCCTGGGGCCTGGAGCCGCAGTCGCGCCTGTCGTGTCAGGCCATCCTGGCGCAGACCGATCTGGTGGTCGAAATTCCGAAGTACACGATCAACCACGCCAAGGAAAATCACTGATGTCCCGGCAAATTGTTCTGGACACTGAGACCACCGGCCTTTCGGCCGAGGGGGGTGACCGCATCATTGAACTGGGTTGTGTGGAGCTGCTCAACCGCAAGCTGACCGGCAACAATCTGCACCTGTACTTCAACCCTGGCCGTGACAGCCATGAAGATGCGCTGAAGGTGCACGGCATCAGCAACGAGTTTCTGAAGGACAAGCCCAAGTTTGCGGATGTGGTGGATGACATCCTGCAGTACCTGCAGGGCGCCGAGATCATCATCCACAACGCAGCGTTTGACGTGGGCTTCCTCAACAAGGAGCTGGAGCTGGTGGGGCGCCCGACGTTTGGCACCTATGTGCAGAGCGTGACCGACACGCTGGCCATGGCCAAGGAGATGTACCCCGGTAAGCGCAACTCGCTGGACGCCCTGTGCGACCGCCTGGGCGTGGACAACTCGGGCCGTACGCTGCACGGCGCCTTGCTTGACGCCGAGTTGCTGGCCGACGTGTACATCAACCTCACACGCGGGCAGGATGCCTTGCTGATCGCCGATGATGGCCATGACAGTGCTGACGGTGTGAAGGTGGCCGCCATTGATTTGCGTGGCCTTGCGCTGCCCGTGCTGCGGGCGAGCGAGCAGGAGCAGGCAGCGCATGCCGAGGTGCTCACGCAGATCGACAAGGCCAGCGGTGGCAAAACAATTTGGAGAACTCTCCAATCGGCCTGAAAAGCTGTGCCATAATAGAAGGCTGTCGCAGCGACAAGGGTGATTAGCTCAGCGGTAGAGCACTGCCTTCACACGGCAGGGGTCACATGTTC
>NZ_JBMDJH010000007.1:0-271977 GCF_057809085.1 Acidovorax sp. FG48 | reverse complement strand
TACAAAGTGACCCCACTTACACTGGGGACTGGCGCACTTCGTTGTTGAAACCGCCCCAGAATCTGCCGCAGGCGCTAGTGGATATTGCGCCGGATGCTATCAAAAAAGGACTGATCGACTTATTCTGCCGCGACCAGCCGCCCCCGGCCCGCCGTCTTGGCTGCGTAGAGTGCGCCATCGGCACGGGCCATCAGTTCTGCCAAGTCCGCCTCACCGGGCTGCAGGACGGCCATCCCGGCGCTGTAGTCCAGCGCAAAGCCCAGCTCTGCCACGCTGGCGGCATGCAGGCGCTTGCGCAACCGCCGGTCCAGCGCCAGGCCGGCAGGCGCACTGTTGTGCAGCAGCAGCACGCCAAACTCCTCGCCCCCCAGGCGCCCTACCAGGTCGCCGCTGCGGCAGGTGTCGCCCAGCAGACGGGCAAACAGCTGCAGGGCACGGTCTCCGGCCTCGTGGCCGTGGGTGTCGTTGACCTGCTTGAAGTGGTCCAGGTCCAGCATCATTGCCGTCATGGGCAGCTGGTGACGTGCGGCGTGTGCCAGCAGGCTGCTGCCTTGGGTGGTGAAGCCTCGCCGGTTGAGCACGCCGGTGAGGCCATCGGTCATCGCCAGCGTGCGCAGCTTGTGTTCTGCCTCCGACCGCCACGCCACCAGCAGGGCGACGGTGCCCAGCACCAGGCTCACATTGGTGGCTACAGCAGCTGCCAGGTTGACGGGATGGGGCGTGCGAAAGCTCGGGTACTGGTCGGTGAAGGCGCCCAGCATGCCCCGCGCCAGCGTGAAAGCGGCCGATGTCAGCAGGCAGCCCATCAGCAGGCTGCGCCAGCGCAGGTTGGCCTCCACCACGGGCGCCAGGGTGGCGCGCGCAACGATGCACAAAATGGTGGCCATCAAAAAGTTGGCCCAGCCTACGCGCCAGGCGTAGTGCCCAAAACCCAGGGTGTAGCCCAGTGGGGCGGCAATCACCAGCACCAGCAGCACGCGGCGCAAGGGGCGGGGGCCCAGCCATTCCTCCAGCGCCCGGTACAGCATCCACTGAGCGGCTGCGTTGCAGGCAATCGACAGGGTGGAGAGGGCTTGGTCCCACAGGGTGGCTGAGGCGATGATGGCCGCCCAGGCCACCGCCTGCAGCAGCATGCTGGCCTGCATGTTGCGGGCCGCGCGGCTCACGTCCCGGCCCATGATCAGCGGCAGCGCGGCCGAGATCATGAACAGGTTGGCCGCCATGACCGTCATGAGGGTGAGGAAATCCAGTGGCATGCGCTGCGGCCCCGGGCCTGTCGGTTACTGGAAGGCGACCTCGGCAAAGCTGCGCAGCTTGCGGCTGTGCAGGCGGTCCACGCCGCCGTTGCGCAGGATCTCGATGGCGCGCATGCCGATGCGCAGGTGCTGGTCCACGCGCTCGCGGTAGAAGTGGTTGGCCATGCCGGGCAGCTTGATCTCGCCATGCAGGGGTTTGTCGCTTACACACAGCAAGGTGCCATAGGGCACGCGGAAGCGGAAGCCGTTGGCGGCGATGGTGGCGCTTTCCATGTCCAGCGCCACGGCGCGGCTCTGGCTGAAGCGGCGCTGCGGCGTGTTGTCCGGCAGCAGCTCCCAGTTGCGGTTGTCGGTGCTGGCCACGGTGCCGGTGCGCATCACGCGCTTCAGGTCTGCGCCGCTGATCTGCGTGACATCGGCCACCGCCTGCTGCAGCGCCAGCTGGATTTCGGCCAGCGCCGGGATGGGCACCCACAGCGGCAAGTCTTCGTCCAGCACATGGTCCTCGCGCACGTAGGCATGCGCCAGCACGTAGTCGCCCAGCTGCTGGCTGTTGCGCAGGCCCGCGCAGTGGCCCAGCATCATCCAGGCATGGGGGCGCAGCACGGCGATGTGGTCGGTGATGGTCTTGGCGTTGGCCGGGCCCACGCCGATGTTGACCATGGTGATGCCGCTCGCGTCCTTGCGCACCAGGTGGTAGGCGGGCATCTGCGGCAGGCGGGGCGGGGCGGCGCCCAGCTCGTCGCCCGCCTCGGCACTCAGGCCCACGCGGCGCGTGACCACGTTGCCGGGCTCGATGAAGGCGATGTATTCGCTGTCAGGCTTGGCCATCTCGGCATGGCCCAGGCGCACGAATTCGTCGATGTAGAACTGGTAGTTGGTGAACAGCACAAAGTTCTGGAACCACTCGGGCGCCGTGCCGGTGTAGTGGCGCAGGCGGTGCAGCGAGTAGTCCACGCGCGGCGCGGTGAACAGCGACAGCGGCTGCGCCTCGCCGGGTGCAGCCTGCCACGTGCCGTTGGCGATGCCGTCGTCCATGGCGGCCAGGTCGGGCAAGTCGAACACGTCGCGCATCAGCATGCGGCGGGCCTGGGTCAGCGTGCCCTCGATGTGGTCGTGCTCCGCAAACGAGAAATGGATGGGAATCGGGTGGGTGCTGGTGCCCACTTCCAGTTCCACGTTGTGCGCCGCGCGCAGCAGGCGGAACTGCTCGGCGTAGTAGTTGGCAAACAGGTCGGGTCGGGTCAGTGTCGTCTCATAGCGCCCGGGGCCTTCCACAAAACCATAGGCCAGCTTGGTCTCGGCCCGCGCCACGGTGGTGGTGTGCACCCGCACAAAAGGGTAGAACGCGCGCACCGGGCCCTCGGGCGTCTCGCCCGCCACAAAACGCTGCATGGCGTCGCGCAGGTGGCCGATTTGTTGTTGGTAAATACGCTGCACCTGGGCCAGGGCGTCGGCCGGGTCGGTGTGGCGGGTGGGGGCGATGAAGTCGGGGATGATGGGCATTCCCCTATTGTCCACAAGCCAGAAGGCCGGGAAGGCAAGGAATGTGTTACCCGCGCAACCAGCGCTCTGTTGCCTCTGCGTCCAAAGGGGCTGACACCGCAAACCCCTGGATCAAATCACACCCCAGTCCCGCCAGCAGGTCGATTTGCGCCTGCGTTTCCACCCCTTCGGCCACGGTTTGGAGCTGGAGGCTGCGGCCCATCTGGATGATGGCGGTGACGATGGCCACGTCGTCGGTGTTCTCTGGGGTGTCGGCCACAAAGGATCGGTCGATCTTGAGCTTGTCGATGGGGTAGCGCTTGAGGTAGGCCAGCGATGAATACCCCGTGCCGAAGTCGTCGATGGAGATGCCCACGCCCAGGGCCTTGATCGCGTTGAGGGTGTCCAGCACCTGGCCGGTCTGGTGCATGAGCACGGACTCCGTCAGCTCGATCTCCAGGTACTGCGGGGCGAGGCCGGTTTCGAGCAGCACGGCGGCGATCTCGGCGGCTACGTCCCGTTGGCGGAATTCGAGGGCCGAGAGGTTGACGGCCACGGGCACCGGGGCCAGGCCCTCGTCTTGCCAGGCCTTGAGCTGGCGACAGGCCTCGCGCATGACCCAGCGGCCGATGGGCGTGATGAGGCCGCGCGATTCAGAGAAGGTGATGAACTCATCCGGCCCGACCAGTCCCCGCTCGGGGTGGCGCCAGCGCACCAGCGCTTCCAGGCCTTGCAGCGTGCCGTCGGCCAGGCGTATTTGTGGTTGGTAGTGCAGCTCGAAGTCGTTGTGGGCAATGGCCTCGCGCAGCTGGCGCTCCTGCTGCAGCACGTCCAGTGCGCTGGCGTCCATGCTGGAGACATAGAACTGGCGATTGCCGCGCCCGCTTTCCTTGGCGTGGTGCATGGCCGCATCGGCGCAGCGCAGCAGCACATCGGCGCTGCCGCCATGGTCCGGGAACAGGCTGATGCCGATGGAGGGCGAAATGGTGAGCGGCAGCTGGTCCACCGTGAACACGCCGTGCATGGAGGCCAGCAGCTTGTCGGCCACCATGGCCACGTCGTTCTGGCTCTGCACATCGGTCAGCACCACCACAAACTCGTCGCCACCCAGTCTCGCCACTACGTCGGCATCGCGCACGCCCTGGCGCAGGCGCTCGGCCACGTTGCGCAGCAGCTGGTCGCCCGCGTGGTGGCCCAGCGAGTCGTTCACGGTCTTGAAATGGTCCAGGTTCATGAACAGCACGGCCACACGGCCGTGGCGCCTGCGGGCCAGCGACAGCACCTGCGACAGCTGCTCCATCAGGAAGTGCCGATTGGGCAGCTGCGTGAGGGTGTCGTGCAGCGCGATGAAGGCCTCGCGCTCCTGGGCCTGCTTGCGTGCGGTGATGTCGCGCACCACCACGATGCGGTAGTCGGCGTGGTGCAGGGGCATGGTCTTGCCCACCACTTCGACGGGGATGGCGTGCCCATCCCTGTGGCAGATGGTGACCTCGTAAGGGTCCTCCCGTCCGCTGCGGGTGTACTCCAGCGCCGTGGCGCGCCACTCGGGGCTGATGAAGTTGAAGATCGACAGGCCGGTGACTTCCTGCAGGCTGTAGCCCGTGAGCCGGGTGAGCGCCTCGTTGCCGTCGGTGATGAGGCCGTCGCGGTGGAACACGATGGCTTCGTCCGTGGCCTCGGTGAACTTGCGCATGCGCTCTTCGCTCTGGCGCACCTCGCGCTCGGCGCGCCAGCGCTCGGTGATGTCGGTGATCAGCACGAAGGAGCCCAGCTGCTGCCCCGCGCCATCAAAGTGCGGAATCAGATTGACCTCGATCATCCGCACCTCGCCATTGGGCAGGGTCTGCTCGCGGGTGTATTTCACGCGCTCACCGTGCGAGCAACGATCCACGTGGGGCTGGATGGCCTGCCAGGCCTTGTCGCCAATCGCCTCCTGCACGGTGAGGCCCAGGATGGATTCGGTGCTGTGGCCGTTGTAGGCGGCGTAGCCCTGGTTGGCGAATTGGCATCGCAGGCCCGGCAGGTCGTAGTAGGCCATCAGGGCTGGCACCGAGTCGGCAATCAGGCGCAGCAATGCATCGCTGGAGTCGCTGGGGCCAGGGGCGGGGGCTGCGTGGGGGCTGTCTTGCATGGGCTGGCGCTTGTGGGATTCGTTATAGCCGATCCACCTGACTCCAGCCTTGGGGCAATTCCGCATGTTCGCTGACCGGAGGCGCTCTGCGGCCGGTCTTTCTGTCACCATGCTGCGTTGCCGCAATCACGATCAACAGGAAAGGTGTGGGCGTCCCATGCAGGAGTTTGGCGGGTTTTCCAGCGCGCTGGCCGTATTGGCGAGCGCGGCGGGCTGTGGTTTGCTCATGGGCATCGAGCGCGAGCGCCGCAAGGGCGCTGGGCCCGACCGTGCGCTGGCCGGGGTGCGGTCGTTCACGCTGGCCTCCCTGGCGGGCGCGGCGGCGGCGCTCACGGCCGCGCCTGCGCTGGTGGCGGTGGGGGCTGCCCTGGTGGCAGCACTGGCCGTGGTGGCCTATGCGCGCGACCGGTCCGGCGACCCGGGTGTGACCACCGAGATCGCCCTGCTGCTGGCCTATGTGATCGGGGTGACCTGCCCGCGCGACCAGTTGCTGGCCGCCGCCCTGGCGGTGGTGGTGACGGGGCTGCTGGCGCTGCGGGACGCGCTGCACCAGTTCTCCAACCAGTGGCTGCAGCCCGGCGAGGTGCGCAGCGGGCTCATTCTGGCCGCGCTGGCCTTGCTGGTGTACCCGCTGGCCCCCAACACGCCCCTGTGGCAAGGCGTGCTGAACCCCCAGGTGGTGGTGCGCCTGGTCATCGTGCTGCTGGTGATCCAGTCGCTGGCGCACCTGGCCAAGCGTCTGATGCAGGCGCGCCATGCGGTGGCGTTGTCGGCACTGGCGTCCGGCTTTGTGTCGAGCACTGCCACGATCGGCAGCCTGGGCATGGAGGTGCGCGCGGGCGGGGCCACGGCGCGCGCCAACGCAGGGGCTGCGGTGCTGTCGTGTGTGGCCACCATGGCACAGATATTGGTGGTGGCCGCCACGGTGCAGCCCCAGTGGCTGGCGCGGCTGTGGCTGCCCGCGCTGGCAGGCGGGTGCGTGGCGGCGGCTGTGGGCTGGTGGGGTGGGCGGGGCGCGGGGCGCCGTACGGCCGCGGTGGCAGATGCCGGGGTGGACGGGGCTTTGGCGGTCCCACCAGATACCCCCATGTTCAAGCTGCGCGATGCCTTGCTGATCGCAGCCCTGCTCACGGGCATCCAGGTCGGCGTGCAGGCGCTCACCGCTTGGCAGGGCGATGCAGGCATGCTGGCTGGCGCGTTGCTGGCGGCGCTGGCCGACGTGCACGCCGCCACCGCCGCTGTGCTGGTGCGCGGCGGTCCGGACAGCGCGTTCGCGCCCGCCATCGCGCAAGCCCTGATGGCCGCGCTGCTGGTGCATGCGGGCAGCAAATGTGTGGTGGCACTGGCCAGCGGGGGCTGGCGCTACGCCCTGGCGGTGGCGCCGGGCGTGTTGGCACACACCCTGGCCTTTGTGGGGGTGCTGGCCCTGCAGGCATAGCGGCCTTTGGAGGGCGGGCCGGATAATCGGCCCATGACCTCCAAAGAAAACCAAGCCCGCACTGATTTCAGTGCGCTGGCCCTCAGCCCCGCCATGCTTGCCAACCTGCAGCAGCTGGGCTACACCACGATGACCCCCATCCAGGCGGCCAGCCTGCCGCCCGCCCTGCTGGGCAAGGACATCATCGCCCAGGCCAGCACCGGCAGCGGCAAGACCGCCGCGTTCGCCCTGGCCCTGCTGGCCAACCTCAACCCCCGCCGCTTTGCCGTGCAGGCCCTGGTGCTGTGCCCCACGCGCGAGCTGGCCGACCAGGTGACCACCGAGATCCGCCGCCTGGCGCGCGCCGAAGAAAACATCAAGGTTGTGACCCTGTGCGGCGGCGTGCCGCTGCGTGGCCAGATGCTGAGCCTGGAGCATGGCGCGCACATCGTGGTGGGCACGCCCGGCCGCGTGATGGACCACCTGGAGCGCCAGCACCTCACGCTGGAAGCGCTCAACACCCTGGTACTCGACGAAGCCGACCGCATGCTGGACATGGGCTTCTTCGACGACATCGTGACCGTGGCGCGCCAGTGCCCCAAAGAGCGCCAGACCCTGCTGTTCTCGGCCACTTACCCGGATGGCATCGCCAAGCTCAGCGCCCAGTTCATGAAGTCGCCCGAGCAGATCACGGTGCAGGCCCAGCATGCCGAAGGCAAGATCGAGCAGCGCTGGTACGAGGTGAAGAACAGCGAGCGCCTGCATGTGGTGTCTCAGCTGCTCAACCATTTCCGGCCCGATTCGTCGATTGCGTTCTGCAACACCAAGCAGCAATGCCGCGACCTCGTGGCCGTGTTGCAGGCCCAGGGCTTCAGCGCGCTGGCGCTGTTTGGCGAGCTGGAGCAGCGCGAGCGCGACCAGGTGCTGGTGCAGTTTGCCAACAAGAGCTGCTCGGTGCTGGTGGCCACCGACGTGGCCGCGCGCGGGCTGGACATTGCCAACCTGGCCGCCGTGATCAACGTGGACGTGACGCCCGACCCCGAGGTGCACATCCACCGCATCGGCCGCACCGGCCGGGGCGACGCCGAGGGCCTGGCGCTGAATCTAGCCAGTCTGGACGAGATGGGCAGCGTGGGCAAGATCGAGCAGCTGCAGGGCCGCGAGTCGCGCTGGTTCCCGCTGGCGGACCTGACGCCCACGGGCAGTGGCCCGCTGGTGCCGCCCATGGTCACCCTCCAGATCATCGGCGGCCGCAAGGAGAAGATCCGCGCGGGCGATGTGCTGGGCGCGCTGACTGGCGATATGGGCTACACCCGCGAGCAGGTGGGCAAGATCAACGTGAACGACTTCTCGACCTATGTGGCCGTGGACCGCGCGATTGGCGCCCAGGCCGTGCAGCGGCTCAACAGTGGGCGCGTCAAGGGCAAGAGCGTAAAGGCCCGTCTGGTGACTGGAAACCAGGAATTTGAATGAAAAGTGCCGGATGCGCTAGTGCATCATGCGCTGGTAGCTATTGAATTAATAGCGTTGGGGTCTCTGCGTTTGGCAGATTCAGCGCCGGGCTGCGGCCGCTTCCAGCATCTGCACCATCTCGCCATAGCCCCGCTGGCGCGCCAGCTGCAGGGGCGTGGTTCCTTGGCGGTCGGTCAGGGCCTGGCTGGCGCCGGCCTTGAGCAGTGCCTGCAGCGTGGCCTGGTGGCGCAGACCGCCGTTGCCCAGCACGATGGACTCGATGAGCGCCGTCCAGTGCAGGTTGTTCACATGGTCCAGCGGCGCCCCGGCGGCGATCAACTGACGCACCACGCCGTCATGCCCCAGGTGGGCAGCAGCGATCAGGGCCGTGCCGTCGTAGCGGCTGGTCACCTGCTTGGCGCTGGCGCCCAGCTGCAGCAGTACGCGCAGCGTGGCCTCGTCGTCGGCCACGGCGGCGATGGTCACGGCGTCGTAGCGGTCGTTCTCCAGCGCATTCAGGTCGGCTCCAGCCTGGGCCAGGGCGCGGATGGCATCGGCCTGCCGGGCAAAGGTGGCCACATGCAGCGGCGTGCGGCCGTAGCCATCGCGGGCATTCACGTCGGCCCGCGCTGCGATCAGCTGGGTGAGCCTGGGCACATCGCCCCGCGCCGCAGCGGCATGCAGGCCCTGGTAGGCCGCTGTTTCTGCCGCCGTGGGTGGCACCTGGGCCTGGGCCGGGGTGGCACAGGCCAGTGCGGCGGCCAGGGCGAAAACAAGATTCCACGGCTTCATGGGGGCCTCCGTTGAATGCTCAGTTGCCTGTGGTGGGGCTGGCTTACTTCAGCAAGTCCTGCACCTTGGCGATGCCCGCCACCGCGCACTGCTCGTCCAGGTGGCCGCCGGGTGCACCGCCCACGCCCACAGCGCCGATCACCTCGTTGCCCACCTTCACCGGCACGCCGCCGCCCAGCAGCAGGTAGCCGGGGATGTTCACCAGGTTGGCCGCAGCGGGGTTCTTCTGCGCGCCTTCCATCATGGCCAGCGTGGTGTTCTTGGCCGATGCCGAGGTGTAGGCCTTGAGGCGGCTGGCTTCCAGCGTGTGGGGGCCGGCGTTGTCGGCGCGCTGCACCGCGCGCACGGTGCCTGCGCGGTCCACCACGGTGGCCGTGACGGCGTAGCCGTTGGCGGTGCAGGTGGCCACGGTTTGCGCGGCGATCTGCGTGGCCAGGTCCAGCGACATGTTCTTTTCGGTGCGCACGCCTTCGGCGCTGGCGGCGGTGGCGATCAGGGACAGGGTGAGGGCGGCGACGGTGGCGAGGCGGTTTTGCATGGTGTTCTCCGGTGTTTCTGGGTCGGTGCCACCCGTTGTGGCGCCGTGGGAGAACTGTAGAAATGGCCGCCGTTTTCGGCCATTCGGGCGGCTACGCGCGGGCCTCCGTAGAACTACGGAAAGCCCGCCAAAGGGCAGCTCACGCGGCCGCGTCCACCAGCGCCGCGTAGCGCCGGATCAGCTGCGCCAGCGACTCGGCCCCCAGCTTGGCAAACAGGTTGGCGCGGTGTGTTTCCACCGTGCGGGGCGAGAGTTCGAGCGCCCGGCCGATTTCCTTGTTGGTCAGACCCTCCACGATCAGTCCCAGCACCTCGCGCTCGCGGGCCGAGAGCTGCGCAAAACGCTCGCGCGCCTGCTGGTCGGCCTGGTGGCGTTCGCGCGAGCGCACATGCTGGCGCACGGCGTTTTGCAGGGCTTCGATCAGCACTTCGTCGTCCACCGGTTTTTCCAGAAACTCGGCCGCGCCAGTCTTGAAGGCGCGGCGGCACATCTCCACCGTGCCGTGGCCGGTGAGCAGGATCACGGGCTGGTCCACGCCCTGCGCCAGCAGTTGCTCCAGCACCGTGAGGCCGCTGATGCCCGGCATGCGCACATCCAGCACGATGGCGCCGATGCTGGCGCGGTCAAACCCGGCCATGAAGGACTGCGGGTCGGCCCAGGTCTGCACGCGCAGGCCCACGGTGCCGATGAGCAGGGCAAGGCCCTCGCGCACGGCAGCATCGTCGTCCACCAGGTGGATCAGGGGCGAGAGGGAGGGGGCGCTATCGGTCATCGGTGGGTGGTGCGACGTTGAGGGTCAGCACAAACTCTGCCCCCCGGTGGGCGGCGGATGGGTGCGTGGCTTCGGGCGCCAGGCTCAGCTGCGCGCCCATGGCCTGCGCCAGGCTCTCGCACAGCGTGAGACCCAGGCCCAGGCCGCCGTTGCGTGTGGTGTAGAAGGGCTCGAACAGGTGCTGGCGTGCTTCGGGCGGGATGCCGGGGCCGTGGTCGCGCACCGACAGGGTCACCCGCCCACTTTCCGCGCGCGCCATGCTCAGGCGCAGCTGGCGCTCTGCGGGCGGCACCTGCTCTAGCGCCTGCAGCGCATTCATCAGCAGGTTGTGGATGATCTGCTGCAGGGCCACGGGTTCGGCCAGCACCGGGGGCAGGTCTGCGGCGGCAGACACCTCGGGCACCACGCCGCGCTGCGCCAGCTCGGGCTCCAGCAGGTGCAGAACGTCTTGTACGGCGGTGGGCAGTGCCAGGGGCTGGGCCTGGCCCGCCAGGTCGGGCCGCTCCACCAGGCGGCGCAGGCGGCCCACCACGGTGGATGCGCGGCGCGCCTGCTCCACGGCGCGGGCCATGGCGGTCTGTGCGGTGTCGAGGTCAGGCGGGTCATCGGCCAGCAGGCGCTGGGCGGCCTGCGTGCTGGAGAGCAGTGCCGTGAGCGGCTGGTTCAGCTCGTGCGCCATGCCCGCAGCCAGCTCGCCCAGCGTGTTCAGCCGCGCCACCTGGCCCAGGCGCAGCAGCTCTTCGGCCCGCTGGCGCGCCACGCGCTGGCGCCACAGTGCGCGGCCTGCGGCCCACAGCGCTGCGGTCAGCAGGCACCAGCCCAGCATGCGCCACCAGGGCAGTTCGTGCAGGCCCACGCTGCGGCGGGCCACCACGTCCAGCGGCTGGCTGGGTGCGGCCAGCAGTTTGTGAAAGTCGTAGGTGCGAATGCCGCTGTTCGGAGCGACCTGGCCGGGCTGCACCACAAAGGCTGTGCCGCCGTGCTCCAGCGTCACCCGCACCGGGCTCGTGGCCGGGTCCATGGGCCACTCATCGGTGGGGATGGTGGTGCGCACGTCGATGTGCAGCGCGTAGCTGGCGGGCGTGCCTGCCAGCACCAGGTAGTAACGGCCTGCGGGCAGGTTCAGCCCCGCCATCGCGGCGTGGCCGGTGCGCCGTGAGGTGGCCTCAGCCGCTGCCAGCTCGGCCTGCAGCGCGGGCGGCCAGTCGCTGTGGGTCGAGCGCTGCAGCACGGCCAGGATTTGCGGGTACACCGACGGGAGGCGGGGCAGGGGTGATGCCGCGTTGTGCAGGCTGTCCGCCGCAGCGTCTGGCTGCAGCAGCGCCAGCGTGGCCATGATGGCGTCGTGCTGCACCACGCGCTGGCTCAGCAGCCGATGCACGATGCGTGCGTCGGTCTCGAACGCTGCGTGCAGTTGCTGCAGGCGGTCCACCACCAGCCAGCCGCAACCGATGCAGGCCACCACCACCCACAGCAGCAGGCTGGGCAGGTGCAGGGCGTGTCGGGGCAGAAGGCGGCGCCAGGCGGGGGGCATGCGCGGATTCTGGCATGGGGCTGCGTTGCATCAACGCTGGGTGCGCACCCTGGGCGCTCTGTTAAACGGAGCTTAAGGTGGCTCTGGTGTAATTTCTGACTCGCCTGTTCGCCATTGTTTCGGCTCCCTCGCTCATTCACCATGTCCGCACCATCTTCCGCATCCCACCCCTGGCTTTCACCCCGCAACCTGCTGTGGGCCTCGGTGGCCGTGGCGGTGGTCACCATCGCGCTCAAGACGCTGGCCTGGGTGGTCACGGGCTCGGTGGGTTTGCTGTCGGACGCGATGGAGTCGTTTGTGAACCTGGCCAGCGCCATGTTTGCGCTGGCCATGGTGACGGTGGCGCAACGCCCGGCCGATGACGACCACCCCTACGGCCACCACAAGGCCGAATACTTTTCGTCGGGGTTCGAGGGCATCCTCATCATGGGCGTGTCGGCAGGCATCCTGTGGGCAGCCGGGCACCGCTTGTTCGACCCGCAGCCCATCGAGCAGGTGGGCTGGGGCCTGGGCCTGTCGGTGCTCAGCTCGGCCCTGAACGGGTTGCTGGCCTGGGTGATGTTCCGCTCGGCGCGCGAGCACCGCTCCATCGCGCTGGAGGCCGATGCCCGCCACCTGGTCACCGACGTGTGGACCTCGGCGGGTGTGCTGGTGGGCATTGCGGGCGCGGCCCTCACCGGATGGCTGTGGCTGGATGCGGTGGCGGCGATTGCGGTGGCGTTGAACATTCTGAAAGAGGGCGTCGAGCTGGTCTGGCGGTCGTCCCAGGGCCTCATGGATTCAGCGGTGGAGCCCGAGGTGCAGTCCACCATCGACGCCACGCTGCAGCAGTTTGTGGCGGCCCAGGCGCCGTGCGCTGTGCGCTTCGACCATGTCTCCACCCGCCGCGCGGGCCAGCGCCAGTTTGTGGACATGCACCTGCACATGCCCGCCGACTGGACCTTGCGCCACGCCGCCGAGCTGCGCGGCCAGGTCGAGCGCGCACTGATGACCGCCGTGCCCGGCCTGCGTGCCACCATCGAACTGCTGCCCACCGATGTGGAAGCGCATTTCGACGACCCCCGTGACGATGTGAAGGATGCCGTGAAGTGATCAGCGTATTGCAACGTGTGCGCGAAGCGCGTGTGGATGTGGACGGGCAGACCGTGGGCGCCATCGGCGCGGGCCTGCTCGTGCTGGTGTGTGCCGAACGCGGCGACACCGAGGTGGAGGCCGACAGGCTGCTGGCCAAGATCCTCAAGCTGCGGATTTTTTCGGACGCTGCGGGCAGGATGAACCAGAGCGTGCAGGATATTGGTGGAGGCCTGCTGTTGGTCAGCCAGTTCACGCTGGCGGCAGACACCACCGGCGGCAACCGCCCCAGCTTCACCCAAGCGGCGGCACCCGATGAGGGGCGGCGGCTGTACGACTATGTGGTTGCCCAGGCGCGCAAGGTGCACCCCGAGGTGACCACGGGCCAGTTTGCCGCCGATATGCAGGTGCATCTCATCAATGACGGCCCGGTGACCATCCCGCTGCGGATGGCGCCTGCGCTGGCGACAGCGGCGGCTGGCTGAACGCGTGGGCTGGCCTCGGCCCGCAGCTGGCCGTGGGGTTGTCCGCACGGCGACGACGCGCGGGCTGCAAATTCTGTAGGCTCGGGCACGCGCGTTCCGTTCTCCTGTTCTTGTGATGCGGCGCGCACTCCGCCGTCCACCTGCCGCGCGCCCACTGCCAGCCCTGCTTCACCCGTGACCCAAGCCGCCCCCGCTGTCCTGCCTGATCCGCCCTCGCCACGCCGCGCCCTTTGGGTGATGTACCTGTGCCTGCTGTCGGCCTTTGCGCTCAGCCAGGCTTACCGCACCGTGACCAGCATCATCGCCGCAGGGCTGCAGGCGGACTTTGGCATTTCGCCGGACTCGCTGGGCGCGTTTGCCGGCCTGTTTGGCCTGTCGTTTGGCGTGACCCAGCTCCTGATGGGCATCGGCATGGACTTGTACGGCCTGCGCCGCACGGTGCTGGTGGCTTTCCCGTTGGCGGGGCTGGGGGCCGCGGTATCAGCCCTCGCGCCTGGCTATGGCTGGCTGATGGTGGGTCAGCTGCTGATCGGTGTGGGCTGCTCTCCCGCCTTCCTGGCTTGTACCGTCTTCGTTGCGCGCCACTTTCCTGCGCAACGCTTCGCCTTTTTCTCGGGCGTGGGAATGGGGGTGGGCGGGCTGGGGCTGTTGTTCACCGGCACACCGCTGGCCTGGATGGTGCAGCACGGGGGCTGGCGCGCGGGGTTCGCGGTGCTGGCGGTGTTGTCGCTTCTGTCGTGGCTGCTGATTTTTCTGCGTGTGCACGAGCCCGCATTGGCGCAAGCACCCCAGGGTCCGCGCGAGTCGTGGGCGCAGGCGGCGGGCCGGTTTGGCAGCTTGCTCAAGGTGCCCCACACCTGGGGCATCCTGATCCTGGGCATGAACTGCTACGCCGCCTTCCTGACCTTGCGCGGCTTGTGGCTTGGACCCCTGCTGATGGGGCGGTATGGGTTTTCGCTCATCGACAGCGGCAACGTGGCCCTGGTGCTGTCGATGCTCGCGCTGTTCGTGCCCGCCGCGTTTGGCCGCATGGACCCCGGGCCCACACGGCGGCGGCGCTGGATCACCCACTTTTCCCTGCTCATGGGCAGCCTGTTCCTGCTGCTGGCCTTCTGGCACCACGCCACTGCCAACGTGGCGCTGATCTTCCTCATGGGCCTGCTGTCGGGCTACGGCGTGTTGCAGTACGCGGACGTGCGTTCGTCCTACCCCGCTGAAATGACGGGCCGCGCGCTGTCGCTGTACACCATGTCCATGTTCCTGGGCGTGGCACTGATGCAATCGCTCACGGGGCTGTTGGCCGCGTGGGCGCAGCGCCATGGCCACGAGCCCTACCAGGCGGTCATGGTCAGTATCGCGTGCATGCTGGCAGCGGCCTCGACCGCGTTTCGCTTCTTGCCGCGGTCGCCGTTGCTGGGGCGTGGCGCCGCCTGACTCCGTGGTACCTACTGGCTCCAGGTGCCGCCGGTGCGGCTGAAGAAGTAGAGGTTAAATGCGGAGACTTCGCTACCCACATCCTGCGCCGCAGTGACCACGCTGTTTCCGTCCGCCGACACACCCACCGCCTCTCCGAATCGAATGACGTTGGGGCCGGCCGGGAACATGTGGGCCTGGGCTTGCCACGTGTTCTGTGCACGTGCATAAACGAAAGCCATGCCCCGCACAGAGCCCACCGCCAGGGTGTCGCCATGGGCGGACAGGGCTGTGCGTCCGCCGAAGTAGCTCATGGGCTCGGTGCCGCCGACGACCGTGTTCACGGGGGCCTTCACATAGGCCTGCTGGCTCCAGCTGCCGCGGTCCTGGCTGAAGACATAGACGGCTCCAAAGGGCGATTGCGCGTTGTCTGATTGATTGCCACCGACGCCGGTGGCGCTGCTGCGCTCGAAGATGGCGCCGACGGCCAGGGTCGAGCCATCGGCCGAAAGGGACACCGACGTACCGAACCCGTCGCCAGCATCCGTGTTGCTGGCCTTGAGGTAAGCCTGGGGCGCCCAGGTGGAGCCGGTGCGGACATAGGTGTGAACCGCGCCCGCGAAGGCCGCAGAGGTGTCGTTCGCATCGCCGTTGACGCCGGTGGACTTGCTGTCGTCACCGGTGGCACCCACAGCCAGCAGGCTGCCGTCGGCGGACAGGGCCACGCTGGCGCCGAAGTTCTGCCCGTCGCAGGGCTGTGTGGCCCAATAAGAAAGGTTGCACCAGGTGTTGTTGCGTGCCGGCGTGTTGCTGGCCTTGACATAGGCCTGCTGGCTCCAGCTGCCGCCAGTGCGGGCGAAGACATACACCGCGCCCGCGGCCAGGCTGTCGGTGTTGGCCTGATCGCCGTTGACGCCCCGGGCGTTGCTGGTCTCTCCGGTAGCGCTGACCGCCAGCGTGTTCCCATCGGCGGACAGCGCCAGCCCCGCTCCGAAGGACGAAGAGTGGCAGTAATCCTGGGCTGCGTTGTTGCAGGCTGGCGCACGCCGATTGCTCGCCTGCAGTCGGGCCTGCGGCTGCCAGGCCACGCCCACGGCGCTGCGCACGAGGATGTGAACGGCGCTGTCGTCAACGGCGGGCGTTGGCCGGGGCAAGGTGGTGGTGCTCACCGGGTCGGGCGCTCCGATCACCAGCGTCTTGAGGTCCGCCGAGACGAGCACCGGAGTGCCAGCGGTGGCGTTGAACGGCGCCAGCACGCTGCTGCCTTGGCGGTCAAAGAGGAAGTGCGCGCGCAGCGCGTCCGGTGCGAGCGTGGTGGCCCGGAAGGAGCAGCTGGTGCCATTGCACTCGCGCAGCCGGTAGGTGGCGTTTACCCGTTGGTGCAGCTGCTTGATTTCAAAGGTGTGCCGTGTGCCGGTGATCGCGGAGCCGGCCTGCGCCTCGGGCAGCGGACCCAGGCCGTCCGGGTCCTCCCAGAGCTCGTAGTGCGTGGCTGGGGCCGAGGGGCTCCAGACGAAGTCGTAGCGCTCCACCCCGTAGCGCAGGCTGAATTCCGCTGTGCCGATGGTGTCGAATGCTCCGTTGGGCGTCCCGGGAACCGGCACGGAGGTAGGTGTAGGGGCAGGCGGTGGTGGTTCGCTGGCGTTGTCTCCACTGCCGCCGCCACAGGCGGAAAGAAGCAGCGACAACATCAGGCTGGTGCTGATGCCTGCCGCGCGCCAGCGTGGCGTGGCAAGGCCACCGAGGCTGCGCAGGGCCGCGTTGGCGGTGACGGAACTGAGCAAAGGTGTGACGTTAGACATGAGATCTCCTCAGTGGGCGGATAACTGCCTGGGCGGATGGATGCATCGTTGAAGGGGCGGTGCGGCGCAAGCCCGTGTTGACGAGCCCCCGCTCGCGCCTCGGTAGAGGCAGCAGCAACCACGTTGCCGCGCGGACGTCCGACTTTTACTGCCGCGCAAAAAAAACCAGCGACATCGCCAGGCCGGTGGCTACGACTCCCAAGCGTAACACCGCCGGGGGCAGCTTGCGGGCCAAGCGTGCCCCTCCGTAGCCCCCTGCGGTGGCGGCCACCATCATCATCAGCGCCTGCGGCCACAGCACCACGCCGCCTGCCGCATAGATGAGCACGGCAATGGCGGTAAGCAGGGCCGACACCCAGTTCTTGAGGCCGTTCATAGCGTTCAGGTTCGTCTGCCCCAGCAGGCCGAACAGCGCCAGCAGAAGGATGCCCAGCCCGCCGTTGAAATAGCCGCCATAGGCAGCCACCGCCAGCACGCCCACCGTGGCCTTGGCGGTGGAGGGTTTGCCGCCCGCCAGCATCCGGCGCAGCTGCGGCCCGAATGCAAACAGCGCCGTGGCCGCCAGCAGCAGCCAGGGAACCACGCGGCGGAAGGTGGCGTCGGGCGTGACCAGCAGCAGCGCCGCGCCTGCCGCACCACCGATGAGCGAGAGCACCACCAGCAACCGCATTGACAGCCCGGGGGGCGGTGCCGTGTCTTCGCGGAACCCCCACGCCCCGGCCATGTAGCCGGGCAGCAGCGCTACAGTGCCCGTGGCGTTGGCCACCACGGGGGGTACACCGGTAAACACCAGCGCGGGCAATGTCAGAAAGCTGCCGCCTCCCGCGACGGCATTGAGGGCGCCCGCCACAAAGGCGGCGGTCAGTAGCAAGGTGGTATCGAACATGGTGCACTCCAGCGTCCGATCCTAAGGGCTGCAGTGCGGCCCATTGGACCGCTGGCAGGTGCAGGTGTTTTGCGCGCTGTGTGTCAGAACAGGTAAACAGCGCCAAAGGTCGGTGGGACGTTGAAAGGGCCGTAATTCCCGGAGGGGTAGTCAGGATCGCCCTGTATGCCAGTGGATTGGCTGCGTTCGTCAGGTGCGCCCACCGCCAGTGTGGCGCCGTCACCTGACAAAGCGATGCCGCGGTTCCAGTTGATCTGGGTCTTGAGGTAGGCACGCTGGCTCCATGTGGTTGTGCTGCGCTGGTAAAGATGCACGGAACCCTTCGGATTGACCGTGCTGATCACGGGCATGCCAGAGGCGCCGCCATCCGTGTCGTTGAGCGCTCCAATCGCCAGCGTATTGCCATCGGCTGAAAGGGCCAGGCTGGAGCCGTAGTTCTGGTTTTGACGCGCGTTGCTGGCCTTCAGGTAGACCTGCTGGCTCCAGGTGCCGTTGCTGCGTGCGAAAACGTAGGCAGCCCCTGCGCTGGAAAAGGACAATGAACGCTCGGTTGCGGGCGGATTGATGCCGGCGCCCGTGTTGTCCTCGCTACGGGCCCCCACTGCCAAGGTGTTGCCATCGGCCGACAGCGCAAGATTCCCTCCGAACTGAACGGCCTTGACCATGGGCCCACCGGCCGTGTTGTGGGCCTTGACGTAGGCCTGCTGGCTCCAGGCACCACCACCTTGGGTAAATACATACACAGCGCCTGACCCCCACACAGAGTCGTCCTGCTGGTTTCCGTTGATCCCTCTGGCGCCACTGCTCTCATAAGGTGCGCCCACAGCCAAGGTGGTGCCGTCACTCGATAGTGCCAGACCTTCGCCAAACCGGGGCTCATCGAGACCTTCTAGCGTGGGGCTGCGCGTATTGCTGGCTTTCAGGTAAGCCTGTGCTGCCCAGACACCCCCGCCACCGGGGGCATCGCCGCTGCGCGTGTAGGTATACACGGCCCCTGCGTACGGGATGGAATTGTCGTCCTGGTTTCCGTTGACGCCGGTGGCATTGCTGGTTTCACCCGGCGCGCTCACCGCGAGTAGGTTGCCATCGCCAGACAGCGCCACGTTGTGCCCAAAGTGAGCGCTGTTGCGCCGATATTCCACAGCGGGGATCGTGCTTGTGTTGTCTTTCCCAGCCCGCGTGTTGGTGGCCTTGATGTAAGCCTCCTGCTGCCAGCTGTCGTAGCCCTGCGTGCCTGTCGCAGAGGTGATGCTCTTGAACACGTAGACCGCACCGGCGCCCGGCGTCGACGTGTTGGACTGGTCGCCATTGACGCCCCGGGCGTTGCTCGTTTCTTTGGGAGCGCCCACGGCCAGTGTCGTGCCATCGGCAGACAGCGCCACACTGGTACCAAAGGCTGGGCCTCCAGAGTAGGCATATTCTGTGAACGGAGAGGCGCGGTTGTTGCTGGCCTTGATGTAGGCCACCTGCTTCCATCGGGAGACATCGCGCGCAAAGACGTAAACCGCGCCTGCCCCTTCCACGGAGTCGTCCGCCTGATTGCACACAACACCCTGCGATGCATTGTCGGCGCACGTGGCATTGCTGCGTTCGCCACTGGCGCCCACAGCCATGACCTGGCCATCGGCTGAAAGGGCTACGGCGCTACCAAATGTGTCACCAGCACCGGTATTGCTGGCCTTGAAATAGCCGATGGCCTTGCCCAGGTCGGGCACCAGGGCTGCAGTCCATGCTCCACAGCTGTTAGCGTCGCAGGCGCGCAGCCGATAGGTGGCATTCACCCGTTCATGCAGCAGCCGGGGAGCCAGGCTGCGCGCGTAGGAGGTGCCATTCAGTGCGCCTCCGATCGGCGCTTCGGGCAGTGGGCCTATCGGTCCGTCAGGGTCTTCGAGCAGTTCATAGCGGGTGGCGCCAGCGCGGGCGTCCCAGCTGAAGGTGTAGCCCTTGACCGCATAGCCCACAGCAAAATTCGAAGGTGCTGACAGGGCGGCGCTCTCGGAGCCTCCCCCACAGGCTGTCAGCATCAGCATTGACAGCAGTGGTGCGGCAGTGAGCAAGGGTTTCAGGTGTCGGATGGGCATGGTTGTGGATCTTGGAGGGTTCGTGGTGAGGTGAGCGGAATGGTCCGCAGTCCCCGGGATCGATGGTCAGTACAAGTACACAGCCCCGACGCCCGTTGGAACGCCGTATGAAGGAACTCCCGGAAGTGCGCTGTTGTCGGCCTGATTGCCTTGCAGCCCTGTCGCCAGGCTGTTCTCGGCTGTGGCTCCGATCGCGAGGGTTTTTCCGTCGCCAGACAAAGCCATGCTGGCACCGAAGAGATCGCCTGCATCGGCGTTAGGAGCCTTTAGGTAGGCCTTCTGGGCCCAGGTGCTGCCGCTGCGCTGGAACAGGTATGCGGCGCCTGCGCCGCCCGCTGAGCGGTCGGCCTGGTTGGCGTTGAATCCGCGGCCGTTGCCGGCTTCTGCCATGGCCCCTACAGCCAGTGTGCTGCCATCGGCAGAGAGAGCCAGACTCCATCCGAACCACGCATTGGCTTGGGTGTTGCTGGGCTTGATGTAGGCCTGCTGGCTCCACGTGGCGTTGCTGCGGGTGAACAGATAGGCCGCGCCTGCGCGGTCCAGCGAGCGGGCCCCGGCCGTGTTAGTGACGCCAGTGGCCTCACTCGACTCTCCGATAGCCCCCACGGCCAGGGTGTTGCCATCGGCGGACAGCGCAACAGCGTGGCCAAACCGGTCGAGATTTCCTGGCGCGCTGGCTTTGACGTAGGCCTGCTGGCTCCATTGGCCCGAGCCATTCAGGGAGAACACATAGGCAGCGCCCGCACTCGGCAGCGATGTATCGGTGGCGTCTCCATTGATGCCAGTTGAAGCGCTGCGCTCTCCCCATGCGCCAACGGCCAGGGTCCTGCCATCTGCAGCCATGGCCAGCGATGCGCCAAACTGTGCGCTGGCGGCGGGGTTGCTTGCTTTGATGTAGGCCTGGTGAGCCCAAGTGGCTGGCGTGGCGTCACCATTGTTGGTGCGGGTGTAGGTGTACACCGCTCCCGCCTGGGGCATGGAATGGTCGCTTTGATCGCCATTGACGCCAGCGGCCTTGCTTCTTTCTCCCGGGGCGCTCACGGCCAGCATGCTGCCGTCGGCAGACAGGGCCACGGTGGCGCCGAAGTTCTGAGGGTAGTTCACGTAGTAGCCGATGATGTCCACGTTGTACTCGGCCTGGGGTCGGGTATTACTGGCCTTGATGTAGGCCTCTTGCTTCCACAACCTGTTGGGCACGCTTGAAACGCTCTTGAACACATACACCGCACCGGCGCCCTGGGTACGGGTGTCGGTGGCATCGCCATTGACGCCCCGGGCGCTGCTGGTCTCACCAGGGGCGCCGACTACCAGCAAGGTTCCATCGGCTGACAAGGCGAGGCTGGCGCCGAAGCGCGGGCCATTGTCAATGTAGGTGGGTACGTTGAACGCACGATTGTTGCTGGCTTTGAGGTAGGCTGTCTGTACCCAGGTCTTGAACCTGTTGTCGCGGCTGAAGACATAGACCGCACCTGCGTTGGCGATGCTGTCGTCGCTTTGATCGCAAACGGAGTTGTCGATGATGACCGTGATACACGTTGCCTTGCTGCGCTCTGCAGGCGCCCCCACGGCCATGGTCATTCCATCGGATGACAGCGCCACAGCATTGCCAAACGTGTCTCCCTGTCCGCTGTTGCTGGCCTTGAAGTAGCCGATGGCCTGGGTCACATCGGGTGTGATGGCGGCTGTAGGCGCTCCGCAGCCACTAGTGTCGCAGGCCTGCAGACGGTAGGTGGCGTTCACGCGCTCATGCAGCAGCGCTGATGTCACTTGGTGGGTGAATGTGGTGAGGGAGCCGTCGTTGGTGCCGCCCGCGATCACCTCAGGCAGGGGGCCGGCGGGGCCGTCCGGGTCTTCCAGCAGCTCATAACGAGAGGCGCCCGCGCTGGCAGTCCACGTGAAGGTGTACCCCTTGATGCCATAGCCCACGGCGAAACCAGACGGGGCTGCAATGCCTGGAGCCGGCGCGTCCGAGCCTGACCCGCCGCAGGCCGTCAGAACCAAAGGGGTAGCCATTAGCAGTGCTTGCGCCAGACGAGCTGTTCTCAAGGGAGGAAGTGTCCTGCGAGTTGTGGAGTGTCGGGCCATGGGCAAGGTTCGGTGAAGTGGAAGAAGAGCCTATAAAGACGGGTATGACGGAGTGGCAGATATGCCACGGAGCGCCGCCAGAGGTGTGCCCCGATGTGCTGAAGCCGAGGCCAAGCGGCGCTGCAAACGCACATCCCGAGCGTGATCCGTTGGGCCTCTCCTAGATCGGACTTTTATACCATCTGGTAAAAAAAGAAATATCAAGAGATACGATTTGTTTCCAGATCTCTTTGAGAAGCGTTGTGGGCAGGGAATGAGCCGTGTGGCCCGCGAAGGGCCGGTGTGCAGCGCTAAGGCAACGCTGAATAAGTCACCGCAATCGTTCATACGCTGAGGGATGACACAGTTTTGCGGTCTTTAGCCGCGCCCTTTGGGCTATTTGCGGGGCCTTGAGGCCCAATCTGTGCCCTTACGGGCGCACCTTTGCCTGAAGATGCCCTCGGCACAGGTAGATGTTGGCCAATGCCAGCGCAGTGAACGCACGCGTGGCGTTCTTCTGCAGGCCTCGGTATCGAACCTTGGTAAATCCCCACAGCCGCTTGACCACCGCAAAGACGTGTTCGGCCCGAGCACGCGCCCGCGACTTGTTGCGGTTCTCGGCCCGTTGCACTTCGTCTACCTCGCCTGCGCAGCGCGTGCGCTGGTTGGTGAAGTCCTTGGCCTTTGGAGCCTTGCTCGCTATCAGCGCTTTCTGGCTGGCATAGGCCGAGTCGCCATAGACCCGTTGCTCATTGCCGTGCAGCAAATCAGGCAATGGGAGCTTGTCATGCACGTTGGCCGCCGTGACAACCGCGCTATGGCTCAGCCCCGTTTGGCTGTCCACGCCAATGTGTAGCTTCATGCCGAAGTACCACTGCTGCCCTTTGCGAGTCTGGTGCATCTCGGGGTCTCTGGCTTTGTCAGCGTTCTTGGTCGAGCTGGGTGCGCCGATGATGGTGGCGTCCACGATGGTGCCGGTATTGACCCTGATGCCGCGCGCCTGCAGTTCCTTGCCCACACGGGCGAACAAGGCTTCACCTAACTGGTTGTCGTTGAGCAGCCGGCGAAACCTGAGCATGGTGGTGGCGTCTGGCACGGGCTCGCAACCCAGGTCGATGCCGACGAAACGACGCAGGCTGGCACTGTCGTACAGGGCTTCCTCGCAGGCTAGGTCGGCCAGATTGAACCAGTGCTGAATGAAATGGATGCGCAGCATGCGCTCCAGTCCGATGGGTGGACGCCCATTGCCCGCCTTGGGGTAGTGCTGTGCGATTTCATCGCACAGCGCCGCCCACGGCAGCAGCGCATCCATGGTCTTGAGGAATTCGTCGCGCCGCGTGGGTTTGCGGTGTTGTTCAAAGCCCGACTGTGCGTCGGCCGCCATGGCAAGAGTTTGCTGCTTCATGACCAACTAATTTACCCAGTCACCACGTCCAGCAGGGACTTTTTCAGTGTTGCCCTAAGTCCAAGGCGCTCTGTGTGTTTGACGCTTCTTGGGGGCGCTATTCGGTGGCGTAGGGGTCTTCAAAGCCCAGCTCTTGCAGGATGTCGGTCTCGTACGCCTCCATCTCCTCGGCGTCGGCCTCGCTCGTTTCATGGTCCCAGCCCTGGGCATGCAGCGTGCCATGCACCAGCATGTGGGCGTAGTGCTCTTCCAGGCTCTTGTTCTGCTCCTTGGCCTCCCGCTCAATCACGGGGGCGCAGAGCACCAGGTCGGCGGTCACCACGGGCTCTTGCGTGTAGTCGAAGGTGAGCACGTTGGTGGCGTAGTCCTTCTTGCGGTACTCGCGGTTGAGCTGCTGGCCCTCTTCGGCGCCCACGATGCGCACGGTGATCTCGGCGTCGGTGGCCAGGGCGTGGCGAATCCAGCGTGTGACCTTGTGGCGGGGCAGCACGGCGCGGTGGGCGGCCACGCCGTCAAAGGTGCCGAACTGCAGCGACAGGGAGAGTTGGTTCAATGGCATTTGTATTGCTTTTGGCATTTAGCGCTTGATGCGTGAGCGCAAGCAGCTATCAAATTAGAAGTTCAGTCGCGTGCACGCGCAGTGGCCGCGCGGCGGGGGGCGTCGTAGGCGTCCACGATGCGGGCGACCAGCGGGTGGCGCACCACGTCGGCGCTGGTGAAGTGGGTGACCGAGATACCCTTCACGCGCCTCAACACCCGTTCGGCATCGATCAGGCCGCTCAGCGTCCCTTTGGGCAGATCGATCTGGCTCACGTCGCCCGTCACCACGGCCTTGGCGCCAAAGCCAATGCGGGTGAGGAACATCTTCATCTGCTCGGGCGTGGTGTTCTGCGCTTCGTCCAAAATCACAAAGGCATTGTTCAGCGTGCGCCCGCGCATGAAAGCCAGCGGCGCGATCTCGATGGCGTTGCGCTCGAACGCCTTTTGCACCTTGTCATGCCCCATCAGCTCGTACAGCGCGTCGTACAGCGGGCGCAGGTACGGGTCCACCTTCTGCGCCAGGTCGCCAGGCAGAAAACCCAGGCGCTCGCCCGCCTCCACCGCCGGGCGGGTCAGCACGATGCGCTGTACGCTGCTGCGCTCCAGCGCATCCACCGCACTGGCCACGGCGAGATACGTCTTCCCGGTGCCTGCAGGGCCGATGCCGAAGGTAATGTCGTGCGTGGCGATGTTCTGCAGGTACAGGTTCTGCGTGGGGGTGCGCCCGCGCAGGTCGGCACGGCGGGTATTGAGGATGATGGCGTCGTCCGGGGCCTCCAGCAGCTCGCTGTCGCCCGCGAGCATCAGCTGGATATAGTCCTCGCCGATGGGCCGCTCGGCCATTTCATACAGGGCCTGCAGCAGCTCCATCGCCTGCGTGGCCTTGGCCTTGGGGCCGTCGACCTTGAATTGCTCGTGCCGGTGCGCAATGCTCACCTGCAAGGCCACCTCGATGGTGCGCAGGTGCGCATCGGCCGGGCCACACAGGTGGGTGAGCCGGGTGTTGTTGTGGGGGGTGAAGGTGTGGCGCAGGATCACGCGGATAATTCCAGTCAGGCAACGGAAAACAGCAAGAACGGCGGCGCGGCATGTCATGCCCGCGTCGCCAAAGGACATCAATGATAGGCAAATTGACCGGCACCCTGCTGGAGAAGAATCCCCCCGAGGTGCTGCTGGACTGCCACGGCGTGGGCTACGAGGTGAATGTGCCCATGAGCACGTTCTACAACCTGCCCGCCGTGGGCGAGCGCGTGAGCCTGCTGACCCAGTTCATCGTGCGCGAGGATGCACAGCTGCTGTACGGCTTTGCGACCGCCTCCGAGCGCCAGGCGTTTCGCGAGCTGATCAAGATTTCTGGCGTGGGGCCGCGCACGGCGTTGTCCATCCTGAGTGGCATGGGCGTGAGCGATCTGGCGCAGGCGATTTCGCTGCAGGAGGCGGGGCGGCTGGTCAAGGTGCCCGGCATCGGAAAGAAGACAGCCGAGCGCTTGCTGCTGGAACTCAAGGGCAAGCTGGGCGCTGACATCGGTGCTGTGCGCGGCGCCGCCAACAGCGATGCGCAAGCCGACATTTTGCAGGCGCTGTTGGCTTTGGGCTACAGCGACAAGGAGGCGGCTGCGGCGCTCAAGGCGCTGCCAGCGGAGGTGGGGGTGAGTGAGGGGATCAAGCTGGCGCTCAAGTCGCTGGCGAAGTGAAGCGCTTATTGGGCCTCGCGAACCAGGCGTCCGTTAGAGGCCTGCACAGGACGTGCGTTGGGTGGCGATACACGCTGCAGCATGCGCAGCTGTGCGGGCCCTACATTGACCGGGGTCTTCATCACAATGCGCAGTACGCCCTCGGTGCAGGGCGGCTGGGTGATGGAGCCTGCGTACTGGTAATAGCGCCGGTCCTGCGGTAGCAGCTCGTCCACGGAAAGCACCGGCTGCGGCAGACGCACGCTGTCTTGCACATCCAGGGGCATATGGGTCCAGATGCGGGTGATGAAGGCGTTGGTGCTTCCCAACTGCATGGGCACGCTCACCACCGCTGTTTGACCGTCAGGTCCCTGGTACACCAGATCGGTTGCCATCGGGTAGTTGTGCTGATGCACGCGCTCTTCAGCAGGGTGGCGAAACTGCAGGCGCACCAGGCGCCAGGGCATTCCGCGCAGCGTCAGGATGCTGTCGCCTTCCACTTTCAGTTCCAAGCCATGCCCGCTGTGCAACACCGTGCCTCCGAAGAACTGGTGGTTGAAGGGCAGAGGGGGCGCCGGACCGACCTCCACGTCTTGGGCTTTGATATGGATCGGCGACTGCCGCATGCCCCTGCTGCAGGTTGCAAAGTCCGGGTGCAGGCTGCCCCAGGCCTGGGGACCCCGGTCTCCACTGTCGTAGTCCCAGCGCACCGTGCGTGGGTCTGGGGGCGGTGGAGGTGGCGCAACTGCCGCCAGTTCCGCTGCCCGTGTCTGGATATAGCGCCGGCTGGCTTCAGGGTCCTGAACGGCAGGGCGGGCCGGGGCCTGTGGGATGGCCATGGTCTTGGCTGGTTTGCTGGGGCGCTCGGTCGGGATACGCACCTCCACGCTGGGGATAGGCTCGGCCCGCCGACGCGCACCTGCCGACGTGGTGGGCGCGTTCTTCGTTTTAGCGCGCTGGATGGCTTCGTCGATCCGAGTGGCCAAGTCGGCCTTTTCCTGCGGGTTCTCAATACGGATGGAGCCGCTGGCGGACCGGGCGGGTGAGGGTGGGGGAGTCTGACCGGTCGCAGCGAGGGCGGTAGCGCCACAGGCAACCAACACAGACAGCTGGTGGAGGAAAAGTGGCCGGGTTAGGCAAGGGGGCGCAGGCATCGTCTTGGTCATGGTCTGGTTCATCTATCGGCGCTGTTCCCGCTTACTTGACCCCCGGGGAATGCTTGGGCGATATAGTGGCAGATTGCATGCCAGCATGGCATTCGCCGCCCAGACATAACTGCCGTGACCATCCAGACCGACGACTTCTCCCCCGCCCCCGCCAAACGCGTCATCTCTGCCGCCCCCGCCTCTCTCCAAGAGGAGGCCATCGAACGCGCCCTGCGCCCCAAGCTCCTGCAGGAATACGTGGGCCAGGCCAAGGCGCGGGAGCAGCTGGAGATATTCATCGGCGCCGCGAGGAAGCGTGAGGAGGCGCTGGATCACGTGTTGTTGTTCGGCCCGCCTGGGCTGGGCAAGACCACGCTCTCGCACATCATCGCGGCCGAGCTGGGGGTGAACCTGCGCCAGACCAGTGGACCCGTGCTGGAAAAACCCAAGGACCTGGCGGCGCTGCTGACCAATCTGGAAAAGAACGACGTTCTCTTCATCGACGAAATCCACCGCCTGTCACCCGTGGTGGAGGAAATCCTCTACCCCGCGCTGGAGGACTATCAGATCGACATCATGATTGGCGAAGGCCCAGCGGCGCGCAGCATCAAGCTGGACCTGCAGCCCTTCACCCTGGTGGGCGCGACCACCCGGGCGGGCATGCTGACCAACCCGCTGCGCGACCGGTTTGGCATCGTGGCGCGGCTGGAGTTCTATACGGCCGAAGAGCTGGCGCGCATTGTCCAGCGCAGTGCCGGGTTGCTCAACGCGCCCATGGACGAGGACGGCGGCTTCGAGATCGCTCGGCGCTCGCGTGGCACACCGCGCATTGCCAACCGGCTGTTGCGCCGGGTGCGCGACTATGCCGAGGTCAAGGGCAATGGCCGCATCACCAAGTCCATTGCCGACAAGGCGCTGGCCATGCTGGATGTGGACCCGCAGGGCTTTGATGTGATGGACCGCAAGCTGCTCGAAGCCGTGATCCACCGCTTTGACGGCGGGCCCGTGGGGCTCGACAACATCGCTGCCAGCATTGGGGAAGAGGCTGGCACCATCGAGGATGTGATCGAGCCCTACCTGATCCAGCAGGGCTTCCTGCAGCGCACGCCGCGTGGGCGCATTGCCACGCTGGCGGCGTTCCGCCACCTGGGGGTTACGCCGCCGAAGGCGAGCGGGCAAGATTTGTTTGGGGTGTGAGGGGCGCGGCAGAGCTGGGCTCCGCGCGGGCTGCGCCCCGCACCATGCCCGCCACGATCATCGCCTGCGCCGCGTAGTACGTCGCCAGCACCCAGATCTGTGCCATGGGCAGGGGTGTCACGAACCGGTTGGTGGCCAGCAGCGAGTCGCTGAGCATGAAGAACCCGGCGCCGATGGCGACCCACAGCGAGGGGGCGTCGCGCAGCACGGTGGCGCGGCCGATGGCCTGGGCCGCCATCAGCGCAATCACCAGCACATAGGCCGCGACCGGCGCGCGCAGTGCAGGCGGCAGGCCACCTGTCCACAGAAAGGCATACATCGCCACGCCCATGCCCAGCGTGGCCGCCAGTGCACCCCGGTGCGGAAACCAGGTCTGCCCGCTTTTGAACAGCGTCACATAGAACAGGTGCGCCACCAGAAAGCTCACCAGGCCGGGAATGAAGAAACCCGGGAACATGAGGAACACATCCCCCGCCAAGGACCCGCCCAGGGCGGCCATCAGCAAGATCCAGGGCGTATTGGAGCCCGGTGTGCCCCTTGCGCTAGTCGAATATGCGCTGGTAGCTACCAAAATAATAGCGATTACCATGGTCAGTGGCTTGAACAGCCAATGCCACGCCGTGAGCCCCAGCGCACTGGTGGCCGTGGCCAGCGCCGCGCTTTGCAGCATCAGCGCCATCAGCATGCCGATGCGCCCCTGCATCACCGCGCCCAGCGACCATTGCACCGTCAGCAGCACGGCAAACCAGATGGCGTTGTGCGCCAACGGCGCTGCATCGGCCTGCCACAAAAAGGCTGCCACGCCCGTGAGCAGCAGCGCAAACTGCACCAGCGCAAACCACTGCACGGCGCGCGACATGGGCGGGTGATAGAGCTGCATCTGCGCCATGCTGAACGCGGGCTTGGGAAACCGCTCGGCCACATCGGCCGGGCGCCAGCCTGGGGGCTTGATCCACACCCGGAGCTTGTCTGCCCAGCTGCGCGCATGCCAGCTGTCGTGCGCCAGCCCCGCATAAACCTGGGCGTTGGCCCACAGCGGATCCCAGCTGTTGAGCAGGCCGCGCGTGCCGTACACACATTTCTCCTGCGCGTCTTCGTCCTTGAAGGTGCCGAACATACGGTCCCACAGGATCAGGATGCCGCCGTAGTTCTTGTCCAGGTAGGCGTCGTTGACGGCATGGTGCACGCGGTGGTTGCTGGGGCTGCAGAACCAGCGGTCGAACCAGCCCAGGCGCCCCACCTGCTCGGTGTGTACCCAGAACTGGTAGAGCAGGTCGATGAGCGCCACCACGCCGAACACCAGGGGCGGCACGCCAGCCAGCGCCATGGGCACGTAAAAGATCCAGCCCAGCAGCGCGCCCGAACTGGTCTGGCGCAGCGCGGTGCTGAGGTTGTAGTCCTGGCTCTGGTGGTGCACCGCGTGCGCGGCCCAGAGCACGGCCGACTCGTGCCCCATGCGGTGCAGCCAGTAGTAGCAGAAGTCGTAGAACACCAACGCCAGCAGCCAACCGGGCAGGCTGGTCCAGAACGCATCGTTGCGCCACAGTGCCACATGCTCGAACAGGGCGGTGTAGATGCCGATGCGCAGCAGGCGCGTGAAGACTGCGCTGGTCTGGCTGAGCATGCCCAGGCTGATACTGCTCACCGCATCGGCCAGGCGGTAGGTGTTGCGTTGGCGCTTGAAGCCGACGGCCAGTTCAATGGCGATCAGCACAAAGAAGACGGGCGTCGCAAGGACGATGATCTGGCTGGGGCTCATGCTGCTGGATTGTGGTCCAGCAGCCAGCCCTCACTGGGGCAGGTGAACCCCTATAGCGCCCGTGTTTAGAGGGCCGCGCCTACGTCAGCGCTCCCCGCGCATCCACGCGGATGATCCGCTCCACCACCCCGTCCATCAGCCCGCCGCGCACGCCGATCAAAAAGTCGTACAGGTTGACGGTGGGATCGCAATGACCGGGGATGAGCCAGAGCATGTGCCCCAAACTGGGCAGGCGGGCATCGGGAGCGTCTGCGTAAAGCAAACCGTGTTCGTCGCCCCCGTTGGCGTAGCGCAGGGTGCGGTCGGCGGGCAGCAGGGCCACGGTGGGCAGGCCCGAGTCGATGGCATGGCTCTTGTGGCCTGCGTCGCACACCGCGTGGGTGTCGCGCACCGACACCACCTGGGTCTTGACGTACAGCGCGTGCTCAAACGCTGGCTGGGCCGGGTCGCGTTCGTTGCGGGCGTAGTCGGCGTCCATGAACAAGAACGAGCCCGCCTGCAGCTCGCCAAACACGCCGCTGGCAGCCTCGTGCACCAGGGTGCCAGTGCCCGAGCCCGTGATCAGGGGCACGGCAAGGCCCTCGGCCTCAATGAGTTGGCGCGTGTGATAGGCCGCCTCCACCACCTTGGCGATGGCCTCGCGGCGGCCCACGCTACTGGCCAGGTGCTGCGCGCGGCCGTGGTAGGCCTGCAGGCCCGCAAAGCGCAGCCGGGGGCTGCGCGACACGGCCAGTGCGAGGGGCACGGCGGCCTCGCCCGGTGGCACGCCGCAGCGGCCCTGGCCCACGTCGATCTCGACCAGCACATCGATGCCCGCATCGCTGCCGGATTGGGCCATGGCTTCGGCCAGGCGGGCGATGCCATCGGCATGGTCCACCGCCACACCCAGGCGCCCGCCGCGTGCCGCCAGCTGCGCGGCCAGCCGCGCCACGCGGTGCAGCTTGGGCATGGCGATGACCTGGTTGGTGATGGTGATGTCATCGACGCCACCGGCAGCCAGCGCCTCGGCCTCGGCCACCTTCTGCACGCACACACCCTGGGCACCCGCGCGTTGCTGCAGCAGCGCGATTTCGGCGCTTTTGTGCAGCTTGGCATGGGGGCGCCAGCGCACCTGGTGCTTGCGTGCGAAGTCGGCCATGCGCTGGATGTTGCGGTCCATGGCGTCCAGGTCCACCACCAGGGCGGGCGTGTCGATCAGGTCCACGCGTTGGCCGACGGTGGTTTGCAAGGCTTCAGGCGTGGTTTTCATCGCGCACGACAATCTGGTCAAGGTGTTGGGTGTCCGCCCAGCCGACAAGGGTGAGGCCGTCAGGCGTCCACAGCAGGCGGTTGATGGCGGCGTTCGCGAGTTGCCAGGTGCGCGGCGCCTGGATGTCCTGGCGCGTGGCCAGGCGGTACAGCACGTCAAGCACGCCGCCATGCGCCACCATCACCACCTGCTCGCCCACATGCTGTTGTGCGAGCGCGGTCACGGTGCGTTCGATGCGGTCACGCAAGGTGACGAGGGACTCGCCGCCCTCGGGCGTGTAGTGCGGGTCGCGCTTGCGCCAGCGCAAGGCGTCCTGGGGCAGCTCGGCCTCGATCTCGGCAAACGTGCGGCCCTGAAAGTGCCCGAAGCTGCGTTCGCGCAGGCCCGGTTCGGTCTTCAGCGGGGCGCCCGTGGTGCGGGCCACGGCCTGGGCGGTGGCATGCGCGCGTTGCAGGTCGCTGGAGTAGATGGCGGCAATCGGCTCGCCCACCAGGGCCTGGGCGACCTGGGCGGCCTGCCACAGGCCGGTATCGTTGAGCGGGATGTCCAGGTGGCCCTGGATGCGGGTGTCCACGTTCCAGGCGGTTTCGCCGTGGCGGATGGCAACGATGCGGGTGGCTTGCATGCAGTGGCGGAGTGACTGAGGATGGGACGCCCTAGGGGGCAGGAGGTCCCAGGGGGATGCGCACTTGGCGGGGCCCCTGGGGCGGTTTGGGAAAGCCGTTGAGGGCCGCATCGAACAGCACGCCATAGACGGCCGGGTCGCTCACCCACACATCTTCGTGCACGGCCGAGGTTTCGTACACCACGGCCTGGGTGCTGGCGTCGCGCATCACGATGCTGACTGCGCGGCGGTGCAGGGGCGTGGGTTCGCCAAAGCGCCACACGCCATGCACGCCCCAGCCCCGCCCATACCAACCGCCCATGCCCCAGGGGCCGGGCCCGTAAGGGCCATAGGGGCGGAAGGGGTCATAGCGCGGCACGGCATCGGCCTGCACACCCAGCTGCACCAGCAGGCGGGGCGCGGCATCGTCGCGCTGCAGACCTGCGCGGGCCAGGGCCTGCTCGGCCAGCGTGGCAATGGGGTCGAACGAAGGGGCCTGCTGCGAGGGCAGGCGCTCAATCCGGTACGTGGCAGGGGCGGGCATGGCCGCCAGCGTTGAGAAGCTCTGCACCTGGCCTTCGACCACGCGGGTGGTGCTGCAGCCTGCGAGCAGGGTGACGGTGAGGCCCAGGAGCAGGGCGGGAAGCCATCGGCGTTGTGTCATGGTCAGAGTGTCCTGAAACAAGGATCTCCATGAGAGTGCCGCTGGCCCCGGCAGTTCACGACAGCTGCACCACCTGCACGCCCGGCAACGACGGCGATGGCGCCGCAAACTCTTCCTTGTCAAACGCCTTGTCGCCGTCTTCGCTGGCGATGCCCGTGGCCTTGGCGTTCTTGAAGTCGTACAGGCTGCCGTCCAGCAGGTGCGAGGGCACCACGTTCTGCAGCGCGTTGAACATGTTCTCCACGCGGCCAGGAAAGCGCTTTTCCCACTCGCGCAGCATCTCGCCCACCTGCTTGCGCTGCAGGTTCTCCTGGCTGCCGCACAGGTTGCACGGGATGATGGGGAAGTTGCGGTGCGCGGCCCAGCGGGCGGTGTCCTTCTCGGCAACGTAGGCCAGCGGGCGGATCACCACATGCTTGCCGTCGTCGCTCACCAGCTTCGGCGGCATGCTTTTCATCTTGCCGCCAAAGAACATGTTCAGCAGCAGCGTCTGCAGGATGTCGTCGCGGTGGTGGCCCAGCGCGATCTTGGTGCAGCCCAGCTCATCGGCCACGCGGTACAGAATGCCCCGGCGCAGGCGGCTGCACAGGCTGCAGGTGGTCTTGCCCTCGGGGATCAGCTTCTTGACAATGCTGTAGGTGTCTTCGTTCTCGATGTGGAACGGCACGCCGGTGCTGGCCAGGTATTCGGGCAGCACATGCTCGGGGAACCCAGGCTGCTTCTGGTCCAGGTTGACCGCCACCAGGTCAAAGTGGATGGGCGCGCGGGCCTTGAGCTTGAGCAGGATGTCGAGCAGCGCGTAGCTGTCCTTGCCGCCGGACATGCACACCATCACCTTGTCGCCTTCTTCAATCATGTTGAAGTCGACAATGGCCTTGCCGACCTCGCGGCACAGGCGCTTTTCGAGCTTGTGGGTTTCGCGCTCGATTTTCAGGCGGGCTGCGTTGGCCGTGGGCTCTTGCGGTGCTTCGGCCTCGTCGGTCCAGCCGGTGTGTACCTGGGTGAGGGTGGGATTGGGGTTGTTGATCACTGCGTTCATAGGTTTACCACTGCCCCGTTTCCATGCGAATCGCCACTTCGCAGTCGTCAAAAATTTCCAGCTTGGCAATCTTCACGCGCACGCCCAGCACGCCGGGCAGCTGCATCAGGCGGTTGGCCAGCTTGCCGATCAGGCTCTCCAGCAAGTTCACGTGCTCGGCGGTGCACTCGTCGATGATGATCTGGCGCACGCGGCGGTAGTCCAGCACATGGCCGATGTCGTCGTCGCGCGGGGCCAGCGGCTGCACGCCCAGGCTCAGCTCGGCGTCCACCTGGATGGGCTGCGGGTCGGTCTTTTCGTGGTCGAGGATGCCCAGGTTGGCATCAAAGCGCAAACCGGTGAGCGTCAGGATCTGCGTGCCAGTCATCTGGGAAGGGGGCTGTGTCATGGGGTGGGGGCTCGTTGGGTGCGCCGGCGTTGGGCTCACATCAGCGAGAAATCGCGGTCAAACTTCATCAGGTGCTGCCCACCATCGACCAGCAGCGTGGTGCCGGTGATCGAGCGGTTCTCCAGCGCAAACTTCACCGTGGCGGCCACGTCTTCGGGGGTGGACGAGCGGCCCAGGGGGCTCAAGGCGTGCAGCTGGGTGAACTTTTCGTCGCTCAGCATGTGGCTGGTCAGCGTGAGTCCGGGCGCCACGCCCACCACGCGCACTCGCGGCGCCAGGGCCAGGGCCAGCATGGTGCCGGCGGCCTCCAGTGCCGCTTTCGACAGCGTGTAGCTCACAAAGTCGGGGTTCTGGTTCCAGAGCTTCTGGTCCAGCAGGTTGACCACGGCGCCCTGCGCGTCGGCCTCTCCCGCCGCCACACGGTCGGCCACATGCTGGTGCAGGGCCTGGGCCAGCAGCACGGGCGTCGCCGTGTTGCTGCGCAGGTGCTTTTCGAGTGCGGCAAAACTGAAGGTGGCGGCGTCATCGTGCTCGAACAGCGAGGCGCTGTTGACCACCGCGTCCACGCGGCCAAAGTGCGCCACCACGCGGGGCAACAGGCCGCGCACGGAGGCCTCGTCATCAAAATCGGCCTCAAAATGGGCGCTTGCACTAGTCAATCTTGTGCATTCAGCTACTGTATTGATAGCGTCTTGCGCTGACGAGCGGTAGTGCACCGCCACCTGCCAGCCGCCGGCGGCCAGGGCCAGCGCAACGCTGCGGCCCAGGCGCTTGGCGGCACCGGTCACCAGCACGGTGCGGGGGCGATGGGGGAGGGAAGGGGTGGACATGTGGGGGACAATGCGGGCCGTGACCCAAAGACCCGACAGTTTAACGACCGCCCTGCACCAGCACATCACCCAGGCCATTGCCGCCGAGGGCGGATGGCTGGGTTTTGACCGCTTCATGGCCCTGGCGTTGTATACGCCCGGCCTGGGCTACTACGCCAACGACTCCACCAAATTCGGTGCCATGCCCGAGTCGGGCAGCGACTTTGTGACCGCCCCTGAACTCACGCCCCTGTTCGGCCAGGCGCTGGCCGTGCAGGTGGGCGAGGCGCTTGCGCATACCGGGACCGATGAGGTATGGGAGTTTGGTGCAGGCTCGGGTGCGCTGGCGCTGCAGTTGCTGGATGCGCTGGGCGACCAGGTGCAGCGCTACACCATCGTCGATCTGTCGGGCAGCCTGCGCGCGCGCCAACAGGCCAAGCTGGTGGCCCACGCGCCCAAGCTGCGCTGGGTGGATGCGCTGCCCGAGCACATCGAAGGCGTGGTGGTGGGCAACGAGGTGTTGGACGCGATGCCCGTGCAACTGCTGGCGCGCCATGGCGGCCAGCAGGGCGGTGTGTGGCATGAGCGCGGCGTGGTGGTGGCCGAAGACGGTCGCTTTGCCTGGGCCGACCGCCCCACCGACCTGCGCCCGCCCATCGCCATCGAAGGCCCGCAGGACTACCTGACCGAAATTCACGCGCAGGGCGAAGGCTTCATGCGCATGCTGGCCGACCGGCTCACGCGCGGCGCGGCTTTCTTGCTGGACTATGGGTTTGGCGAAGACGAGTACTACCACCCCCAGCGCCACATGGGCACGGTGATGTGCCACCAGGGCCACCTGGCCGATGGCGACCCGCTGGACGAAGTGGGCCGCAAGGACATCACCGCCCACGTCAACTTCACCGCCATGGCGCTGGCCGCGCAGGAGGCGGGCCTGAACGTGCTGGGCTACACCACGCAGGCGCATTTCCTCATCAACTGTGGATTGCTTCCAAAAATGGAGCAGTTGCCGCAAGCCCAGCGGTCAACAGCGGCCAAATTGATCATGGAACACGAGATGGGCGAGCTGTTCAAGGTGCTGGCCGTGGGTGCGGGCGAGCCGTGGGAGCCGCTGGGGTTCAGCCACGGCGACCGTTCGCACAGGCTCTGACCGCCTTCTGCCGCTCTGCCCATGTTTCGCTGGCTCCTCGTCATCCTCCTGGCCCTGATGTTCATCAGCTGGCTGTCGCCGCTGCTGCGCCGCATGGGCTTTGGGCGGTTGCCCGGGGACTTTCGGTTTCGGTGGCTGGGGCGGGACTGGGACGTGCCGCTGGCGTCCACGCTGCTGCTCAGCTTTGTGGTCAGCCTGATCACCAAGCTGCTGTAGTGCAGCTGCTGCTACCCTGCTATCTAAAGACTGTTAGCCCGCCGTCTGCAGCGCATCCAGAAACGCCTTGCGCCACCAGTGCACGTCGTGCTCCTTGATGCGCGCCATGAGCTTCTGGTGGCGCGCCTGTCGCTCGGCCAGCGGCATCTGCAGCGCCTGCTGGATGCTGTCGGCCATGCCCTGGGGGTCGTAGGGGTTCACCTGCAGCGCTTCTTTCAGCTGCTCTGCCGCACCGGCAAAGCGTGACAGCACCAGCACGCCGGGGTTGTCTGGGTCTTGCGCCACCACGTATTCCTTGGCCACCAGGTTCATGCCGTCGCGCAGCGGTGTGACCAGCCCCACGGCAGCGGCGCGGCACAGGCCCGGCACACGTTTGCGCGCCACCATGCGGTGGATATAGCGCACGGGCATCCAGTCCAGCTCACCATAGTCGCCGTTGACCGAGCCGCACAGGCCCTCCAGCTCCTGGCGCAGGTCAGCATAGGCGTGCACGTCATCGCGGCTGGGCGAGGCAATCATGATCATCGTCGCGCTGCCCCGGTTTTCGGGGTAGCGGTCCAGCAGCTCGCGGAAGGCCCGCACGCGGTGCGGGATGCCCTTGGAGTAGTCGAGCCGGTCAATGCCCAGCAGCAGGCGCCTGCGCGAATACTCGTCGCACATGTTCTCGTAGGTCTCCACCGCGTCGGGGGCGTGTGTGAGGCGCGTGAACTCGTCCACGTCGATGCCGATGGGAAACGACTGCACCACCACCGTGGCGCCGAAGGCGCGGACGCGCTTTTCGTCCACCGCTTCGGCGCTGCCTTCGTTGCGCACATAGCGCGTGAAATGCGCCACATCGGCCTCGCTCTGCAGTCCCACCAGGTCGTACGCAAACAGCGAACGCATCAGCCACTCGTGCTGCGGAATGGCCGCCATGATGAGCGGCGGCGGCATGGGGATGTGCAGGAAGAACCCGATGCGCTGTTTGCAGCCCATGGCGCGCAGCTCGGCAGCCAGCGGGATCAGGTGGTAGTCGTGCACCCAGATCACATCGTCGTCGCGCAGCAGCGGCAGCAGCTTGCGCGCAAACATCTGGTTCACGCGCCGGTAGCCTGCGATGTAGCTGGCATTGAAGTCGGCCAGGTCCAGCCGGTAATGGAACACCGGCCAAAGCACGCTGTTGCTGTAGCCGTGGTAGTAGCTGTCGTGGTCTTCGCGGCACAGGTCCACGGTGGCCAGGGTGACAGGGCCGGCCTGGCGGGTGTGCAGTTCGCCCTCGCCGGGCGTGCCGCCCTCGACCACGGTACCGCTCCAGCCAAACCAGAGTCCTCCGGTCTGGTTCAGGGCCTCGCCCAAGGCGACGGCCAGGCCACCTGCAGCGGGTTTGCGGGGATCGGCAAGGCGGTTGGAGATGACGACAAGACGGCTCATGAGGGCAATCATCCGTGCAGACCGCCCCTGGCCGCTGTCGGACAGCGCCTCAAATCACGCTGTCCCAGGGCGCCGACAGGCGCACGGCGGCGTTGATCACGCCCACCATCGAATAGGTCTGCGGGAAGTTGCCCCACATCTCGCGGGTGTCGGGGTGCGTGTCTTCCGACAGCAGGCCCAGCGGGTTGCGGGCGGCCAGCATGGTCTCGAAGATGGCCCGCGCCTCGGCCTTGCGGCCAATGCGCGCCAGCGCGTCAATGCGCCAGAAGGTGCAGATGTTGAAGGCCGTCTCGGGCTTGCCGAAGTCGTCGGCCGCCTCGTAGCGGCGCATGTAGGGGCCATCGCACAGGCTCTTTTCCATGGCCTCCACGGTGCTCACAAAACGCGGGTCTTTCGGGTCGATGAGGCCCACCTCGGCCATCAGCAGCACGCTGGCGTCCAGCTCATGTCCGCCAAAGCTCTCGGCGAACGCCTGGCGTTCTTCGCACCACGACTTGTCGAGGATCTCGGCGCGCATGCGGTCGGCATGTTGCTGCCAGTGGCTGGCACGGTCGGCCAGCTGCAGCGTGGCGGCGATCTTGGCCAGCCGGTCGCAGGCGGCCCAGCTCATCAGGGCCGACGAAGTGTGCACCCGGGCGCGCGTGCGCAGCTCCCACATGCCCGCATCAGGCTGGCCATACACACGCACGGCGTTGTCGCCCACCTGTTCCAGCCGTTTGAATTCGGCCAGGCCCGCGCGGTGCAGCAGGCGGTGGTCGTGGAAGGCCTGGGCCGCGCCCAGCACGATGTTGCCGTACACGTCGTGCTGAAAATGCTCGGCCGCCTGGTTGCCCACGCGCACCGGGCCCATGCCCCGGTAGCCCGCCAGCTGGGGTACGAAACTCTCGGGCAGGTCTTTCTCCAGCCCGATGCCATACAGCGGCTGGATGTGGCCGTCGCCGCCTTCGACCACCACGTTGCTCAGCCAGCGCAGGTAGTCCTCCATGGTGCCCACCTCGGAGATGCTGTTGAGCGCGCGCACCACAAAAAACGCATCGCGCAGCCAGCAGTAGCGGTAGTCCCAGTTGCGGCCGCTGTGGGCGGACTCGGGGATGCTGGTAGTCATGGCGGCCACGATCGCGCCGGTCTCTTCGTACAGCGACAGCTTGAGCGTGATGGCTGCGCGGATCACTGCGTCCTGCCACTCCAGCGGAATGGCCAGCGCGCGGCTCCAGCTACGCCAGTAGGCCGTGGTCTCCTGCTCAAAGTGGCGGGCGGTGTCGGCAATGCCGTCCACCAGCGTCTCGTCCGCGCCCAGCAGAAAGTTGTGTTCGCGCGTGAGCACAAACGCCTGGCCCGAGAGCACATGCGACACCGGCGCATCGGTGGACAGGCGCAGCGTCATGCTCTCGCCCACATAGCGGATGTGGTTGCTGCCGCGTGTGATTTTGGGCGTGGTCTGGCCCCAGTCGTAGCGCACCTTGAGCGCCACCCGGATGCGCGGCGAGCCCTGGATGGGGCGCACCCGGCGCACCAGCGTCATGGGCCGGAAGTAGCGTGACCGGCTGTAAAAGCGTGGCGCAAAGTCGGTGATCTCGATGCCGTGGCCCGCCTTGTCGAACAACTGCGTGCGCAGGATGGCGGTGTTGGGCTCGTACCACTGGTGGGCCGATGCCAGGTCTTCCAGCTCGATCGCAAAGTGGCTGCCCTCGTCGCCGGGCTGCAGCAGGGCGTTGAACACCGGGTCGCCATCAAAGCGCGGCAGGCAGCACCACACCATGCGGGCGTGGTCGTCGATCAGTGCGCTGATGGCGCAGTTGCCGATCATCCCAAGGTTGAGCGAGCCCGCTTGGGGGTGGGTGGCGGCGGAGTTCATCGTTCGCGCTCCAGCGTTGTGCGTGCAGACGACAGCCAGCCCCGCAGTGCGGCCGATGTCATGCAGCGGTGTTGTGCCATGGTGGGCCCTTCGCCCACCTTGATGCCCCAGCCGCCGAGCGACTGCACAGCGGCAAAGCCGGCTTCGTCGGTGACGTCATCGCCCACAAAGACCGGCGTGCGGCCCTCAAAGGGGGGCTGCGTCATGAAGTCGATGATGGCCTGGCCCTTGTGAACGCCACGGGGTTTCACTTCAAAGACGCATTTGCCACGCAGCAGTTCCACACCTTCCACCTCGCGCATGGCGTACACCAACGTGTCGTGGCACAGGGATTCGAGGTGGGGCGCCAGGCGGTAGTGCAGGGCGACGCTCACGCGTTTGGTCTCCACCAGCAGGCCGGGGTGGCGTGCGGCCAGTGCCTGTGCGACCTGCAAGACAGGCTCTAGGGCGGGTGCTGCGGTGGCGGGCACCGAAGTGTCAAAGAGGCGGTATTGGGCCCCATGTTCGCTCGCCAGCGGCAGGCGCAGTGGCGCCAGAAATCCGTCGATGTCGGCCTCGGGCCTGCCAGTCACGATGGCCAGCGCGCCACCCAGCTGGGCGTGCAGCGATGACAGCGTGGGAATCAGGCCCGATGCGATGCGCACCGCTTCGGGGCGCGGCGCCAGCTCAGTGAGCGTGCCATCGAAATCCAGAAAAAGCGCATGGGCAGTTGTCAGTGTGGGGAGCAGCTGCATGCGTGAAACCATAGCAGACGCTGCAATGCAGGCACGGCCACCAGGGGGATTCAGGGCTGGTAAACGCGCGCAAGGTCTGCGACCGATTGCAACTGGGGTGGCCCCAGATGGCAACGCGGAGCCTTGAAACGAAGCGCTTGCGGCGCCATGTGATCAGTAAGGAATGTCCTGCATAACTCCCTGCAGTCTGTGATGGCGCGGTCTCGGGCCATCCGCTGCGTTGCTTTTTTGGCCCATAGCCCCGCTATGGGATGCAAAAAGGCGCCTTGCGGCCTGTCCCGATCCGCACTACCACCGACCCGCGAGGGTTATGCAGGACATCCCTAGCTTTTTTGCCTCCAACCCTTGCCGCGCCATGACCGAAGCCTTGCACATCGTCTGCCCCCATTGCCACACCACCAACCGCGTGCAGAGCGCCGACCTGGGCAGCGCGCCCGATTGCGGCCAATGTCATCAGCCCCTGTTTGCGGGGGCGCCGCTGGAGCTGGATGCGACCAGTTTTGACAAGCATGTGGCGCGCAGCCACATCCCGGTGCTGGTGGACTTCTGGGCCCCGTGGTGTGGACCTTGCCGCCAGATGGCGCCCGCCTTTGCGCAGGCTGCCCGCGAGCTGGAACCCCGCGTGCGCCTGGCCAAGCTCAATACCGAAGACCAACAGGCCATCGCGGCGCGCTATGCCATCCGCAGCATCCCGACCATGATCCTGTTCCAGCAAGGGCGTGAGGTGGCGCGTATTTCGGGCGCGCTGGGGGCGACCGATATCGTGCGCTGGGTGCGTACCACCGTGGGTTGACGCGCTGCGGTCAGCGTATTCCCAGCACGCGGTCTACCGACACGTTGCCTGCACCGCGCCCCACCAGGTACAGCATCAACCCCGCCCACGACAGATGGGTGGGCCATGCGTCCGGGTAGACAAACAGTTGAATCGTCAGCGTCATGCCCAGCAGCGCCAGGGCTGACAGGCGTGTGAACAGGCCGAGCACCAGCAGCACCGGGAATAGGTGCTCGGCCACGGTAGCCATCTGCGCTGCCAGCTCGGGCGGCAGCAAGGGCAGCTTGTATTCGTCGCGGAACAGCGCGTAGGCGCTGTCCGAGATGGTGAACCAGCCCTCGACCTTGGTGCGTGCCGACAGCCAGAAGATGCCTGCAATGGCCACCCGGTTGACCAGGGCCAGCAGGCTGTGCGGGGTGAGCCAGGTGGCGGAGTCGGCCAGGCGCGCCAAGAGCAAGCGTGGGCCTTTGGCAGGGGCCGTGGGGAAGTGTGTGCTGGTGGTCATGAAGGGCTCCTCAGCCTGTGCGTGAATCGGTGGGTAAATCGGTGGGTATCAGGGCGCCTGCGTCCAGCAAGGTGCTGATCAGGGCAGCGAAGTCGGCGGTGGGTTCGGCATTCAGGGCCGAAGTGGCGGCGGCTTCCAGCGTATGGCCTTGGGCACAGGCGTCCAAAAAAACCACTCCTGCGCGCGACAAGGGATGCCACACCACCTCGGCATGCGGCCGGGTCAGCAAGGCGCCATCGCCCGTCCACTCCAGTGCCTCATTGGGATGCAGACCTTCACGGTGGCTCTGCCACAGGGCATAAGCCGGATGCTCTTCACACCAAGCCCAGCGTGCAGCGGGGTGGGGCCGCAGTGACGCTTGGGGCAAGGTGTCAGGGGTTTGCTGTGTCAGCCATTGGCGGTCCACGGCGGTGGCATCTTCCGCCAGGTGGCATTCGGTCCAGCAGCGGTCCAGGCGCGCCACGGCGCTCAGGTAGGGCAGCTCGGCGGCCGGGGCAAACCCGGCCAGAAAGTCGGCAAACCCTTCGCCATAGCTCACCAGCAGGCCGTCACGCGGCGGCAGGGTGCGGGCGAACACTGCTGCAGCGGCGCGGAACCAGTCGTCACCCACCAGTTGGCACACCGTGGGGTAGTTGGCCTGCAGCGCATCAATGCAGCCCTTGAGCACGGTGTTGCGGTACACGGCAAAGCCCGGTTGAGACTCCAGTGCAGACAGCCAGGGCGCATCGGCCGCCGGGCCGAGCAGCGCGGCAGAGAAGCCGTCCTGGAAGGCGCTCAGCTGCATGCGGCCTCCTCGGGCTGCACGGCTGTGAGCCCACGGTGGGCCTGGTCGCGCTCTGCCAGCAGTTCGCTGAAGGCGGGCAGCTGGTCGTCGCGCTCAATGAGGGTGGGCACAGGGCCGGTGCGTGCAATCACCTGCGCGTAGAGCGCCCACACGGCTGGCGCCACGGGCGCATCGTGGCTGTCGATGAGCAGCGTATCGCCATGCACCGGGTCCGCATGGTGGCCCGCCAGGTGGATCTCTGCCACGGCGTGCAGGGGGAAGGCGTCGAGGTAGGCCTGTGCGTCAAAGCCCAGGTTGTTGGCGCTGATGTGCACGTTGTTCACGTCCAGCAGCAGTGCGCAGCCGGTGCGCCGCACCAGCTCGGCCAGAAATTCGGTCTCTAGCCAGTCGTGGCCGTCGATGTGCAGATAGTGCGTGGGGTTCTCGATGGCGATAGGGCGTTGCAGCACATCCTGCGTGCGGGCGATGTTGTCTGCGATGCGTTGCAGCGCCGCGTGCGTGCGCGGAAACGGAAGCAGGTCGGGCAGGTACTGTCCGCGCCATGTGGACCATGCCAAGTGCTCCGAGATGTTGACCGGCTCCACCCGCCTTGCCAGGGCAGCCAGCCGCGCCAGGTGGGCCGTATCGGGCGGCGCATCGGCTGCGAGCGACAGCGACACGCCGTGCAGGGCCACCGGGTGGCGCGCGCGGATGGCCTCGAGCCAGGCCAGGCGCGGGCCGCCGTAGGCTAGGTAGTTCTCGGGGTGCACCTCCCACCACAGGCCGGGGGCGGTGCACCGCAGCGCCTCGTCGTAGTGCTGGGGCTTGAGGCCCAGGCCGGCGGTGAGAGCGGGTGCCATGGTCAGCTCTTCATGGGCGTCAGCATGCCCATGCCCTTGGGCGTCTTGATCGTGGTGCAGGTGCCTGCGGGCACAAACTTCCAGGCGTTGCCCTGGTAGTCCATCTTGGACGTGCCTGCGCAGGTGGTGCCAGGGCCTGCGGCGCAGTCGTTCTTGCCGGCCATCGAGACGCCGTAGCACTTCTCCATGGCGGGCTTGGCGCCGTCCATGGGGGCGGCGCTGGTTTGGGCCATGGCGGCGCCAGAGGTCAGGGCCACAAGGGCGAGGGCGCCGAGGCTGAGGGTGCGGGTGGTCATGGTGCGGTTCTCCAAGGGTTGATAAAGGTTGAATCCGACCGGGTGACAGCACAGCAGTTGCGTTGCGTGGCCCGATCTGCGTTGTAATTCGCGCTGTGCAGCCAGCGGGTTACAGCGCTGCGCAAAAAAAATGGGGCGGCATGCACCACAAAATTTTTTTGCACGGCCTGTAACCCATTCGTCCCGGCATCCGAATTGCCTTCAGGGAGACACCATGGAGATAGTGGAAGAGCGCTTGCGCGGCTTGTTGTTGCAGGGCCTGGATGCCGATGCAGCCGCCTACCAGCGCTTCCTGAAGGAGTTGAGCGCCCACCTTCGCGCCTTCTTGCGCCGACGCCTTGCGCAGCGGCCCGACGAGGTGGAAGACTTGGTGCAGGAGACGCTGCTGGCCGTGCACAACCAGCGCCACACGTACCGGCCCGAGATGCCGGTGACGGCCTGGGCGCATGCGATTGCGCGCTACAAGCTCATCGACTGGCTGCGCTCGCATGCCGCCAAGGAGGCGCGCAACGACCCGCTGGACGATGCGGACGAGCTGTTCGCCAGCAGCGACGGCGAGGCGGCAGAGGCGCGGCGCGATCTGGGGCAGTTGCTGCAGACCCTGCCGGACAAGCAGCGCCTGCCGATTGAGTATGTGAAGCTGGAAGGTTTGTCGGTGGTCGAGACGGCGCGCCTCACGGGGCTGTCGGAGTCGGCCGTCAAAGTCGGCGTACACCGGGGGCTCAAGGCCCTGGCTGCCAGGATCAGAGACATGACTTACGCAAAACAGGGTTCAGACAAATCGACGGGTCCATCCAGCGGCTCGGCGTCGCATTCTGGTTTGCGCAAGTCCCAGGAGGAATGACATGAAAACCGATGAATTGATCCACCTGCTGGCGGCGGATGAGCGGCCCGTGCAGCGCACCGCCATCGAGCAACGGTTTGCCGTGGCCAGCGCTGCGGGCATTGCAGGCGCCGGGGTCCTGATGCTAGCGCTGTTCGGCCTGCGGCCTGATCTGCTGGCGACCATGGCGCTGCCCATGTTCTGGGGCAAGCTGGTGTTTGCCGCTGCGCTGGCAGCCGCCGGCCTGGCGCTGCTGCGCCGCATGGCCCGCCCGGGCATGCCGCTGGGCCATGCGGTGCTGTGGCTGGCGGTGCCGCCGCTGGTGCTGTGGGCCATGGCGCTGGGCGCTCTGTGGCAGGTGCCTGCGGCCGAGCGTGTGCCGCTGATTTTGGGCAGCACCTGGCGGACTTGCCCGTTCAATATCGCAGCACTGTCCGTGCCGGCGTTTGTTGCGGGCTTCTGGGCGCTCAAGGGCGCCGCCCCGACGCGACTGGCGTGGGCCGGTGCGGGCGCTGGCTTGCTGGCAGGTGCGCTGGGCGCATTGGTGTACGCCCTGCACTGCCCCGAGATGGCCACCCCGTTTTTGGCGGTGTGGTACGTGGTGGGCATGGCCATTCCGACCGCGCTGGGGGCTCTGCTGGGGCCACGCTTGCTGCGCTGGTGAGAGCGATTGGGATAGCCAGGGGCAGGGCGGTTCAGGCGCTGATGCGTTTGTTATAGGCGCGAAACACCGTGTCCAGCGTCCAGCCCAGCGACTCGTAAAGTTTTTGCGCCGTGGTGTTGGTGTGGGCCGTGGTCAGGTCCATGCGCACCTTGCCGTGGGCGTGGGCGGTGCCTTCTGCGGCCCGCAGCAAGCTGCGACCGGCGCCTGTCTTGCGTGCGGACGGCGCCACGAACAGGTCGTACAGCGTGTAGATGGGCGCGGCCTCTACCGAGCAGAACGTGGGGTAGAGCTGGCAAAAGCCCACGGCCGTCTGCGTCCCATCCAATGCCAGAAGGATCACGGACTCTTCCCGCTCCAACCGCTCAGCGATGAAGGCCCGCGCTCCGGCCAGGTCCGGCGCCTGCTCGTAGAACTGCCGGTAGGCGTCAAACAGCGGTGCGATGGTGTCGGCGTCGGCCGTGGTGGCGGGGCGGATGTGCACAGAGGTCATGGGGGCGTCGTGATCGCAAAATAGCCAAAAGGCGCACCCTTCCCAGGGCGCGAGCGGACGCGGATTGTAGGGAGGGTTGGACCGATCTTTGCGACGCAGCGCACCGGGTCAGGTGGTTGCGCCGTGCGCCTGGGTTTGCAGCCACTGTGCCACGGCTTCGACCCGTGCCTGGTGGATCAGCGCACCCACCTGCGGGCCGCTCTGTCCCCTGGCGGCGGCCTGCGCAGCAATCTCGCGCGTGACGACCGACTGGACGGCGGCCAGCACGGTCAGCAGGCGGGGGCGCTGCGGGTAGGCAGACTCTTCAAATCCCAGCCGCCCGCGCGCATCGCATTCGCAGGCCAGCAGGATCTCGGCAAACCGCTCGGGCTTGCGGATGGCGTCACAGCGCTCCAGCAGGCGCACCAGCGCGGCGGCCGACAGGTCCTGGCTGCGGTGGATGTGCCCATGTTCACGCGCCACCACATCGGCGGTCTCGCGGCAGTCCACCGGCACGCGCAGGCGCTCGGCCACGTCTTTCAGCAGCTCGGCGCTGCGGGTTTCGTGGTCGATGTGGCGCGGCAGCACATCGGCGGGCGTGGTGCCCTTGCCCAGGTCGTGCGCCAGACAGGCAAAGCGCACGGTGAGCGGCGCCGACAGCCGCGCCGCCATGTCCAGCACCATCATCAGGTGCACGCCGGTGTCCACCTCGGGGTGGTAGTCGGCCCGCTGGGGCACGCCCCACAGGCGCGCCACCTCGGGCAGCAGCACCTGCAGTGCGCCACATTCGCGCAGCACCTCGAACATGCGGGACGGCTTTTCTTCCATCAGCCCGCGCGCCAGCTCTTGCCATACGCGTTCGGGCACCAGGTGGTCCACCTCGCCGTGCTCCACCATCTCGCGCATCAGCTGCATCGTCTCGGGCGCCACCGTGAAGTCGGTGAAGCGCGCCGCAAACCGAGCCACGCGCAGGATGCGCACGGGGTCTTCGCGGAAGGCATCCGTGACATGGCGCAGCACCCGCGCACGGAGGTCTTTTTCGCCATGGTAAGGATCAAACAGGCGGGTAGCGCCGGATTCATCTGTGCTGGATGCTATTGAATTGATAGTGAGATCGCGGCGTGAGAGGTCTTCCTCCAGCGTCACATCGGGCGAGCTCTGCACCACAAAACCCCGGTAGCCGCGCCCGCTCTTGCGCTCGGTGCGGGCCAGGGCGTATTCCTCGCGCGTCTCGGGGTGCAAAAAGACGGGAAAGTCGCGCCCCACGGGCAGGTAGCCCTGCGCCAGCATCTGCTCGGGCGTGGCGCCCACCACCACCCAGTCGTGGTCATTCACCGGCCGGCCCAGCAGCTTGTCGCGGACCGCGCCGCCCACCATGTAGATTTGCATCGGTGTAGTTTAGGACGAGGGTCGTATAGTCCCGCCACCATGTCCCTATCGTCTGATCTCACCATTGCCCAGCTCAACCCCGACGGCAGCGTGCCCGTGCCCCAGGCGCCTGATGCCGCCGCCAACGCGGCCGCTGAGGCCCTGCAGCGCGAAGCGCAGTTCGAGGCCCTGAAGGCCCAGGTGGAAGGCTTGCAGGAGATCCTGGCCAAGCCGCTCAACGACATCCTGGCCGAACACGACAAGTTCAAGGAGATGGCGGCCGCATGGGATTCATTCGGTGCCATGTGGATGCTGTCGCAGCGCGCCATGCGCCGCGTGGCCATGGATCTGGCGGCCACCCAGGGAGTGAGTGAAGAGGAGGTGGTGGCGCGTGCGCTGGCCTATGCCAACCAGGTGCTCAACACCGAAGACGAAGACCTGGGCGGCACCATTGCCCCCGCCCAGCTGGCACACATCGCGCGGCACAAGGCGTTTTTGCGCAAGCAGTTCCGTTAAAGGACTGCCTGTGCGCGGCTTCATTCAGGCGAATACAGGCCTGAAGAAGCTCCGCTCGTAGCTCACGATGCACCCCGTCTCCTCGGCATAGCGGAAAGCCGCCTGGCAGTCCGCATCCTGCATCGAGGCTTCGCGGTAGCGCTCGTAGGCTGCAAGGCTCTCGAACGTGAACAGCGCCAGCGCAATGTTGTTTGCGCCCTCGCTGGGCATGAAGTAGCCGTGGTGCTGGCCGCCGAATTTCTCGACCAGCGGAATCCACAGTTTTCCGTAGTGTTCAAACTCTTTCAGCTTGCTGGTGTTGAGCACATAGCGCAGGTAGATGGTGACGGCCATGGTGTTGCTCAGCCTTCCGTATGGCGCAGGCGGTAGGGCTCTTCAAAGTCCAGAAAGTCCTTCTCGGCCAGTGCCTCGTCGATCCAGGCTTTGACGCCGGGCAGGGCGCGCACGCGGTCCACATAGGCCTGGATGGGCGCAGGCACGGGCAGGGCATAGGTGTGAAGGCGCATGCACACGGGGGCGAAGTAGGCGTCGGCCACGGTGAAGTCGCCAAACAGCAGGGGGCCGCCGTGCTCCTGCAGCAGCGCACTCCACATCTCCACCAGGCGCTGCACGTCGGCGCGCACGCCCGCCTGGTCGCGCCAGATCAGGGCGCCGGTGTCGGCCAGCTGGGCCTCGATGTTCATGGGGCAGTGGCTGCGCAGGGCGGTGAAGCCGCTGTGCATTTCGGCGCAGACGCTGCGCGCGCGCGCGCGGGCCTTGGCGTCCTGGGGCCAGAGCTTTTTGTCGGGATGGGTTTCGGCCACGTATTCGGCAATCGCCAGCGTGTCCCACACCACCAGGTCGCCATCAATCAGCACTGGCACCTTGGCGGTGGGGCTCACGGCGCCGATGGTGCGCTTGAACTCCGATTGCGCGTCAAAGCTGTCAAAGCGCACGCGCACTTCTTCAAAGACGATACCCGCCTGCTTGAGCAGCACCCAGGGGCGCATGGACCAGGACGAGTAGTTCTTGTTGCCGATGTAGAGCTTGAGCATGGTGAGCACCTGAAATGAAGAGGTCAGCCCGCCATGCTAGCCGCTGCGGCGCGCGCCAGCGATGCGAAAAACCGGCCCGAATGATGCGCGGCAGGCATCACAGGCCTTCGTGCCGACCGGCAAGTGCCCGGGGGCGACCTGCTGCGCGGTCGCCCACAGGCTCCGAAGGGTCAGACCGGCCAGACCACGCCGTTGTCGTTCAGGATGGCATCGAGTGGCAGGTCGAACTCTTCGGGCTCGAACTCGTCCAGGTAGCCATTGGTGAAGCCCAGGCCCACCGTGAAGGGCTTGGGCTGCAGCGTGGCCAGCGTGCGGTCGTAAAAACCGCCGCCGTAGCCCAGCCGGTAGCCTCCGGCGGCGTAGCCCACACAGGGCACAAACAGCAGCGTGGGCACGATGACCTCGGTGTCCTTGGGCTTGGGGATGCCGTAGGCGTCTTCTTCCATGGGGCAGCCTGGGTACCACGCGTGGAAGGTCAGGGTCTTGTGCTGCTTGTTGACCACGGGCAGGCCGATGCGGCGGCGCAGGGGCTCGTCCAGCAGCTCGCCGTCTTCCTTCCAGCGGTGCAGGGCGGGCAGGGGGTCGAACTCGCCCTTGATGGGCCAGTAGGCGCCGATCACCGTGTCCGGCCGGTTCACCAGCCAGATGCGCATCACCTGCTGTAACAGGTCGGCCCGCTGTAGGCGGTCGGGCAGGTTGAGGCGTTCTTCTATCAATGTGCGCCGAAGGGCTGCTTTGTCCATCAGATAATTCCCCCATGCAATTTCTCAGAGCGATTCTGACACCCCTTGTGGCCGCCACCCTGCTGGCCGCCACCGCGCCGCTTGTCATGGCGCAAAACCGTGGTGACGATACCCTGCTGGAGATGCAGCAGGCGTTCCGCAAGGGCGACCGCAACAAACTCGCGCAGTTGCTGCCCGCTGCGCGCGGCCATGCGCTGGAGCCCTGGGCAGCCTATTGGGAGCTGCGGGTGCGCCTGGGCGAGGCGTCGCCGCAGGAGATCCAGTCCTTCATGCAGCGCTACGCCGGCACCTACCAGGAAGACCGCCTGCGCAACGACTGGCTGCTGCTGCTGGGTCAGCGGCGCGACTGGAGCCAGTTTGCCGAGCAGCACCCCAGCTACCGCATGTCGGACGACCGCGAGGTGCGCTGCTACGCGCTGCTCATCGACCACATCAAGGGCACGGCACCCGCCACGGTGGCGGACGATGTGCGCAGCAACTGGTACGCCATCCGCGACGCTGACGACGGCTGCAACCATGCGGCGGGCGAGCTGTACACCGCCAAGAAGCTCTCTGCGCTGGACATCTGGCGCAAGGCGCGGCTGGGTGTGGACGCCAACCGGCCCCGTGTGGTGCGCAATGCCGTCGAAATCGTGGCGCCCGATGCGCTGCCCCAGCTCAAGGAAGCGCTCGACACGCCCAGCAAATACCTGCTCGGCCGGGCCACGGCGCGGGGCAAGGTGCGCCAGGAGCTGATCGTGCTGGCACTGATCAAGCTTGCAGGCAGCGACCCGGACGGCGCTGCTCGCCAGCTCGACAGCAAATGGAGCGTGCACCTCTCGCCCGAGGAGCGCAACTGGGCCTGGGGCGTGATCGGCAAGGCGGCTGCACAAAAGCTGTCCAGCGATGCCATGGGCTACTTTGGCAACATCACCAAGGACAGCGACCTCAACGACGATCTGCTGGGCTGGAAGGTGCGCGCCGCGCTGCGCGCCGGTCAGTGGAAAGCCGTGGCCAAGGCTGTGGACGCCATGGGCCCCGAAGGCCGCCAGGACAGCACCTGGGTGTACTGGAAGGCGCGTGCGCTGCTGGCCGGCAAGCCCAGCGACGCGGACCGTGCCGAGGCGCGCCAGCTGTTCGAAAGCATTGCGGGCACGCGCGGGTTCTATGAGCAGCTGGCGCTGGAGGAACTGGGCCAGCGCATCAGCGTGCCGCCTGCGCCGGCCCCCCTAACCGCCGAAGAGAAGGCGGCTGCACGCGCCAACCCGGGGCTCAATCGCGCGCTCTACGCCATTTTGCTGGGGCTGCGCAGCGAAGGCGTGCGGGAGTGGAACTACACCACCAACCTGCACCAGCCCGGCGGCATGCCGGACCGCGAACTGCTGGCCGCTGCCGACTTTGCCTGCCAGCGAGAGGTGTGGGACCGGTGCATCAACACCAGCGAGCGCACCAAGGGCGTGATCGAGGTGAACCAGCGCTTCCCCATGCCGTTCCGCAGCACCGTGGTGGAGCGCGCGCAGGGCATCGGCATCGACCCGGCCTATGTGTACGGCCTGATCCGCCAGGAAAGCCGCTTTGTGATGGATGCGCGCTCGCATGTGGGCGCCTCGGGCCTCATGCAGGTGATGCCCGCCACCGCCCGCTGGACGGCCAAGAAGATCGGCCTTACCAACTTCACGCCCGACCAGATCACCGACCGCGACACCAACATCACCATTGGCACTGCCTACCTCAAGCTGGCGCTGGACGACTTTGCAGGCTCCATGCCCATGGCCGCGGCTGCCTACAACGCGGGCCCTGGCCGCCCACGCAGCTGGCGCAACGGCCCGGTGCTGGATGCTGCCATCTGGGCCGAAAACGTGCCCTTTGCCGAGACGCGCGACTACGTGAAGAAGGTGCTGTCCAACACCACCAACTACGCGGCCATCCTCACCGGCCTGCCCCAGTCGCTCAAGAGCCGCCTGGGCACCATTGGCCCGCGCGACGCGAACCTGCCTGAGGTGAACAAAGACCTGCCTTGACACCCAGGTGCTCGCCACGCGGGGGCTGGTAGTATTCGATTTGCTATCAATGGAGGAGCTGAAGGCGCATATTCAATGAGCGCCTCAGCGGGTTTTTATTCAAAAAAGAGAGGGTGTGATGGGCAAACTGGCATGGATGGCCTGTGTGGCCACAATCGGCGCGGCCGTGGCGTGGAGCGCGGGCGCGCAGGCGCAGCCCGTGTACAAATGGGTGGATGCCGATGGCAAGACCCACTACGGATCGCAGCCCCCGCCCGCCAAGCAGGACGCCGAGCCGCTGAAGCTGCAGAGCAACAACGGCACCAGCGGGGGCAGTGGTTCCTCCAGCGGCAAGGGCGCCAGCGCCAAGGCGGGCCAGCAGTACAACCCTGACGGCACCAAAAAGGTCTCCAAGGACGTCGAAGAGTTTGGCGAGGGGCTCAAAAAATCGCTGGGCACAGTGGACAGCAAGCAGGTCCCCCTGAACTGCACCGTGGCCGTGGACAACATCCACTACCAGGCCGACCTGATGCTGGAGGTGGGCCAGAAGAACGTGCGGGACGGCTACATGACCCAGGCGGCTTTCGATGCCACGGCCCCCAAGATCCGCGAAGCCAAGGGCAAGTACAGCGTGTCCGACTGCCAGGGCGCGTCGGGTAACAAGAAGTCTTTTTACCAGTGCATGTCCAGCAGCAAGAACCACGTGACGGGCTGCGACAAGCAATACAAACATTGAGGGCGTTGGGCCGACCTTCTCGGTCGGCTTGAGCCTGTGGCAGTGTGTTCAACCCCGCAGGTGCGCAGGTGCAGGCACCACGCCTCACACGTTGTGCAGCACCTCGCCCTGGCGTACCGCAGCGCCTGACCGCACCAGTTCATCCGCCAGGCTCTGCAGCCATTCGGCCTCGGTCTGGGCTGCAAAGTGGCGCGCGCGCAGCATGCCGAAATACGGCGTAGCCTGCGCCCAGGCCGTGAGGTCGGGGATGCCGATCTGCTGCCATTCGAGCAGCTTGTACTTCAGCAGCACCTTGGCCGCGTAGAGCGCGTGTTTGCCCGGGTTGCGCACAAAGCTGTCCAGGCGGCGGCGGGCGCCGTCGATGGCGCGGGGCGCATCGGCAAACACGGGGCCGTGCCCCGGGATCACGACCTGCGGCGACAGCGTCTCAATCAGGTCCAGCGTGGCCCCCACCTGGGCGAAGGCATCGTCGCCCTCCAGCTCCGGGAACACCACGCCAAAGCCGTTTTCCCACAGCGCGTCGGCCGAAATCAGCACGCGGCCCTGGGGCTCGAACAGCACCACCGAATGCGGGTCGTGCCCGGGCGCGGCATGCACCTGCCAGGGCTTGTCGCCCAGCAGCACACACGAGCCCGGCACCAGCAGCGTGTCGGCCCGAAAGGGCGGGCACTCCTGCCCGGTGGGCGTGTAGCTCAGCGCGTAGGCATCCCACTGGCGCACATGGTCGGCCTGGCCGGGCGGGATGGCGGTGAGCACGCTGGGCCAGGTCTTTTGCAGCGCGGCGTTGCCGCCGCAGTGGTCGCTGTGCAGGTGGGTGTTGAGGATGCGGTCCAGCGCGCGGCCCTGCAGCGTGCCGCGCACCAGGTCCACGGTCTGATCGGCATGGCTGCAGTAGCCGGTGTCCACGATGGCCGTATCGTGCTGGCCGATGAAGAGGATGTTGTTGGCCGACAGCCAGCCGCGTTCGAGGACGGTGATTTCGGGGGGCAGGAGGTCGTGGGGCTCGGAGCTGGGCATGGGGGCAGGCAATAGGTGATGCCCCAGCGTACCCCAGGTGTGCCTTGCCAGACGTTCTCCAAAACCCGCAACGCCTGGCCCGTGGCGGGCCTGGCGCGTTTCACAACGTCAGAACCTCAGAACGTCACGCCCGCCACCAGGATCACGTTGGCGTACGGCGTGCACTCGCCCGTGCGCACCATCACGCGGGCTTGCTGGGTCAGGCGCTTGAAGTCTTCGTGCGACACCGCTTGCGGTCTGACTGGCAACTGGCACCAGGTGGGCAACTGGCCGTCGTTGCGCTCCACCGCCTCGGTGGCGATCACGGCCTTTTCGACCTGCATTTCTTCCAGCACCACCCGCAGCACATCGGCCACGGCGGGGATGCCGGGTGTGAGCGCCAGGTCGATGCGGCGCGGCCCGTGGGGGATGGGCAGGCCCACGTCGCCAATCACCAGCATGTCGCCATGGCCCAGGGTGGCGATGGCGTGAGAGAGTTCGGCGTGCAGCAGGGCGGTGCGTTTCACAAGGGGCTCCAGGCGGGCGGTTGGGGGCTTTGCGCCACGGCGGCGCGGGTGGGGATGGAGGGCTGGGCGCCCGGCTGGGTGACGCACAGCGCCGATGCGCGGATGCCCTCGCGCACGGCGGCATCCAGCGGCTCGCCGCGTGCCAGGGTCACGGCCAGCGCGCCCAGGAAGGTGTCACCCGCAGCGGTGGTGTCCACCGCCTGCACGACGAGGCCGGGGTGGTAGCGGTTGCCTGCGGCATCAGCGGCCACCGCGCCCGCTGCGCCCAGGGTCACCACCACCTGGGCGGGGCCCTTGGCGCGCAGGGCCTGTGCGGCCTGCGCGGCATCGGCGGGCGTGGTCACGTTCTGGCCCGCCAGCGCAGCGGCTTCCACCTCGTTCACGACCAGCGTGTGCACCAGCGGCCACATCGCATCGGGCAGGGGCTGGATGGGGGAGGGGTTGAGCACCACCGGGCAACCCGCCGCATGGGCCATCTCGGCGGCGGCCAGCACCTGGGGCAGGGGCGTTTCAAACTGCAGCACCACGCCGTCAGCGCGTTGCAGGGCGGCGCCCAGTGCGGCAGCGTCCAGCACGAAGCGGCCATTGGCGCCGGGCACGACCACGATGCGGTTCTGCCCTGTCGCTTCCACCGTGATGGCGGCCACGCCGGTGGTGGTGTCGGTGTCGGTCTGCACGCCGCTGTGGTCTATGCCGTCGGCATCGAGCCCGGCGCGCAGCGTGTGGCCGTAGCCGTCATCGCCCACGCGGCCAAACAGGGCCACCCGGGCGCCCTGGCGCGCGCAGGCCACGGCCTGGTTGCCGCCCTTGCCGCCGGGCACCAGGTGCAGGGCGTCGGCCAGCACGGTTTCGCCGGGGCCGGGGGCGTGTTGCACCTGCAGTACCAGGTCCATGTTCAGGCTGCCGACGACGGCGATGCGGGGCGTGTGGGGTGTTTGGGGCGTGCTCATGCCGCACCTCCGGGTGCATGAGCGGTGGACGCGCGCACGCGCAGCTCGGGCTGCAGCATCACCTTGCGTGCGTCCTGGCGTTTGCCGTCGATGCGCTCCAGCAGCATGTCCACCGCCAGCGCGCCGATGCGCTGCTTGGGCTGTGCCACGGTGGTGAGCGGCGGGCTGGTGAAGGCGGTGAGTTCGATGTCGTCAAAGCCGACGATGGACAGTGCCTCGGGCACGCGCAGGTCGCGCTCGTGCGCGGCGCACAGCGCGCCCATGGCCATGAGGTCGTTACACACGAAAACGGCAGTGGGCGGCTCGGGCGCGCGCAGCACCGCGTGCATGGCTTCGTAGCCGCCCTGGCTGGTGAAGTGGCCGTGCCACAGTAGGCCGTCACCTGTGCCGCAGCCTGCGTCGGCCAGGGCCGTGCGCCAGCCAGCAATGCGCTGCTCGCTGGGAGCAATGCCTTCGGGGCCGCCAATGCAGGCAATGCGACGGTGGCCCAGCGACAGCAGGTGGCGCGTGGCCAGCAGGCCGCCCTGCATGTGGGCGGTTTCCACCAGGTCGCAGGGCTGCTGTTCGGCGATGTCGATTTCGCGGTCCACCAGCACGGTGGGGATGGACAGGCCTGCGAGCTGCGTGGCCAGTGTGGCGTCATGTCCGGTAGAGACCACGATCAGCCCGTCGATGCGCCGCTCGGCCAGCACCTGCAGGTAGGTGCCCTGGCGGTGCGCCTCGTCGTTGGTGTTGCACAGGATGACGTTGTAGCCTGCGCCAAAGCAGCGGTCTTCCACGCTGTGCACGATCTCGGCGAAGTAGGGGTTGGAGCTGTTGGGGATCAGCATGCCCAGCGTGCGCGTGTTGTTGCTCTTGAGGCTGCGCGCAATGGCGCTGGGCACATAGCCCAGTGCGCGGATGGCGGCCTCGACCCGCTCGCGCCCCTCGGGGCTCACGCGGCGCGTGCCGTTGACCACGTGCGACACCGTGGTGACCGACACCTCGGCGTGGCGCGCAACGTCCTTGATAGTAGCCATGCGAGAAGAAGAATGAGGTCGTTGTTGGTGGGGCAGCAGCCGGTTGCGGTATCAGTCTCTCAGACCTTGGCGCGGCGCTGGCGCAGCGTGTCCACGATCACAGCCGCCACGATCACAAAACCCGTGATGATGCGCTTGCTGGGCTCGCTGGCGCCCACCTGGGCCAGGCCTGCTTCCAGCACCGCGATGATGAGCACGCCAAACGCGGTGTTCACCACCGAGCCGCGCCCGCCCATGAGGCTGGTGCCGCCAATCACCACGGCAGCAATCACCTGCAGCTCCATGCCGGTGCCCGCGTTGGGGTCGGCGGCTTCCAGCCGGGCCGACTGCATCAGGCCCGCCAGACCTGCGAGCAGGCCGGTCATGGCAAACACGATCACGCGGATGGGGCGCGGGTCCACGCCGGCCAGGCGCATGGCTTCTTCATTGGTGCCAATGCCCACCACGCAGCGGCCAAACACGGTGCGCGACAGCACCAGCTGCGCCACCACCACCAGCACCACGGCCAGCAAGAAGGCGAACGAGATGCCGCCAAAGAACGGCGCCGACAGCCACGAGATCGCATCGCCCACGTACTGCGTGCGTGAATCGGTGACCACATAGGCGCTGCCGCGCACGGCTTCGAGCATGCCCAGCGACACGATGAACGAGGGCAGCCGCCATGCGACGGAAATCATGCCGGTGATGGTGCCGCACACCAGGCCCGTGGCCAGTGCCAGCACGGCGGCGGCGGGCACCGTCCAGCCCCATTGCAGGATGGCGGCGGCCGAGGTGGCGGCGGCCAGCGCCATCACCGAGCCCACCGACAAATCGATGCCCGCAATGATGAGCACAAAGGTCATGCCCACGGCCATCACGGCCAGGGCCGGGATTTCGTTGGCGATGGTGATGAAGGTCTCGGCGCTCCAGAAATATTCGGACAGCGACGAGAACAGCGCCACCATGCCCGCCAGCACGGCCATCAGGCCCAGGTAGGTGCCCAGCTGGCTGCGCCAGGCCGATGCGGAGGAAGGCGCCGCAGCGGGCGCGGCAGATGCGGTGGGGGCGTTCATGCGTTGAGAGGAGAAGGGGTTGAAGGGGTGGTGCTGGTGCGCCCGCCGGGCTCGGAGAATGCCGCTGCCAGCAGCGATTGCTCGGACCACTCGCCGCGCTCGAACACGGCCACCAGGCGGCCTGCGCTCATCACGCCGATGCGGTCGGCCATGGCCATGAGTTCGCGCAGGTCGGACGACACCATGAGCAGCGCGCGGCCCTCGGCGGCCATGCGGTCCAGCTCGCCATACAGCTCGGCGCGCGCGCCCACGTCCACGCCGCGCGTGGGTTCGTCCAGGAGCAGCACGCGCACCTGGCGGTGCAACCAGCGGGCGAACACCACCTTCTGCTGGTTGCCGCCCGAGAGCTGCCCCACGGGTTGCTCGGGGCCGTGGCAGCGCACGCGCAGGGTGCGGATGAAGCCCTGCACCAGGCGGCTTTCGAGCCCGCGCTGCAGCCAGCCGCCGCGCGACACGGCCGATAGGTCGGACAGCGTGGCGTTGATGCGGATGGGCTGCGAGAGCAGCAGGCCCTGGGATTTGCGGTCTTCGGTGACCAGGCCCACGCCGGCGGCGATGGCCTGCAGCGGCGACGCAAAGCCCCGGTGCCAGGTGCGGGGCGCCGTGGTCGTGGGTGCTTTTGCTATGTTTTGTGTAGCTGTTGGCGCTTGTCCATCAAGCGCTGGAGCCTGTTTTTGTTCAAAATCCGGGTGCAATGTGACGCTGCCCCGGTCCGCACGGTCGGCGCCAAACAGCAGGCGAACCAGCTCGGTGCGGCCCGATCCGACCAGCCCGGCAATGCCAAAAATTTCACCGGCCCGCAGCTCCAGGCTCACGTCCTGCACGGCGGTGCCACATCCCAGCTTGTCGGCGCTCATCACCACAGGGCCTACCGGGCGGCGCGGGCGGTGGTCCAGGTCGCTCACCACGCGGCCCACCATGCGCTGCACCAGGTCGTCTTCGCTCATGCCCGCCATGGGGCGCACGTCCACCAGGCGGCCATCGCGCAGCACGGCCACGCGGTCGGCAATGCGGCGCAGTTCTTCGAGCCGGTGCGACACGTAGATGATGGCCACGCCACGTGCGGTGAGGTGGGCGATCTGCTCGAACAGGTAGTTGGTCTCGCGCGGCGTGAGCATGGCCGTGGGCTCGTCGAGCACCAGGATGCGCGTGTCGTCCTGCAGGTTGCGCGCAATCTCGACCATCTGCTGCTGGCCGATGCCCAGCTGCGAGACGGGTGTGCCGGGGTCGATGCTGTCGAGCCCGATCTTGGCCAACTGTGCCCGGGCGGCGGCGTGCAGCACATCGCGCTGCAGCCAGCCCAGCCGGTGCGGCAGGCGGCCCATCAACAAGTTCTCGGCCACGGTGAGCGTGGGCACCAGGCCCAGCTCCTGCATCACTATGCGCACGCCGTGGCGTTCGGCATCGCGGCGCGACGTGGGGGCGTAGGCCTGCCCCGCCAGCAACATGCCGCCGCGCGTGGGCTGCTCCAGCCCGCAGAGAATCTTGGACAGCGTGCTCTTGCCCGCGCCGTTCTCCCCGGTCAGCGCCAGCACCTCGCCCGCAAACAGCTCCACGTTCACGCCATCGAGCACGGTGGCGGTGTAGTCCTTGCCCACGGCCTGGATGGCGAGCAGGGGCGGGGACGCGGTGGCGTTGGTGGTGTGGGGCATGGGCTTGAGATGCGTTGGTCGGGTCGCTACACCCATCACCGTTCGGGCTGAGCTTGTCGAAGCCAGGGCGCTACGGTAGCGCGGCCCTTCGACAGGCTCAGGGTGAACGGCTGGGGGTGTTGCGACGCGTTCTAAGTTGCCAGGGGTTTACTTGCTGTCTTTCGTCACCAGCACCACGTCGGTCTTCACCGTGGCGGGCAGCTGGTTCTGCGGCGTCTTGTCGGCCAGGGCCTTCTGCGCCAGCTCGATGCCGAACACGGCCTGCTTGGCGGCGTACTGGTCGGCGGTGGCCAGCACGCGGCCGTCCTTGAGCATGGGCTTGATGGCGTTGATGTTGTCGTAGCCCACCACCTGCACCTTGCCGGTCTTGCCCGCGGCCTTCACGGCGGCCACGGCGCCCAGGGCCATGCTGTCGTTGCCGGCCAGGAGGGCCACGAGGTCAGGGTGCTCGCGCAGCATGCCGGCGGCCACGGTGTTGCCCTTTTCGATCTCCCACTGGCCAGACTGCACGCCCACCACGGTGATGTTGGCAGCCTTCATGGCGTCCTGGAAGCCCAAGGTGCGCTGCTGCGCATTGAAGGTGGTGGACACGCCTTCGATGATGCCGACCTTGTCGCCGGCCTTCAGGCTCTTGGCCAGGTAGTCGCCCACCAGCTTGGCGCCCGCGCGGTTGTCGGGGCCCACGAAGGGCACGGTGATGTTCTTTTCCTTCAGCGCATCGGCATCGAGCTGGTTGTCGATGTTGACCACGATGATGCCCTTGTCGATGGCCGTCTTGACCACGGGCACCAGTGCCTTGGAATCGGCCGGGGCCAGCACGATGGCGCTGACCTTCTGCGCCACGGCCTGCTCGATCATCTTGATCTGGGCTGCCGTGTCGGTCTCGTTCTTGATGCCGTTGGCCACCAGCGTGTATTCCTTGGCGTGGGCCTTCTGGTGCGCCTTGGCGCCGTCTTCCATGGTGCGGAAGAATTCGTTGGCCAGCGACTTCATGATGAGCGCGATCTTGGGCTTGTCCTGCGCAAACGCAGGGCTGGCCAGCAGGCTGCCCACAACGGCGAGGGCGGCGGCGGTCTGAACGGAACGGCGGGTGAACTTCATGGGTGTTGTCTCCAGGTTGGAATGTGGATAAAGGCAAGGCTGAACAAGCCTCTCGCGCCCGGCGCATCCCTGGCTCAGCACGGTCTGCAGCGTTGCAAATCCTCGCGATAGCTACGGCTATCGCTGTGGTTTGCGCCTTGCAGCCCATCCCGATCCAGGGCCCGCTGCATCGCGGACGCTTATTCAGCGTCGCCCTCAGGCGACCGACAGCGCGGAGAGAAACCCCCGGCAGACCCCGCAAAAAGGAGCGGCTGCGGAGGCCCGGTGCCTTGTCGTGATCGGGATGATAACGAAAGCAAACGTTTGCGCAAACGTTTGCTAATCAGTAATAACCCGGAGATGCCGACATCGGAGCACCTGGTGCGCGCGAGCGGTTTGCAGTTTTTGCGCCCAAGAAAAAGGGCGCCGAAGCGCCCTGGGGGAGGTTGCCGGGTGCGGCGTTCGGGCCGCCGCGCCCATTAACAAGGTCAAGCCTTGCGCAATTCCCTGCGCAGGATCTTGCCCACATTGCTCTTGGGCAGCTCGTCGCGGAACTCGATGTACTTGGGGCGCTTGTAGCCGGTGAGGTTCTGGTGGCAGTAGTTGGCCACTTCGTCCTCGGTCAGGGCCGGGTCGCTCTTGATGATGAACACCTTGATGGCCTCGCCCTGTTTCTCGTCGGGCACGCCGATGGCCGCGCATTCGACCACGCCGGGGCACAGGCTGATGACCTGCTCCAGCTCGTTGGGGAACACGTTGAAGCCGCTCACCAGGATCATGTCCTTCTTGCGGTCGATGATGCGGGTGTAGCCCTGCGGGTCCATGATGCCGATGTCGCCCGTGCGCATGAAGCCGTCGGGCGTGAAGGCCTTGGCGTTCTCTTCGGGCTGGTTGTAGTAGCCCACCATCACATTGGGGCCGCGGATGCAGATCTCGCCCGACTCGCCCTGGGGCAGGCTGTTGCCTTCGTCGTCCTTGATGGCAATGTCGATACCCGGCAGCGGCAGGCCGATGTTGCCGCTGAAGGTGGTGCTGATCACCGGGTTGTTGGTGCCGATGGCGCAGGTCTCGCTCATGCCCCAGCCTTCGATCATGGTGCTGCCGGTCACCTTCTGCCACTGCTTGGCCGTGCCCTCGCTGGCCGCCATGCCCCCGGCCTGCGACACGCACAGGTGCGAGAAGTCCAGCGTCCTGAACTGCGGGTTTTGCAGCAGCGCGTTGAACAGCGTGTTCACCGCAGGCAGCATGTGGAAGGGGCGCTTCTTGAGTTCGGCGATGAACTTGGGAATGTCGCGCGGGTTCGGGATCAGCGTGAGGCTGGAGCCCTGGCGGATGGCCAGCAGGCACAGCGTGAGCGCGAAGATGTGGTACAGCGGCAGCGCGGCAATGCTGTTGGCCTTGGAGAGGTCGCCCACCTTGGACAGCGCGGGCGTGAACCACGCCTCGGCCTGCAGCGTGGCGGCCACGATGTTGCGGTGGGTGAGCACCGCGCCTTTCGACAGGCCCGTGGTGCCACCGGTGTACTGCAGGAAGGCAATCGAATCCAGCGTGGCCTGGCTGGGTGCGAGCGACTTGTGCTCGCCCAGCGACAGCGCCTTCTTGAACGTAACCACCTTGCGCCCATTGGACAGCGGCAGGTCATACGCAGGCACCATCTTGGCCAGGTGGCGCACGGCAAAGGTGATCCATTTGCCAAACCAGAAGCCCAGCAGGTCGCCCATGGACGCCATCACCACATGCTTGACGGCGGTGTGGTCCACGACCTCGGCCAGCGTGTGGGCAAAATTCTCCAGGATCACGATGGCCGCAGCGCCCGAGTCCTTGAGCTGGTGCTCCAGCTCGCGGGCGGTGTACAGCGGGTTCACGTTCACGCAGGTGTAGCCAGCGCGCAGCACGGCGGCCATGGTCACGCCAAACTGCGGGATGTTGGGCAGCATGATGGCCACGCGCGCGCCGGGCTCCAGCCCCAGGCTCTGCAGATAGGCGCCCAGCGCGGCCGAGCGGCGTTCCAGCTCGCCATAGGTCATCCACTGGTCCATGCAGACCGAGAACGGGCTCGATGCGTGTTTGCGGAACGACTCTTCCAGCAGGTGGGCCACAGAGCGGTATTGCTCGGGCTTCACGTCATGCGGGACGCCCGGGGGGTAGCTCTTGAGCCAGATCTTTTCCATGCGCGTGTTTCCTTGTGCTCGCCAAATGCCATTGATAGGTGGGCACAGATTGTGGAAGGCGGGGGCGCAACGGGCTATCGGGCTTGTCCTAGTGTGTGGTTAAGCTGGGTCCCGCAGGTGACAGGATCGGCGTCGAAGAGCAAATCCATCAGCGCCCGCTCACGCTGCTCGATGGTGGCCAGAAACTGCTCCACCCCGCCGCGTTGGCGCGCAAGCTGGCCGAAGGTGTCAAACCCGGCCTCCAGAAACTTCTGCAGCGCGCCCATGCCCGCCGCGTTGGCCGGGCCGCGCATCATGCGCAGCATCATCCGCAGCCCGGGCGTGCGCGTGAGGCGCGTCAGGTCATTGCCCATGGCCAGCACGCGCTGCAGCTGCTGCTGGCGCGCATGGCGCTGGCCCACGGCGCGCCAGGCGGCGGCGTAGCGGGCGGCGTCGCTGGCCGCATCGGCACCCTCATGCGCAAGCCAGGCGCGGCCCATGTCCTGGTCCAGCTCCTCGGTCTGCGCGTGCAGCACTGCCAGGGCCACGGCCGTGTTGACGACCGGCTGGGGGAACATGGTCTGCAGCGTGCCCGCGATGCGGCCAAACTGCTGGTCGCGGTCGGTGTAGTCGGTGTCGCTGTACAGCTCTTCCAGAAAAAACCGCGCTGCGGGACCGAACGCAGGCGAGTCCATCAGGTCCGCATAGGTGCCCCGAAAGCGCCGCGCCTGCAGGCTTTTGACGCTGCCCACCGCCGCCCCCAGCGCCGGGTCGCCCGTGCGGTGCAGGCGCAGGGCGGTCACGTCGGCAATGGCATCGCGGATGGTCTGGGCGGCATCCATGGGGCGGGGTCCTTTCAGCGTTCTGCGGGGTGCGGTGTCGGGCTGTGGTCAGACCGCACAATGCGGCTGGTCCATTACAACATTTGCCCATCACCACCATCATGATGATCGCGCGCTGGCAACGAATCCTTCTTCTGTGCATCCTGCTGGCGATGGCCGCCTGGCTGGTGTGGCAATGGCCCCATTCACCCTGGCGTGCCGTGCTGGGGGCTTTGATACCGCTGTGTCTGTACCTGGTGGTGATGGCGGTGGAGTTTGTACTGATGCACATCACCAACCGCACCGACGCCGCGCCGCGTGCCCGCCTGTCGCAGGTGGGGGGTGCCTGGTGGGCCGAGGTGTGGGTGGCGTTGATGGTGTTTTGCTGGCGCCAGCCGTTTCGCCACCAGTCCGTACCCGACTGGCTGCCTGCGCAGCCGACCGGAAAACGCGGCGTGGTGCTGGTGCATGGGTTCATGTGCAACCGGGGGCTGTGGCTGCCGTGGTTGGCGCAGTTGCAGGTGCGGGGGCATGCCTATGTGGCGGTCAATCTGGAGCCGGTGATGGGCTCGATTGACGAGTATGCGGACATCATTGAAGACGCTGTGCGCAAGGTGACGGCGGCCACGGGGCAGGCACCGGTGTTGTTGTGCCACAGCATGGGCGGGTTGGCGGCGCGGGCGTGGCTGCGGGCGCACCAGGCGGACGGGCGGGTGCACCGGGTGTTGACGTTGGGCACGCCGCATGGAGGGACGTGGCTGGGGCGGTTCAGCCGGGCGGTGAATGGGCGGCAGATGAGCCTGGCGGGGGACTGGGTGGTGGCGTTGCAGCGGGCGGAGCCTGCGGGGCGGGCGGCGTTGTTTACCTGCTGGTATTCGAACTGCGACAACATCGTGTTTCCGGCAACTACGGCGGCGTTAGCGGGGGCGGAGCACCGGTTGGTGGAAGGGGTTGCGCATGTGCAGATGGCGTTTGACCCTGGGGTGATGGAGGCTTGTCTGGAGGAGATAAGTCGAGGGTGATTCTTTGGAATTTTGGGCTGCTAGCGCCTGTCTATAAAGCGTTGGTAGCTATTGATTTTGTAGTGTTTGGTTGAGTGTGCTGATTGGGTGGTGTGCCTTTGTTGAGGGCGGAGGCCGGGAGTCGCCCGGCGTGCGAGTAACTTTCTTTTGCTTCGCCAAAAGAAAGTCACCAAAGAAAAGGCGACCCCCAGTCTGCGACCCCTTCGCGGAGCGAAGGGGCAAACCTGCGTCGAGTCGGTTGCGGGGTGCGCCGTGGAACTCGCTTTGCGCTCCGCGCGCCGCTCGGACATCCACGGCGAGTCAGTTCACAAAGCATGGGCGCTCCGACGCCCATGCTCACCCCACAACCGCCCCGCCGCAGGCGCAGCCAGCAGGGGGTGGGCAGCCGAACATCCAAACAGCCGGACATCCATTCGGGCCATCGCTGCGCTCGGCCCAGTTTGCGCAGCGCGTGGCGCGTGCGCCCGCCAGACGGGGCCGAGCGCCGTGCAGCGAAGCAATGGCCCGTGTGGATGTCCGTTTTGGGGTTCCCTTCTGCGCGTGCCGAGAAGCGCAGGGCAGGGGGTGCGTGCGTGTGCCGAAGGACACACGCACTTCGTGCACTGACTTGCCGCAGTTGTTTGAACGGAGCGCGTAGCGCGCAGTGAGTTCTGCGGCGCACCCCCTGTCCGAGCATCGCAGGTTGCCCGTAGCGCAGCGAAGGGACGCGCGCAGTAGGGTCGCCCTTTCTTTGGTGACTTTCTTTCGGCGACGCGAAAGAAAGTTACTCGCACGCCGGGCGACTCCCGGCCTCCGCCCTTAACCCAGGCACAGAGCCCAATTCATCCACAAGCTCCAACAACCTCAGCCAGGTATTGCCGGATGCAGAAGAAATGCTATTAAAAAAGTTGCTGCCAAGGCATGAATCACTAGCGCTAGCAGCCAATACCACCAAAAATCAAGCCGCCACAGCCTCCCGCTCATCCGCGGCAAACTCCGGCAACCCCCGCAGCCGCTCATAGATCGGCGCAAAGTCCGCTGCCGTCATCTCAAACAGCTGCTCAAAACTATCGATCACAAAATACGTCTGCTGGTACGTATCGATCTTGTAGCGCGTGCGCATGGTGCGCTCCAGTTGCAGCGGAATGCGCTGCGGCTCCGGGCTCTGCACCGAATACGCCAGCTCCCCCGACGAACTCAAAATCCCCGCGCCATACGCCCGCAACTGCCCGGCCTCGCGGATCAGCCCGAACTCGATCGTGTACCAGTACAAACGCGAGAGCATCTCGCACGACCCCAGCCCCTGCGCCTTCAGCCCGCCCTGGCCGTAGCGCTGCACATAGTCGGCAAACACCGGGTTGAACAGCAGCGGCACATGGCCGAACAGGTCATGAAAAATGTCGGGCTCGACGATGTACTCGAACTCCTCGGGCTTGCGGATCCAGTCCGTCACCGGGAATTTGCGGTTGGCCAGCAAGGTGAAAAACGGCACCTCGGGGATCAGCCCCGGCACGCCCACCAGCTCCCAGCCTGTGGCTTTGTAGAGGCGCTCGTTCACCTCTTCAAAACGCGGAATGCGGTCGCTCGCGCCCAGCGAGGGCAGGGCGTCGATGAACGCCTGGCTGGCCAGTCCCGGCAGCAGGGCGCGCTGGCGCTCGTACAGGCGGCGGTAGGTGTCGTGGTCGGCGGCGGTATAGCTCGCGTAATCCTGGGTGCAGGTGTAGTCGGCATTGGCGCGGCTGTAGTTGCCACGCGGGGGGCGCTCGCTGGCGCCGTACACGACGGGTTTGACAACCGACTCGGTGGCCATGGCGTTCGCTCCCGTTCAGGCCTTCTTGGCCTCTAGCACGCCACGGGCGATCTGGTCGCGCTCCAGCGATTCAAACAGGGCCTTGAAGTTGCCTTCGCCAAAGCCGTCGCGGTAGTCGCCCTTGCGCTGGATGAACTCGAAGAACACGGGGCCCAGCATGGGAGTCGAGAAAATCTGCAGCAGCAGGCGCGGCGTGCCGTCGGCGGTGGTGCCGTCAAGCAAAATGCCGCGCGACTGCAGGTCGCCGACGGGCTGGCCATGGCCGGGCAAGCGGCCTTCGAGCATCTGGTAGTAGATGTCGTTGGGGGCCGGGGCCATGGGCACGCCGGCCATCTGCAGCTTGTCCACGGTGGCCAGGATGTCGTCGCAGATCAGCGCGATGTGCTGGATGCCTTCGCCGTTGAACTGCATCAAGAATTCTTCGATCTGGCCGCCACCCTGCTTGGACTCTTCGTTCAGCGGGATACGGATCTTGCCGTCGGGCGCGGTCATGGCTTTGGAGGTCAGGCCCGTGTATTCGCCCTGGATGTCGAAGTAGCGGATCTCGCGGAAGTTGAACAGCTTCTCGTAGAAGTTGGCCCAGAAGCCCATGCGGCCGCGGTACACGTTGTGCGTGAGGTGATCGATCTCGTTCAGCCCATGGCCCACGGGGCGGCGGTCCACGCCTTCGATAAATTCGAAGTCGATGTCGTAGATGGACTTGCCGTCTTCAAAGCGGTCGATCAAATACAGCGGCGCGCCGCCAATGCCCTTGATGGCGGGCAGGCGCAGCTCCATGGGACCGGTGGGGATCTCGATGGGCTGGGCGCCCAGTTCCAGCGCGCGGTTGTAGGCCTTGTGCGCATCCTTCACACGGAAGGCGAGGCCGCAGGCCGAGGGGCCGTGCTCGGCGCCAAAGTACGCGGCCTGGCTGTGGGGCTCGCGGTTCAGGATGAAGTTGATGCCGTTCTGGCGGTACAGCACCACATCCTTGGAGCGGTGCTTGGCGACCAGGGTGAAACCGAGCTTTTCAAACACCGCCTCCAGCACGCCGGGCTGGGGCGAGGTGAATTCGACGAACTCGAAGCCCATCAGGCCCATGGGGTTGTCCCAGGCTTGAAGCTGGGCGGCGGTTTCTTGCGGCAGGGCGGCGTTCATGGGGTGTCTCCGGCATTCGTTGATGAATGTCATGGACTGTAGGCGCGGCCTGCCTCATGTTTCTGGCGAAATCAAGAGGCTTGGCCGCTTGATTTGCAGGAATCTTGTGAATGGTCAAAATTTCGCGCAGTCTGGCGGCGCGCTGCCGCTGGATTGCCGCCCCGGGCTGCGTCGGTGCCATAAGAGCTAGGAGCCCGAACTACCCGCGTTGAGCCGGCGCAGCGCCAGCGCGGCGTCGATGCGTTGCTGCTCCTCGGGCGAGAAAAGCTGCTGGCGCAATTGCTGCAGGCCAGGGCCCTCGCCCTGTTGCGCGCGGGCTTGGCTGTACTGGTTCAGGCGCTGGTTCCAGTGCTGCTCCTCCCGGTCCAGCTGGGCCATGGCCTGCGCGGCGGCCTGGCCGTATTGCGCGCTGCGGGCGGCGTAGCGGGTGCGTTCGTCGGCATTGCTCGCGTTGAACGCGGCCGTCTGCGCGGCGGCGGCCATGTGTTCGGTGGCGGTGCTGCGTTCGGCGCGGCGCTCGGCGGAGAGTTCGTTGTCTGCCGCCTGCAGCGCCTGGGCGCGCTGCTCGGGGCTGAGCTGGGTGTTGCGCTCAATCTCCAGGCGTGCCAGGGTGTAGCGATCCAGGTCGGCCTCGCGGGCAAACAGGGCGTCGTATTCGGCGTCGTCAAAAAACTGCAGGCGCACCTTGTGGCGCGCCTCCAGCGCGTCGCGCAGTGCGCGTGGGTCGGACAGGTCCTGCGGCGCACGCAAGCTGCCCAGGGCCACACGGTAGTCCACGTAGCGCTCGGCCAGTGCCAGGGCTCGCGTGGCCAGGGCGGCGGGGAAATGCCGGTTGACCAGCGCGGCCAGGCGCTGTTTGAGCGTGGCTGGGTCGCTGGCGTCGCCCGCTTCCATCAGCAGGGCTTCCAGCGTATCGCGCAGGCCGTGCACCAGCAGGGGGTCGGCCGGGCCGTTGGTGGTGATGGCGCGGCGGCGTGCAAAAAAACTGTGGTCCGCGCCCTGTGCTGGCGAGGGTTGTACCTGGGCACCGGCGGAGGCGGCGACCGCCCCCCCGGGTGGCTGATGTGTATCCCCCGCGCCCAACCCGGCAGGGCCCCCCAGCCACCACACCACGGCGACCGTGGTGAGGGCCAGGACTGCGGCGGCAACCGCCCAGGTGCGCGAGGGCTGGGCCATGGCTTACAGGCCTTGTTGCTTGAGGCGGTTGGCGTGTTGGCGGTACAGCGTCACCGGGTCGGTGGAGAACCAGTCGCGCAGGCCCAGCAGCTGGTTGACTTCGTCGAGGTGGTTCTGGCGGTAGTCGCCCAGGTGTTTGCCCAGGCGCGACGAGCAGGCCGACACCAGGCCGTCGTTGGCTTCGCCAAAGGTCAGGCTCAGCGTGGCCAGCAGGGCGTCGCTGGCGTCGAGCACGTTGGTCAGGGGCAGGGTGCCGGTCCAGGAGTAGTAGCGCACGCCGTTAACCAGCTCGGCGCCGCTGCCGCAGCCAGAGGTGGGCACGCCTTGGGGGAAGCGGCTGTTGAACTTGGCCGAGCCAGCGGTGGTCAGCGAGTCCAGCGCCGCCGTGGGCATCTGGGGCAGGCCCGTGCCGCCGGAGGTCAGGTTGATCAGACCCACCAGCGCCTTGGCGGCGGCGCTGGCCACGGCTTCGGACACCGAACCTGCGGGCGCCACGCCGCGCAGGATGTCAGCCACGCGCGAACCCCGGTTCACGCCGCCGATCGACGTGACCGATGCCACCAGCTGTGGCGCCACACCGGCCACATAGCGGGTGGTGGGGCCACCGTGCGAGTGACCCACGAGGTTGACCTTGGACGCCCCGGTCAGCGCGAGGATGGTCTTGACCTGCGCCAGCAGCTGCTCGCCGCGCACCTCGGTGCTGTTGGCGGCCGACACCTGGGCCACGTAGACCTTGGCGCCGCCCTGGCGCAACGCATCGGGGATGCCGTAGAAGTAGTCGATGCCCAGGGCCGAGTCAAAGCCGAACAGGCCGTGCACCAGCACGATGGGGTAGCGCGTCTGGGTATAGCCTGTTTGCGCCTGCGCGCCCACGCCCAGCAGCAGCAACCCCGCTGTGGCTGCCAGCACCAGTCGCCGCAAAAAGCTGCTGAAAAATCCGGTCATGTGTTTGTCTCCGTTGGTATGGTTTCTTATGCTTGCAAAAACGAACGACCGTTCTTTTTTGCGAGATCAATTCTTGTATTCAGCCCCCGGAGTCACTATCGGGACATACCCGCGTGTGCGCCGCAGCATGCAGAAACTGTGCAGTTGTTCGTAAAATCCTGCGCCATGAAAGCCTTTGACGCACTCGACAAGCTGGACCGCGCCATCCTGCGCCGCCTGCAGGACAACGGCCGCGAGACGTACGACGTCATCGGAGAGCAGGTGGGTCTGTCGCCCAGCGCGGTGCTGCGCCGCGTCAAGCGGCTGGAGGACAGCGGCGTGATTCACCGCTACGTGGCCCTGGTGCAGCCCGAGGCGGTGGGGCTGGGACTCACGGCGTACCTGAACGTACGGCTAGAAAAACACACCGAAAGCCACAAACGCAACCCCATGGACCTGTTCCGCGCCAGCGTGCAGACCTGGCCCGAGGTGGTGGAGTGCGCATCGCTGACCGGCGAAATGGACTACCTGTTGCGCGTGGTGGTGGCCGACATGGCGCACTACAGCCGCTTCATCATGGACACCCTGCTCAAGCACCCCAGCGTGCAGGACTGCAAGACCAGCTTTGTGCTCGACCGCGTGAAGGCGACCACGGCCGTGCCGGTGTAACCCGGCGCGGGCCTTGGCCCTGGGATGCACCCGGGCAGGTCACAGGCGTGACTCGCTGTGGCGTCTATTGATGTGGCGGAGGTTGCCGTAGGACGGTCCGCGCTTTACGCTCTGCCCTGTGTAAAGACGGCCTGGCGCAGAGTGGAGTGCAGCCGCTCCAGCCGTCGCGTCTGCGACCCCTGCAGAGGAGATTTGGGGTACAGATACTCTTAAATTGATAGCTATTGAGGCATGAGCTTCTAGCGCTTAGGGCCGATTTAACGGTATTTTGAGTCGGATCACTATTTTGTTGCGGCGCAGCAATTTGGACTGGAAAAGATGAGGGAAAACCCTTATATTTGGCGACATGTTCGCAACCAAAGACTGGCTCAAGGCATCCTGGTACGCAGGCCGGGACATGCTGCGCCCGGTAACCGGCGGCTCTTCTGCCTCTGACATTCACATCCACCAGCAGGAGACGCCCGTGATGGTTCCTATCCGCTCCCTGGGCCCCTCCTATCGGGAGCGGATCACCCAGCACCTGCTGCAACTGGAGCCTGCAGACCGCTACCTGCGCTTTGGCTATGCCGCCAACGACGAGCAGATCCGCCGCTACGCCGAGCAGCTCAACTTCGAGCGCGACGAAATCTTTGGCATTTACAACCGCCGCCTGGAGCTCATCGCCATGGCGCACCTGGCGTTCTCGGAAAACCCCGAACACAAGCCGTGTGCCGAGTTTGGCGTGTCCGTGCTCAAGCAGGCGCGGGGCCGTGGCTTTGGTGCGCGCCTGTTCGAGCGCGCCGTGATGCATGCGCGCAATGAGGGCGTGAACATGGTGTTCATCCATGCGCTGTCTGAAAACACCGCCATGCTCAAGATCGCGCGCAACGCCGGTGCCACGGTGCGCCGCGATGGGTCCGAGTCCGAGGCTTACCTGCAGATTCCGCCCGCCAGCCTCGACACGCGCATGACCGAAATGGTCGAGCAGCAGTTCGCCGAGGTGGACTACCAGCTCAAGAAGCAGGCCAAGCAGTTCTGGGATTTCCTGGCCAGCGTGCAGGAAGTGCGCAGCGGCGTGCAGCACGCGCGCCACCAGTCGGCCGAGTGAGCCATGGCGGTCACGCCCCCGGCCGTGACGCCGGTGGTGGCCGGCTGTCACGGCAATCCGCTATCCTAGGGGCCTGATTCACTACCGCACGTCCTGCACCAAAGAGCGTGTTACGCACTTTTTCGTACCCACGTTGGGCCCTGAGGCCAGTGATCGTGAGGCGCGGGCCACTGCCAAGGCTGGTCGCCTTGGCGAGGTCCGCAACGATGCGAGCGCTGGCCTCAGGGCCCAACCCTTTGGGAAAGCCGGGGAAAGGCCCGGCCACGTTGTTGCAGCACGTTTGCGGTATTCATACCGCTGCACGTCCTGCGCCTAGTTGCCGGGCCTTTCCCCGGCTTTCGTGGGCACGCAAAAGTGCATAACACGCTCTCAAACAGTGTCTGACCCGCACCCCGCGCACCCCGGGCGACCGCCCGAGAGGGAAGACAAGCGCAGCTTCCTGCAGAAAGTGGCCGAGTTCATCCACCCTGGACCGGATTCGACGGAAGAACTCATCGAAACCCTGGCCGAGGCCGAGGACAACGAGGTCATCGGCGCCGAATCGCGCGTGATGCTGGAGCGCGTGATCCGCATGGCCGACATGACTGCGGGCGACGTGATGGTGGCCGCTCCGCGCATGGATCTCGTCAACATCGATGCGCCCTTTGACGAGCTGCTGCACCTCGTGATCAGCACCGCGCATTCACGGTTTCCGGTGTACCAGGGCGAGCGCGAGAACATCATCGGCATCCTGATGGCCAAGGACCTGCTCAAGCTACAGCGCGCACCAGAGCTCAACATCCGCGCGCTGCTGCGCCCCGCAGCCTTTGTGCCCGAGAGCAAGGGCTTGAACGACCTGCTGCGCGAGTTCCGGGGCAACCGCAACCACCTGGCCATCGTGATCGATGAGTTTGGGCGCATGGCCGGGCTCATCACCATCGAAGATGTGCTGGAGCAGATCGTGGGGGAGATCGAGGATGAGTTCGACATCCCCGAAGACCAGGGCGACATCTTTGGCCTGGCCGACCGCACCTACCGGGTGAGCGGCGACACGCCGATTGAACGCGTGGCCGAAGCCTTCGAGGTGGCCATTGCAGGCAGCGACCCGGACAAGCATTTCGACACCATCGGCGGCCTGATCGCCCACGAGATGGGCCATGTGCCCAAGCGCGGCGAGCACCTTCAGCTCAGCGGCCTGCACTTTGTGGTGCTGCACACCAAGGGCGGTGCGGTGCGCTGGTTCAAGGTGTCCCGGGTCGAAGCCACCGACGCCGCCGACTGATGTCGCGGCACTCTCAGACGGCGAACTGGCCGCTGCTGCCGCAACTGCTGCTCGCGCTGGTCGCGGGCCTGGCCCAGGCCGCCTCACTGGCTTGGCCGGGTAACGGTCAACCCCTGTGGTGGCTGCAACTGGTGTCGATGGCGGTGCTGGCCTGGCTGGTGCGGCCTGCCGCAGGCGCGTATCTAGGGGCCTACACAGTGCGCTGGCAGCGGGGCGCAATCCTCGGCGGGGTTTTTGGCACCGCCTGGCTGGCGGGTACCTTCTGGTGGCTGTTCATCTCCATGCATTCGTATGGCGGCCTGCCCGCGCCGCTGGCGGTGGCTGCGGTGCTGGGCCTGGCAGCGTTTCTGGCCAGCTACTACGCAGCCGCTTTGGCACTCTTTTGCCGCTATGCGCCGGTACATCGTGGCGGAGGCGCTCTCTTTTTCGGAGCGCTCTGGTTGCTGGCTGAGCTGGCGCGGGGCATCTGGTGGACGGGGTTCCCGTGGGGCGCAGGCGGCTATGCGCATGTGGACGGGCCCCTGGCGGTGCTGGCCCGCTACACGGGGGTGTATGGCATCAGTGCCGTGGCCGCTGCGTTGGCAATGGGCCTGGTGCAAGTGCGCGCGGCCGACCTGCGCAGCGTGCGCTGGTGGGCGCTGCTGCTGGCAATGGGGGGGCTGCAGGCCTGGGCCACGGTAGACCGGCATTGCGCCGTGGACCTGTGCCACACCCCGGCGCATCGCCGCCCGGCGCCCCTGAGCCTGGAGCTGCTCCAGGGCAATATCCCCCAGGACGAAAAATTCCAGCCCGGCAGCGGCGTGCCCGTGGCCCTGCAGTGGTATGCCGAGGCCTTGCGCAACGCCCAGGCCGACCTGGTGGTGGCGCCCGAGACTGCTATTCCGTTGTTACCGCAACAGCTCATTCCCGGGTATCTGGAGGGCATCCAGCAACGCTATGCACAAGGCAGCCAGGCCGCGATGGTGGGCATCCCGCTGGGGGATGAGGCCCAGGGCTATACCAACTCCGTACTGGGCATGAGTGCTGCCACGCAGGCCGAGCCGTACCGCTACGACAAACACCACCTGGTGCCGTTTGGCGAGTTCATCCCGCCGTTCTTCAAGTGGTTCACGGAGATGATGAACATCCCGCTGGGCGACTTCAACCGGGGCACGGTGGGCCAGGCCTCTTTTGCTGTGGCGGGGCAGCGCATTGCGCCCAACATCTGCTACGAAGACCTGTTTGGCGAGGAGCTGGGTGCACGGTTCATCGACCCGGCCCAGGCGCCCACGGTGTTCGTCAACTTCAGCAACATTGGCTGGTTTGGCGACACCCTGGCGATTGACCAGCACCTGCACATCAGCCGCATGCGAGCGCTGGAGTTCGAGCGCCCCATGGTGCGCGCCACCAACACGGGCGCCACGGTCATCATCGACCACCGGGGCGTGGTCACGCACCAGCTGGCCCGCTACACGCGCGGCGTGCTCAAAGGCGAGGTGCAGGGCCGGGGGCTGGACGCACAGAGTGGCTGGTCCATCACACCTTATGCATGGTGGGTGTCCCGCTGGGGGCTGTGGCCGCTGTGGGGCCTGGGGGCTCTGGCGCTGCTGGTTGCCATGGTCGCCGCCAGGGGCCGAAGGGCGCTTGGCGATTGATCCAGGTCAGGCATTGCGCCTGCTTGCGCAGGGGCCCGCGCAGGCCGGTGTTTAGAGGCGGCTCCCTATGCCTTGATAATAGAGCCCCGCAACCGGGGGCTGGTGTTGCGTAAAACGATGATTTGAGGCGGGCCTCCCGCCGTTCTGGAGCACGACTGAACATGGCAGATTCCTTTTCCTACGAACAACTGATCGCCTCGGGCGAAGGCCGGCTGTTCGGCGCTGACAGCGGGCGACTGCCGCTGCCACCCATGCTGATGTTTGACCGCATCACGCACATCGACGGCGATGGTGGCGCGCACGGGCTGGGAAAGATCCGTGCCGAACTCGACGTCAAGCCCGACCTGTGGTTCTTTGCCTGCCACTTCCAGGGTGATCCGGTCATGCCCGGCTGCCTGGGCCTGGATGCCATGTGGCAGCTCATCGGCTTTTACCTGACCTGGCTGCAACTGCCAGGCCGGGGCCGCGCGCTGGGCGCGGGTGAGGTCAAGTTCACCGGCGAAGTGGGGCCGGACGTGAAGCTGGTCACCTACGAAATAGACATCAAGCGCGTCATCAAGCGCAAGCTGGTCATGGCCATCGGCGACGCCCGCCTGCTGGCCGACGGCAAGGAAATCTATGTAGCCAACGACCTGCGCGTGGGTCTGTTCAAGCGCGAGGGCGACGACAAGGACGCAGCATGACCACCAAGAAGCGTGTAGTCATCACTGGCGCGGGCATCGTCTCGTGCATTGGCAACGACCTGGCCACCGTGGAGGCCTCGCTGCGTGCAGGCACCAGCGGCATCAAGGCCGTGGAGAAGTTCAAGGAGCTGGGCCTGCGCAGCCAGGTGGGTGGCGCTCCCGAGATCGACATTGAAGCGCGCATCGACCGCAAGCAGCTGCGCTTCATGGGCGACGCGGCGGCCTATGCGCAGATCGCCCTGGAAGACGCCATCCAGCAGGCGGGTTTGACGCCCGCGCAGGTCAGCCACCCGCGCACCGGCCTCATCATGGGCTCGGGCGGCGGCTCGCCCGCCAACCAGATCGAAGCAGCCGATACGTTGCGCGAGAAGGGCATCCGCCGCGTGGGGCCTTACCAGGTCACGCGCTGCATGAGCTCCACCGTGTCCGCCTGCCTGGCCACCAACTTCAAGGTCAAGGGTATCAACTACTCCATCACCTCGGCGTGCTCCACCTCGGCGCACTGCATCGGCGCTGCGGCGCAGCAGATCGCCTGGGGCGTGCAGGACGTGATGTTTGCGGGCGGCGGTGAAGAGCTGAGCTGGGGCATGTCGCTGCTTTTCGACGGCATGGGTGCCATGTCCAGCAAGTACAACGAAACCCCCGAGAAGGCCTCACGCGCCTACGACGCGAACCGCGACGGCTTCGTGATCGCCGGCGGCGGCGGCGCTGTGGTGCTGGAGAGCCTGGACCACGCCCTGGCCCGTGGTGCCAACATCCTGGCCGAGGTGGTGGGCTTTGGCGCTACCAGCGATGGCGAAGACATGGTGGCCCCTTCCGGTGACGGTGCCATTGCCTGCATGCAGCAGGCCATGGAGGGGCTCGACGCGCCCATCGACTACATCAACACCCATGGCACCTCCACCCCGGTGGGCGACATGCAGGAAGTGCGCGCCATGCGTGCCCTGTTTGGCGACAAGGTGCCTCCGTTCTCGTCCACCAAGTCGCTCACCGGCCACTCGCTGGGTGCCACGGGCGTGCAAGAGGCCATCTACTGCATGATCATGCTGAACAAGGGCTTCATCGCTGGCTCGGCCAATGTCGAGACACCTGACCCGGCCCTGGGTGACATGCCCCTGGTCACCCAGACGCGCGATGCCCAGCTGACCACCGTGCTGTCCAACAGCTTCGGCTTTGGCGGCACCAACGCCAGCCTGGTGCTGCGACGCTGGAACGACTGACCGCCTCGCTCCCTCGCGGAGCGATGGTTTGGCTTGCGCCACGGCCTGCCTGTCTTCGGACGGGCAGGCCGTTTTTCATGGCGTGAACGACCACGCTCAGCGCCTGGTGGCCTTGGGGTTGGGCTGCAGGGCCTCGTGCAGCAAGGCGGGCAGCATGCCCAGCATGCGCGTGGCCTGCAGCCCGGGCGGAAAGGCGCGCGCGTGGTAGCTGTACAGCGACATGGGCGCCAGTTCGTGCAGCTCCTGCGCCACCATCTGCGCCGGGTCCAGCCCTTTGGCGGTGAGAAAGTCCACCACCGTCCAGCCCATGCCCCGGCGCACCAGCTCCAGTGCCAGGCGCGATGTCTGCACCTGGATGCCGGGCCCGGCGGGGGAACCGAGGCGGTGTGCGATGTCGTCAATCGCCTGGCGCATGGGGTCGTCGCCCACCAGGCGGATCACGGGCACCTGCGCCAGCCGCGCACCGGGGCTGGCGGCACGGGGTGCACGCGCCCACACGCTGGTCGCGACCGCCAGGTACAGGCGACCACTGACCAACAGGTCGCTCGCAATTTGTGGGTGAGGGTGTTTGTAGAAACCCAGGCAAAAGTCCACGCTGCGCGTGAGCAGGGCCTGCGTCATCTGGTCCTGGTGGATGGTGCGCACCTCCACACCCACCTGCGGATGCTGCTCGGCATGGTGCTGCAGCAGGCGCGGCAGAAACTCGTGGGTGATGGAAGGGATGGCGCCCAGCCGCACATCGTCCGAATCACTGGTCGCCAGGTTGCGCGCAGTGCGTTTGAGGGCGTCCAGCTGCCGGTAGATGCCGGTGGACTCGGTGGCCAGCACCTGGGCCTCGGGGGTCGGGGTCAGGCCTGCCGGCGAGCGGTTGAACAGCCGGTAGCCCAGCTGCAGCTCGGTGTGTGCCACGGCCTTGCTGACGGCCGAAGGGGTGATGCACAGCAGGCGTGCGGCAGCACTCATGTTGCCGGTTTGCAGCACGGCCTGAAAAACTTCCAGCTGTCGCAAGTTCATGGCGGATTCGTTTCGTGGCGTGGGCCGATGGGCTCTTGACGGTCGTCAAACGGCCATTCAGGGGTGTGAGCCCAATTCATAAGGGTGGGTCAATTATTCCGCATGACTGTGTTCTGGTTTCTCATAGGATGCGGCACCGCTTGACCGGCGGTTTTGAACAAAGCGGCGCAACACGCGCTGCGACCCCAAAAAAATCTGGAGACCTCTTCATGCGCATTGCTTCCTCCCCCACCGCCAGCCGCTGGCTCGCGGGTTTGCTGTTGTCCGCTGCCTCTGCCGTCGCCATGGCGCAGGCGGCCAAGCCCAATGTGGTGGTGCTGGCCACGGGCGGCACCATTGCCGGTGCGGGCGCCTCGGCCGCCAACAGCGCGACCTATGCTGCCGCCAAGGTGCCGGTGGACAAGCTGCTGGCGGGCCTGCCCGAGCTGGCCAACGTGGCCAAGGTGTCGGGTGAACAGGTGTTCCAGATCGCCTCCGAGAGCTTCACCAACGAGCACCTGCTGCGCCTCGGCCAGCGCGTGTCGGCCCTGGCCAAGCAGGCCGATGTGGACGGCATCGTCATCACCCACGGCACGGACACGCTGGAAGAAACCGCGTACTTCCTGAACCTCACCGTGCGCACCAACAAGCCCATCGTGGTGGTCGGCTCCATGCGCCCCGGCACGGCCCTGTCGGCCGACGGCGCGCTGAACCTGTACGACGCCGTGACCGTGGCCGCCAGCAAGGACGCTGCCGGCAAGGGCGTGCTGGTCACGATGAACGACGAGATCCAGAGCGGTCGCGACGTGAGCAAGACCATCAACATCAAGACCGAGGCCTTCAAGAGCCAGTGGGGCCCGCTGGGCATGGTGGTGGAAGGCAAGAACTACTGGTTCCGTGCCCCGGTCAAGCGCCACACCACCAACTCCGAGTTCAACATCGACGACATCAAGGCCCTGCCTGCTGTGGACATCGTGTACGGCTACGGCAACATGAACACCACCGGCATCGACGCCTACGGCAAGGCGGGCGTCAAGGCGCTGATCCACGCCGGCACCGGCAACGGCTCGGTGGCTGCCCAGGCGGTCGATTCGCTCAAGGCCCTGCGCGCTTCGGGCGTGCAGATCATCCGCTCGGCCCGCGTGCCCGATGGCTTTGTGCTGCGCAATGCCGAGCAGCCTGACGACAAGTATGACTGGGTGGTGGCCCATGACCTGCGCCCCCAAAAGGCCCGCATCCTGGCCATGGTCGCTTTGACCAAGACCAACGACAGCAAGGAACTGCAACGCATTTTCTGGGAGTATTGATCCCGGTTCTGAGGTTTGAACGCCATGCTTTGACGCGATGCATGCGTTGACGGCCACACCCGTGTGGCCACCGGTACGCACCGGCTTATAGCTCGCGTGACTGGTTGGGAAGGCTGGGGCTCCAAAAGGGCTCCGGCCTTTTTTCATGGGCGCAGGCCGATGTTGCGGGCGCTGCCGCAGCACACGCGGCGGGGCGCCGTAAAATCACCGGTTTGCGCGCGCGATGCCCGCCCTGATTGCCTTGTGGGGCGACAGGCCTGGGGTTTGCTCACGCACCGCGTTTTCTTCCTTTCCCCTTACTTGCCCGGCCCTGGCTTGCCAGTGCCTCAGCCACAGACGCCATGTTGACATTCCAGCAAATCATTTTGAAGCTGCAGTCCTACTGGGACGCGCAGGGTTGCGCCCTTTTGCAACCCTATGACATGGAAGTGGGCGCCGGCACCTCGCACACCGCCACCTTCCTGCGCGCCATCGGCCCCGAGCCCTGGAAGGCCGCCTACGTGCAGCCCAGCCGCCGCCCCAAGGACGGCCGCTACGGCGAGAACCCTAACCGCCTGCAGCACTACTACCAGTACCAGGTGGTGCTCAAGCCCGCACCGGCCAACATCCTGGAGCTTTACCTGGGCAGCCTCGAAGCCCTGGGCTTCGACCTCAAGAAGAACGACATCCGCTTTGTGGAAGACGACTGGGAAAACCCCACGCTTGGCGCCTGGGGCCTGGGCTGGGAGGTGTGGCTCAACGGCATGGAAGTCACGCAGTTCACCTACTTCCAGCAAGTGGGCGGCATCGACTGCAAGCCCGCCACCGGCGAAATCACCTACGGCCTGGAGCGCCTGGCCATGTACCTGCAGGGGGTGGACAACGTCTACAACCTCAAGTGGACCGACACGCTGAGCTACGGCGACGTGTACAAGCAAAACGAGGTGGAGCAGTCCACCTACAACTTCGAGCACAGCGACGCAGACTTTTTGTTCACCGCCTTCAATGCGCACGAAAAGCAGGCCAAGTACCTGATGGAGCAGCAGCTGGCGCTGCCCGCGTACGAGCAGGTGCTCAAGGCCGCACACAGCTTCAACCTGCTGGATGCACGCGGCGCCATCAGCGTGACCGAGCGCGCCGCCTACATCGGCCGCATCCGGAACCTGGCCCGCAGCGTGGCACAGAGCTACTACGACAGCCGTGAGCGCCTGGGCTTCCCCATGGCGCCGCGCGAGTGGGTGGAACAGATGGTCAAAAAGGCCGCGTGAACGAGCGAAAGAACAAGAACATGACGACCCAAAACCTCCTCGTTGAACTGTTTGTTGAAGAACTGCCCCCCAAGGCGCTGCAGAAGCTGGGCGATGCCTTTGCCACCGTGCTGGGCGACCAGCTCAAGGCCTTGGGCCTGGCCAGCGCTGCTTCGGTGGTCACGCCCTTTGCCTCGCCCCGCCGCCTGGCTGCGCACGTGACCGCCGTGGCCGACAAGGCCGCTGACAAGGCCGTGCAGCAAAAGCTCATGCCCGTGACCGTCGGCTTGGACAAGGACGGCAACGCCACGCCCGCGCTGCTGAAAAAGCTGCAGGCGCTGGGCGCCGATGTGTCCAACCCCGCAGCCGCCGTGGCCGCGCTCAAGCGCGCTCAGGACGGCAAGGCCGAAGCCCTGTTCTACGACAGCGTGGTGCCCGGCGCGACATTGACAGTTGGCTTGCAAAAGGCACTCGATGAAGCCATTGCCAAGCTGCCCATCCCCAAGGTGATGAGCTACCAGCTTGAAACCGACTGCGAGCTGCCCGGCTGGACCAGCGTGAACTTTGTGCGCCCCGCGCACGGCCTGGTGGCGCTGCATGGCAGCACGGTGGTGCCCGTGAAGGCGCTGGGCCTGACGGCCGGCAACAGCACCACCGGCCACCGTTTTGAAGCTGCCGTGTCGCCCGTGGTGCTGCAGGACGCCGACAGCTACGCCGCCACGCTGCGAAAAGACGGCGCCGTGATTGCCTCGTTTGCCGAGCGCAAGGCCGAGATCGCCCGCCAGCTGGCCGCTGCCGCTGCCAAGGTCGGCAACGGCGCCCGTCCCATCGAAGACGAAGCCCTGCTGGATGAAGTGACCGCGCTGGTCGAGCGGCCCAATGTGGTCATCTGCCAGTTTGAAGAGCAGTTCCTGGGCGTGCCGCAAGAGTGCCTCATCCTCACGATGAAGGCCAACCAGAAGTACTTCCCGCTGCTGGACGCCGCAGGCAAGCTCACCAACAAGTTCCTGGTGGTCAGCAACATCAGCCCCGAAGACACGAGCTTTGTGACCGGCGGCAACGAGCGCGTGGTGCGCCCACGCCTGGCCGACGCCAAGTTCTTCTTTGACCAGGACCGTAAGAAGACGCTGGCTTCGCGCGTCGAAGGTCTGGGCAAGGTCGTGTACCACAACAAGCTGGGCACACAGGGCGAGCGCGTGGAGCGCGTGCGCGCCATCGCCAAGGCCATCGCTCAACAACTGGGCGACGCTCAATTGGTGGCAGATGCTGACCAAGCCGCTTTGCTGGCCAAGACCGACCTCGTGACCGACATGGTGGGCGAGTTCCCCGAGCTGCAGGGCATCATGGGCGGCTACTACGCGCTCAACGACGGCCTGGGCGAGACCGTGGCGCACGCGATTGAAGACCACTACAAGCCGCGCTTTGCGGGCGACGCGCTGCCCCGCAACACGGCAGGTGTGGTGGTGGCCCTGGCCGACAAGCTCGAAACCCTGGTCGGCATGTTCGGCATCGGCAACCTGCCCACGGGCGACCGTGACCCCTTCGCGCTGCGCCGCCACGCGCTGGGCGTGATCCGCATGCTGGTCGAAAAAGATCTGCCGCTCGATTTGAACGCGCTGCTGGCCGGTGCCGTGCCCGCCTTTGGCGACAAGATCACCGACGCCTCGGCGCAGCTCGCCGACTTCATCTACGACCGCCTCGCCGGCAGCCTCCGCGAGCAAGGCTACAGCGCGCAAGAGGTGGACGCCGTGCTGGCCCTGCGCCCGCAGCGCTTGGCCCTGGTTGAGAAGCAGTTGGCGGCAGTCCGCGCCTTCGCCGCCTTGCCCGAAAGCCCGGCCCTGGCTGCCGCCAACAAGCGTGTGGGCAACATCCTGAAAAAGGCCGAGGTCGAAGGCCCGGTGGATGCCCACGTCAATCCCCAGCTGCTGCAGGAAAAGGCCGAGCAGGATCTGTTTGCCGCGCTGCAGCGTTTTGTGCCCGAAGCCAACGCCCAGTTCGATGCCGGTGACTACACCGCCAGCCTGCAGACCCTGGCCGTGTTGCGCGCGCCCGTGGACGCTTTCTTTGACGATGTGATGGTGAACGCCGAGCAACTGGACCTGCGCTTGAACCGCCAGGGCCTGCTCAAGACGCTGCACGAAGCCATGAACCGCGTGGCCGATCTGTCCCGTCTGGCGGTCTGACCCCGGGTGCTGGTAGGCTGGTGGTTCTCACAAGGCAAACCCCTCCTATGAAACTCGCCATCCTCGACCGCGACGGCACCCTCAACCCGATGGGGGACGAATACATCACCTCGGCCGACGAATGGACGGCAGTGCCCGGCGCGCTCGAAGCCATTGCCCGCCTCAACCATGCGGGCTGGCATGTGGTGGTGGCCACCAACCAGCCGGGCCTGGGCCGGGGCCTGTTTGACGTGATGGCGCTCAATGCCATCCACGCCAAGCTGCATCGGCAGGTGGCAGCGGTGGGCGGGCGCATCGATGCGGTGTTCTATTGCCCCCACGCGGCCGACGAGGACTGCAGCTGCCGCAAGCCCGCTCCGGGCCTGCTGGAGCAGATCTGCGACCGCTACGGCGTGGAGCGCAACGAGGTCCGCGTGGTTGGCAGCTGCGAGGCCCACTTGCAGGCGGGTGCCGCCCTGGGGGCCCAGTTGCACCTGGTGTGCACCGGCCAGTCGGCCGCCTTGCGGCCGGGCGGGGCATTGCCTGTGGGGTTGCCAGCGGGCACGCAAGTGCACGCCAGCCTCGCAGATTTTGTGGACCAGCTGCTGCCGGTGGTGCCTGGTGCTACAGGTGCTGTGGGCGCTTTGGGCGCAGCGCCCTTGCCGCTGTCGTGACAGGGCATCACAGGCGTGGCAACATCCTGATGCTATTTAATTGATAGCTGTTAGCGCATATTCCACTAGCGCTTGCGGCCTAAAAGACTTTCCAATGGCTCTTATCCGTTCCGTCATTCACCTTCTCTGGATGGGCATCACCGTGGTGCCCTACGCGCTGGCCATCATGCTGGGCACGCTGCTGGGCGTGCGCGGTGTGCCCCTGTACCGCATCGCGCGGGCCTGGCTGTCGCTGTGCATCAGCGGCGCGCGGGTGGTTCTGGGCATTCGCGCCGAGGTGACCGGCATGGAGAACCTGCCGCAGGGCGCCAACGAAGGCGCGATCCTGCTGGTCAAACACCAGTCCACGTACGAGACCTTCCTGATGCCGGTGATCATGCCGCACCCCCTGGCCTACGTGTTCAAGAAGGAGCTGCTGCACGTGCCCTTCTTCGGCTGGGCCATCGGGCGGCTGGACATGATCCACATAGACCGCAACCAGCGCACCCAGGCCTTCAACAAGGTGGTGCAGCAGGGCAAGGACCTGCTCGCCAAGGGCATCTGGATCATTATGTTCCCCGAGGGCACGCGCATTGAGCGGGGGCAGAAGGGCAACTACAAGACCGGCGGCACGCGCCTGGCCATCGACACGGGCGCGCCCGTGATCCCGATCGCCGTGACCTCCGCCAAAGTGTGGCCGCGCAAGGCGTTCATCAAGCGCCCCGGCGTGGTGGATGTGTCGATCGGCAAGCCCATCTCCAGCGTGGGGCGCCAGCCCGACGAACTGATGCGCGAGGTGGAGGCCTGGATCGAGGCCGAGATGCGCCGCCTGGACCCCGATGCTTACCCGGCCCCAGCGGCCAACACAGCGTCCAACACGACGGCCCACAGCGGGAAGTGAACCGACCGTGATGCAGCGGCTTGTGCAACTGGCGCTGGACCTGTTCGACCCGCCGGGCGCGCCTGCAGCAGCCCCCAGCCCCATGGCTGCGGGTCTGAAGCCAAATCAGCCGCAAGCGCTAGTGGATCATGCGTCAGTAGCTCCTAAAACGATAGTACAACGCCCAGCAGCACCCGCAGTGCCGCTGCCCTCGTTGCTGTCCCCCGCCGAATTCCGCCACCCGCAAGCCAACCGCGAGGTCTTATTGGGCGATGCTGTGGTGGCCTATGCGCTGCAGCGTGCGCGCCGCCGCAGCATCGGCTTCTCGGTGGGGCCCGACGGCCTGTCGGTGCGGGCACCCAGCTGGGTCACGCTGGGCGCGGTGGATTCTGCACTGCGCGAAAAATCCGACTGGATCCTGCGCAAGCTGGGCGAAGCGCGCGAGCGCCAGCAGCGCATGGAAGGTGGCCGCATCGTGTGGGCCCATGGCGCGGTGCTGCCTTACCTGGGCGAGCCCTTGACGGTGGTGCTGGACCCCAGCCACGGCTTTGCGGGCAAGGGCGGGGCGTTGGTCGCTGCCACGGAACAGCCCAGCCTGCACATCGGCCTGCCCCACAGCGCCAGCCCCGCGCAGATCCGCGACGCCGTGCAGGCCTGGCTGATGCGCGATGCGCGCCGCCACTTCACCGAGCGGCTGGACCACTTTGCGCCGCTCCTGGGCGTGCGCTGGGCCAGCCTGCGCCTGTCGAGCGCCAACACCCGCTGGGGCAGCGCCAAGGCCGACGGCTCCATCCGCCTGAACTGGCGCCTGCTGCATTACCGCCCGGCCATCATCGACTACGTGGTGGCGCACGAACTGGCCCACCTGCGCGTGATGGACCACAGCCCCCGCTTCTGGGATACCGTGGCCACCGTGGTGCCCGACTACGCCCAGCTGCGCAGCCATCTCCGCGACGAACCTGCCCCTTTGTGGGACTGAAAGAAGGACCTTGACGATGACCGAAGCCAAGATTTCTCCCGCCGACGGCTATGCCGGTGACGTGACGCCCCAGCAGGCCTGGCAATGGGTGCAGGCCGGGCAGGCCGTGCTGGTGGACGTTCGCAGCGATGCCGAACGCGAGTGGGTCGGCTACGTGCCCGGCGCCGCCGCCGTGGCCTGGAAACAATGGCCGGGCATGGCGATGAACGCCGACTTTGATACCCAGATGCGCGCCGCCGTGCCCGAGGGCGCGCGGGCCGTGCTGCTGTGCCGCAGCGGCGTGCGCTCCATCGCCGCCGCGCGCCGCGCCACCGAGCTGGGCATCACTGCGTACAACATCCTCGAAGGGTTTGAAGGCGATGCGGATGCGCAAGGCCAGCGCGGCAAGAAGGGCGGCTGGCGCTTTCATGGCCTGCCGTGGAAGCAGGGCTGAATAGCTATCAAAAAAAGAGCTGCCAGCGCCTGATTTACAAGCGCTGGCAGCTCTTTGGTCTTGAGGCCGAGAAGGCTTACTTGGCCAGGGGCGGGATGCGCAGCTTCTGGCCGGGGTAGATCTTGTCGGGGTGGCTCAGCATGGGCTTGTTGGCTTCGAAGATCACGGGGTACTTGTTGGCGTCGCCGTAGAACTTCTTGGCAATGGCGCTGAGCGTGTCGCCGCGCACCACGTCGTGGTACTGGGCTTCGGGCTCGGGGTTGGTCACCTCCATCAGGTTCTCGACGCTGGTCACGCTGGCCACGTTGCCGCAGCACAGGGTGATCTTCTCTTTGGCGGCCTGGGTGGGGGCGGTGCCCTTCACCGTGACCTTGCCTTCGGGGCCCTGAAAGGCCACCTGCACATTGCTAGCGCCTAGGTTTTGCGCGGCGATGTAGGTCTCGATGGCCTTGCTCGCCTTGGCGTTGAGTTCATCCTGCGTGGGAGCGGCGGCGGTGGCAGCTTGCGCGTCCTTACCACCAAACAGCTTTTCACCGGCTTCCTTGATGAAACTGAAAAGACCCATGTCGTACCTCCTGAGGTTGCAGAAAGAAAAAGGAGAGGCCACTGTAGCGGCAATTGAGGGCGCGCCCGTGTCAGACGAAGGGTGTGAAACGATTTTTCACATTCCCGCGCGGGCCGCTGTGGGGCTGTCTCGGCGGGATCAGCCCCGATGCCAAAACTCGGGATAATCCGCCGCATGACTTTTCTGGCCATCGACGTCGGTAACACCCGTCTCAAATGGGCGTTGTACGACGCTCCCCGCCCCGGGGCTGCGCTGATCGCGCATGGCGCCGAATTCCTCGACCACATCGACCGCCTGGCCGAAGGCAGTTGGGCTTCGCTGCCGCACCCGGAGCGCATGTTGGGCTGCGTGGTGGCAGGAGATGCCGTCAAACGCCGCGTTCAGGAGCAAATGGAGCTGTGGGACGTCACCCCCTCGTGGGTGGTGTCATCAGCGCAAGAGGCGGGGCTGACCAACGGCTATGACCACCCCTCGCGCCTGGGCTCCGACCGCTGGGTGGCCATGATCGGCGCGCGCCACCATGTGCTGGCACGCGGCCCCGCACGGCCGCTGGTGGTGGTGATGGTGGGCACGGCCGTGACGGTGGAATGCATCGACACCGAAGGCCGCTTCATGGGCGGCCTGATCTTGCCCGGCCACGGCATCATGCTGCGCGCACTCGAATCGGGCACGGCCGGGCTGCATGTGCCCACCGGTGAAGTGCGCCCCTTTCCCACCAACACCAGCGATGCCCTGACCAGTGGCGGCACCTATGCCATCGCAGGGGCCGTGGAGCGCATGTACCAGCACCTGCTGCAGCACTGCGGCCAGGAGCCCGCCTGCATCATGACTGGCGGCGCGGGCTGGAAGATGGCACCCAGCATGACACGGCCGTTCGAACTGGTGGACAACCTGATTTTTGATGGACTGCTGGAGATTGCTGCGCGGCGGTTTGGGGGCTGAGGGCCTTGTAACGCCGTCGCTGCACCAGTGCGAAGCGGTTTTCTAGGATCATCGACCTGCAAAACTGGCGCTGCCCACGCCAGGGACACCGAGCAAGGGCCGCCCCGCAGCGAAGGTGTCGTCCTACTTCCCGAATGGCGTAGCCAGTCGAGAGAAGGGCGAAGGCGCGAAGCGCCTCAGGGGGATGTTCCGAACTTATTCTTCTTCGAGTTCGCTCCGCGCCATTTCCACATCCAGCCGCTCCATGGCATCCAGGGGCTCGGCGGTGGCGGCTTTTTCGTACAGCGCGGTGGCTTCCTTCATCTTCTTGTCGCCTTCCAGCATGACCAGTGCGTTGGCGTACTCGATCATCGCAATGGCCGAGCCCGGGTTGAGCTTGAGCGCTTCCTGAAACAGCTTGAGGCCCGTGTCCTTCTTGGCGCCGTAGGTCATGCCACCAATCAGCGAGCCCACCTTGTCGATCACCTCGGCATGAAAGGCGCCCAGAGCGATGCGTGCATCGGCATGTTTGGGTGACAGGGCAATCGCCTTTTCCAGCGACTCCTTCACCTTGCCGCCCAGGCCTTGCGCCAGCGCCTTGGCCACGCTGATGCCCTGGCTGTAGCGGCCCAGAGCATACGCATGCCAGTACCAGGCGTTGGCATTGTTCGGTTCTGCGGCGGCCTGGGCCTCGGCCCTTTCGGCCACTTGCATGAACAGGTCCAGGCGCGTCTTTTCCTTGGGCTCCAGGTAGTTGGCGTAGATGGAAGTGGCTTTGTTGGCCGCAGTGATGCCTGCGCCACCGGCGGCCAGGCCTGCTGCTGCAGCCTTCTCGAAGTCTCCGTTGTGGAACAGCGCCCACGCTTCCAGCACGGCTGCGTCCTTGGGGCAGGGTTCTGCATCACCGCCATGCAGTCGTGCCCAGTGCTTCTTGACGCTCGCAGCGTCGAACTGGTAGTCGCCGGCGTGGGGGAAGGGGGTCCATTTGGCCATGGTGTGTGTCTCCGGAAGTTCTTGTGGTGGGGTGTCTGTGGTGGGCTGTCTCTGCATCAGCCTGGCATTGCGGCGTAGGCGCCGACCAGCTCCAGCAAGTGGGCGCGCTGGCCGCTTTCCAGGTACGGCATGAGCAGGTTCAGCACATGGTGGGCGCCGCGCAGCAGCGCGGCCTGGGCGCTTTCGGGTTCCAGCGCACGGCGCGGGTCGCGCACGTATTCAAAACTGAGCCAGTAGGTGAGCACCACGACCATGCTGGTGGCGGTGGCCTCCAGCTCGCGCGAGTCGATGTGCAGCGCGTCTGCGCGTCCCATGCCATCGAGCATGGCGCGCACGGCGCGGGTCTTGTTTTTGAGGATGGCCTGGAAGTGCGTCTCCAGGCGCCGGTTCTTGGACAGCAGGTCGTTGAGATCGCGGTACAGAAAGCGGTACTGCCAGATCAGCTCGAACAGCGAGTGCATGAAGAACCAGGCGTCCTCCACATTGCGCACACCATCTGCTGCGGCCAGCAGCTCGGTGAGCGAGCCTTCGTAGCGATCAAACAGCGCGTTGATCAGCTCGTCCTTGGCGGGGTAGTGGTAGTAGAGATTGCCAGGGCTGATGCGCAACTCGGCCGAGATCAGGGTGGTGGAGACGTTGGGTTCACCGAACCGGTTGAACAGGTCCAGCGTCACTTCCAGAATGCGTTCTGCGGTGCGGCGTGGCGCTTTCTTCACCATGTGTGTGGGCCCCTTCGCGTCGTTGTGTGTCGTTGTTGCGTTGTCTCTGATGGCTACTCTAACCCACGCAGTCATGCTGCAGTGCGACATGAGAAGAGGGCGCGCGTGTCGCTCCCAGATCGCTTTTAGCGCACTTCACGGGTTTCACCAAAAAAAGAAAAGCGGTCCAGGCGCCGTGGCGCGCGGACCGCTTGGTGCGGGCTGGGTGCTTGCCGCTGGCAAGCCGTGATCAGCTGGCCGACGGCGTGCTGGGCGCTGCGTCGGCAGCGGCACGTGTTGCGGTCTTCTTGGCCACAGCCTTCTTTGCGGGGGCCTTGGCTGCAGGCTTTGCCGCTGCCTTGGCAGGCGCGGCCTTCTTTGCAGCCGCCTTCTTGGCAGGGGCCTTGGCAACAGGCTTGGCGGCTGCCTTGGCAGCAGCTTTGGCGGGAGCAGCCTTGCTGCCCTTGGCCAGGGCGTCCACACGGGCGCTCAGGGCTTCCAGGTCGCGGGCCGAGGGCACGCCCAGCTTGGCCAGGGCCTTGGCCACGCGGTCTTCAAAGATGTTTTCGAGCTTGTCCCACTGGCCCTGGGCCTTGGAGCCGATGTCGCTGGCCATGGTGGTCACGCGGCTGGTGGCTTCGGTGATCTTTTCTTCGGCCACGGCCTGGGTCTTGCGCTGGATGGTCAGGCCTTCCTTGACCAGGGCTTCAAACACCTTGCCACCTTCTTCCTGCGCCTTGGAGAAGGCACCCAAACCGGCCAGCCAGATCTGCTGGGCGGAGTCCTTGACGGTGCTGGACAGTTGGGCGTTGCTTTTCTTCTTGTCAGCGCTGAGTTTCTGCAGTTTCTTGACCATGAGGCCTCCGTGGTGCGGTTGGTTGGGGTTGCCGGGGCGATTGTGCCTTCGACGCATGGCCGCACTGTACGCCGCACGGTGCGCAAGGTGTAGGCACGCGCTCCTAAAAATGTAGAGCGTGCCACCTAGCGGGGGAGGGCGCTGGCCGCCTAGCATCGGCGCGGGTTTCTGCTGAATCGGGGTGCGCAGGCCTTGGGCAAGAATGAAGTTATCTCAGAGGAGTTATCCATGCAGTATTTCGTGACGGGGGCAACGGGGTTCATTGGCAAGCGGCTGGTCAAGAAGCTGCTGGAGCGCAAGGGGGCGGTGGTCCACTTCCTGATCCGCAAGGAGAGTGCCGACAAGGTGGCTGACCTGCGCAGCTTCTGGGGCGTGGGCCCAGCACGCGCCGTCCCCGTGTTTGGTGACCTCACTGCCAAGAAGCTGGGCGTGGCGGCCGACGATGTGAAGAAGCTCAAGGGGCAGATCGACCATTTCTACCACCTGGCTGCGGTCTACGACCTGGCTGCCGATGAGGAAACCCAGGTGGCCGTGAACATCGAGGGCACGCGCAACACGGTGGACCTGGCCAAGGCCATCGATGCGGGGCACTTCCACCATGTTTCGTCGATTGCGGCTGCTGGCCTGTACGAAGGCGTGTTCCGCGAAGACATGTTCGACGAGGCCGAGGGCCTGGACCACCCGTACTTCCAGACCAAGCACGAGAGCGAAAAAATCGTGCGCCATGATTGCAAGGTGCCGTGGACCGTGTACCGACCCGCCATGGTGGTGGGCGACAGCCAGACCGGCGAAATGGACAAGATCGACGGTCCCTACTACTTTTTCAAACTCATACAGCGCCTGCGCCAGCTGCTGCCGCCCTGGATGCCCACCGTGGGGCTGGAGGGCGGGCGCGTGAACATCGTGCCCGTGGATTTTGTGGTGAACGCGCTCAACGTTATCAGCCACCAGAAAGACATCGGCAAGAAGTGCTTCCACCTGGTGGACCCGGTGGGCTACCGCGTGGGCGATGTGCTCGACATCTTCAGTCGCGCAGCCCATGCGCCGCGCATGAACCTGTTCGTCAACGCCGCGCTGCTGGGCTTCATCCCCAAGGGCGTGAAGAAGAGCCTGATGGCGCTGGCGCCCGTGCGCCGGGTGCGCAACGCGGTCATGAAGGACCTGGGCCTGCCCGAGGACATGCTCACCTTCGTGAATTACCCCACGCGCTTTGACTGCCGCGAGACGCTGGCGGCGCTCAAGGGCTCAGGCGTTTCGTGCCCCAACCTCAAGGACTACGCCTGGCGCCTGTGGGATTACTGGGAACGTCATCTGGACCCCGAGCTGTTCATCGACCGCACGCTCAAGGGTACGGTGGCGGGCAAGGTGGTGCTGATCACGGGTGGCTCATCGGGCATCGGTCTGGCTGCTGCGCACAAGTTTGCCGAAGCGGGCGCCACCACCATCATCTGCGGCCGGGATCAGGACAAGCTCGATGAGGCCTGTGCCGAGGCCAAAGCCAAAGGTTACCAGTTCATCGCCTATTCGGCTGACATTGCCGACATGGCCGACTGCGACCGCTTCGTGCAGTTGCTCATCGACAACCACGGCGGCGTGGACTTCTTGATCAACAACGCGGGCCGCTCCATCCGCCGTGCCATCGAGTCGAGCTACGACCGCTTCCACGACTACGAGCGCACCATGCAGCTGAACTACTTCGGGTGCCTGCGGGTAACCATGGGCCTGCTGCCCGGCATGGTGGAAAAGCGCAAGGGCCACGTGGTCAACATCAGCTCCATCGGGGTGCTGACCAATGCGCCGCGCTTCTCGGCCTACGTGGCCAGCAAGGCGGCGCTGGATGCCTGGACGCGCTGCGCCTCCAGCGAGTTTGCCGACCAGGGCATCACCTTCACCACCATCAACATGCCGCTGGTGCGCACGCCCATGATCGCGCCCACCAAGATCTACAACAACGTGCCCACCTTGGCGCCGGAAGAGGCGGCCGACATGATTGCCCAGGCCTGCATCTTCAAGCCCGTGCGAATCGCCACGCGCCTGGGCATCACCGGGCAGATCCTGCACGCCCTCGTGCCGCGCGTGGCGCAGATCACCATGAACACGAGCTTTCGCATGTTCCCGGACTCGACGGCCGCCAAGGGCGGCGGCAAGGACGCCAAACCGCAACTGTCCGCCGAGGCCGTGGCGCTGCAGCAAATGATGCGCGGCATCCACTTCTGACCGAGCCCACGCCTGCCCGTGCGATTCCGTCCCCGTAGAACTCTGTTACCGGGGTGCCGGGCAGGGTGGGATAATCGCGGGCTCTGCCGAGCAGGCACTTCACACAGCCCTCCCTATGATTCTGGTTACTGGCGGCGCGGGTTTCATCGGCGCCAACTTCGTTCTTGACTGGCTCGCGGCCTCCGGCGAGCCTGTGGTCAACCTCGACAAGCTCACCTACGCGGGCAACCTGCACAACCTGGACAGCGTCCAGGGCGACCCCCGGCACATCTTCGTGCAGGGCGACATCGGCGACACCGCGCTGCTGACCCGCCTGCTGGCCGAACACAAGCCGCGCGCGGTGGTCAACTTCGCGGCCGAATCGCATGTGGACCGATCCATCCACGGCCCCGAGGACTTCATCCAGACCAACATCGTGGGTTCGTTCCGCCTGCTCGAAGCCGTGCGCGCGTACTGGAGCGCGCTGCCCGAGGGCGAGCGCGGGGCGTTCCGCTTCCTGCACGTGTCCACCGACGAGGTGTACGGTTCGCTCGCCCCAACGGACCCGGCCTTCACCGAAACGCGCGGCTTCGAACCCAACAGCCCCTACAGCGCCAGCAAGGCCGCCAGCGACCACTTGGTGCGCGCCTGGCACCACACCTATGGCCTGCCGGTGCTCACCACCAACTGCAGCAACAACTACGGGCCCTACCACTTCCCCGAAAAGCTCATTCCGCTGATGATCGTGAACGCCCTGGCCGGCAAGAACCTGCCCGTGTACGGCGACGGCATGCAGGTGCGCGACTGGCTGTACGTGAAGGATCACTGCAGCGCCATCCGCCGCGTGCTCGAAGCGGGAGCGCCCGGCGAGACCTACAACGTAGGCGGCTGGAACGAGAAGCCCAACATCGAGATCGTGAACACGGTCTGCAGCCTGCTCGACGAACTGCGCCCCCGCGCCGACGGTCAGAGCTACAAGGCCCAGATCACCTATGTGAAGGACCGCCCCGGCCACGACCGCCGCTACGCCATCGACGCCCGCAAGATCGAGCGCGAGCTGGGCTGGAAGCCCGCCGAGACCTTCGATACCGGCATCCGCAAGACCGTGCAGTGGTATCTGGAAAACGCCGACTGGGTGGCTGGCGTGCAGACCGGCGCCTACCGCGACTGGGTGCAGACCCAGTACGCCCATGAAGCGGCCGCTGCGCCCGCGGGCGCCCGCGCATGAACATTCTGCTCTTCGGCAAGGGCGGCCAGGTCGGCTGGGAGCTGCAGCGCAGCCTGTCCGTGCTGGGCACGGTCACGGCGCTGGACTTCGACAGTACCGGGCATTGCGGCGATTTTTCGAACCCCGCTGGCGTGGCCGAGACGGTGCGCGCGCTGCGCCCTGACGTGATCGTCAATGCCGCGGCCCACACCGCGGTGGACAAGGCCGAGAGCGAGGCGGACTTGGCCCGCACGCTGAATGCCACCACACCGGGCGCCATTGCCCAAGAGGCGGCGAAGCTGGGCGCCTGGCTGGTGCACTACAGCACCGACTATGTCTTCGACGGCAGCGGCAGCCGCCCTTGGGTGGAGACCGACACGCCCGGGCCGCTGAGCGTGTATGGCCGCACCAAGCTCGAAGGCGAGCAGCTGATCGCGCAATCCGGCGCCAAGCACTTGATCCTGCGCACCAGCTGGGTTTACGCCGCGCGCGGCGGCAACTTCGCCAAGACCATGCTGCGCCTGGCGCAGGAGCGCGATCGCCTGACCGTGATCGACGACCAGTGGGGGGCGCCCACGGGGGCCGACCTGCTGGCCGACGTGACGGTGCATGCACTGCGCCACCTGCAGCAGCGTCCGCAGGACGCAGGCCTGTACCACTGCGTCGCAGCCGGTGAAACGAACTGGAACGAGTACGCAAAATTCGTGATTGCGCAGGCTCAGATTACGCAGCCTGATATAAAAATAAAAGCAAATGAGATTGCGCCCGTTCCGACGAGCGCCTTCCCGACCCCGGCCGTGCGTCCGCACAACTCGCGCCTGAACACCGACAAGCTGCAGACCACCTTTCATCTCCAGCTACCCCATTGGCAGACGGGTGTGGCGCGCATGCTGGCTGAAATTCTTTGAACGGCACCCCCATATGACGCAACGCAAAGGCATCATCCTGGCTGGAGGCTCCGGCACCCGGCTGCACCCCGCCACCCTGGCCATCAGCAAGCAACTGCTGCCGGTGTACGACAAGCCCATGATCTATTACCCGCTGAGCACACTGATGCTTGCGGGCATCCGTGACATCCTGGTCATCAGCACGCCGCAGGACACGCCGCGGTTTGCGCAGTTGCTGGGCGATGGCAGCCAGTGGGGTTTGAACCTGCAGTACTCGGTGCAGCCCAGCCCGGATGGCCTGGCGCAGGCGTTCATCATCGGAGAGTCCTTCCTGGCCGGTGCGCCCAGTGCGCTGGTGCTGGGCGACAACATCTTCTACGGCCACGACTTCCACGAACTGCTGGGCAACGCGCAGCAGCGCACGGAAGGCGCCAGCGTGTTTGCCTACCATGTGCAGGACCCTGAGCGTTACGGCGTGGCGGAGTTTGATGCCCAAGGCAAGGTGCTGTCGCTGGAGGAAAAACCCGCACAGCCCAAGAGCAGCTATGCCGTCACCGGCCTGTACTTCTACGACAGCCAGGTGACGCAGATGGCCAAGAGCCTCAAGCCCTCTCTGAGGGGCGAGTTGGAAATCACCGACCTGAACCGGTTGTACCTGGAGCAGGGGCAGTTGAATGTTGAGATCATGGGCCGCGGCTATGCATGGCTGGACACGGGGACCCACGAAAGCCTGCTCGAAGCCAGCCAGTTCATCGCCACGCTGGAACATCGCCAAGGCCTGAAGATCGCCTGCCCGGAAGAGATTGCCTGGCGCTCCCAGTGGATCGACAGCGCCCAGTTGGAGCGCCTGGCAACGCCTTTGTCCAAGAACGGATACGGGCAATACCTGCAGCGTCTGCTGAACGACAAAGTTTATTGATTCGCCATGCAAGCAGTACGGCAAAGCATTCCAGACGTCGTGTTGATCGAACCCAAGGTGTTCGGTGACAGTCGCGGCTTTTTTTACGAGAGTTTTAACGAGAAGATCTTCCGGGAGGCCACGGGCGTGCAGTCTGCTTTTGTGCAGGACAACCATAGTCGCAGCAGCAAGGGTGTGCTGCGTGGTCTGCACTACCAATTGCCGCCCCGCGCGCAAGGCAAACTGGTGCGTGTTGTGCGGGGCGCGGTGTTTGATGTGGCGGTGGACATTCGCAAAGACTCTCCCACCTATGGCCAGTGGGTGGGCGCTACGCTCACCGAGGACAATCATCGACAGCTCTGGGTGCCGCCAGGATTGGCCCACGGCTTCCTGGTGCTTTCCGAGTCCGCGGACTTTCTTTACAAAACCACGGATTACTACAGCCCCGAGCACGAACGCTGTATCCGTTGGGATGATCCCCAGCTCGCGATCTCCTGGCCCACACTCGAGGTGGCGATCCAATTGTCGGCCAAGGACCAGTCGGGCCGTTGGTTCGCCGAGGCCGACCTTTGAGGCGGGTGTCCGAGATCACTCTAGCACCCCGCCCCACCCCTTTGCGCATTGCCGTGCTGGGGGCCAAAGGAATCCCGGCGAGCTACGGGGGGTTCGAGACTTTTGCCGAGAAGCTTTCCATTCGTCTGGCGCAGCGCGGACACGCAGTCACCGTATACGCCGAATCTGACCAGGCCGCCGTACCAGATACTGTCTACCAAGGTGTGCGTGTGCGTTACCGCCGCCGTCCGTCTTGGGGCCCGGCCTCTGTGCTGGCCTACGATTGCGCCTGCCTTTGGGACGCCCGCCAAGGATACGACTTGGTGTACATGCTGGGCTATGGTGCTGCATGGGCCTGCTGGTGGCCTCGTGTGCGGGGTACACCCGTGTGGATCAACATGGACGGTCTCGAATGGGCCCGCAGCAAATGGGGTCGATTGGCGCGGGCTTATCTGCGCTGCATGGAATGGGTGGCTACCTTCACTGCCACGCGCCTCATTGCCGATGCAGAGGCCATTGCCCAGAGGCTACGGCGTGTTTATCCAGGGGGGGCGCCATCCAGCTTCATCGCCTACGGTGCCGAGCCCATGACCGAAGAGGTGTTGGATTCGTCGGGCTTGGCAACCTGGGGCTTGCAGGCTTACCAGTACATGGTCGTGGTGGCGCGCCCAGAGCCAGAGAATCACCTGTTGGAGATCATCGAAGGCTACAGGCTGCATGGCGGGGTATGGCCCCTCGTGATCGTGGGGGATGTTTCTGGCGCGACTCCTTACCAGCAGCGCTTGCTTCGGCACGCCAGTGACCGGGTGCGTTTTGTTGGTGGGATTTACGACCCCGAGCAACTGGCTTGCATCCGCTCGTTTGCAGCCTGTTACCTGCATGGGCATTCAGTCGGGGGTACCAACCCTTCGTTGCTGGAGGCCATGGCCTGTGGCAATTGGGTGGTGGCCCACGACAACCCATTCAACCGCGAAGTGGCGCGCGATGCGGCAGACTACTTTGGCACGCCGCAGGAGCTGGCGAACCGTCTGGACCAAGTGGCCGGGCAGTGGCATCAATGGCACACCCAGCGCAGTCAGCGAGCCCGTGACATTGTGGCAACCCACTACACCTGGGACGGCATCACAGATGCCTACGAAGCACTGATGTATGCGCAATGCCGTCCGCCAGTGGCTCCGCATCGACCGGCGGATGGGCGGTGAATACCATGGCAGCCATGCACAAAACAGCGCGGCCAAGTGATGGTGCGCTGCGTCACGAAGCACAGCCCTTGGTTGATATTCTGATGGCGACCTACAACGGCACCAAATACCTGTCGCAGCAGTTGGACTCCCTGCTGGCGCAGACCCATCAGAACTTCCGGCTTCTGGTGAGCGACGATGGCTCGACCGACAACACCCTGGCGCTGCTGGAGACTTACCGCTTCCGCTTTGGAGGGCGTATGGTGGTCGTACCCCATCCCCACCGAGGCCAGGGAGTTGTTAAGAACTTCGAAAATCTGATGCGCACCAGCCTACAAGACGGGCTCGCGCACAGTGTGGCTTTTTGCGACCAGGACGACGTGTGGTTGCCGCACAAAATCGAACGTTGCCTCCAGGTGTTGCAGGCCGCGGAGCACAGCGCGGGTGCGGCGACGCCATGCCTGGTGCATTCTGACCTGACCGTGGTGGGCGAGGCCTTGCAGGTGCTCGCCCCTTCGTTTGTTCAGCACCAGCGCATGGACCCGGCGGCCTGCTCGGCACTCGCGCTTTTGAGCATCAACCAAGTGACGGGCTGCACGATGATGGTCAACCGTGCGCTGCTGGAACTCGCTCTGCCCCTGCCTGAGCAGACCATCATGCACGATTGGTGGTGTGCCGTGGTGAGCAGCAGCGGGCGCCGTGTTTTCATTGCCGAGGCGTTGATTCTGTACCGGCAGCACGGCTCCAACCAGCTGGGTGCCAAGGATCGCAGCTTGAGGATGCGTCTTTTACGCCTTGTCACGAACGGGCGTGGCGTGCTCCAGCGTGTACTCAGCCTGGGACGGGCCACCAAATCTCAGGCCCAGGCCCTGCAAACCCGCCTGGAACGGTGGGGCCATGCGGGGGGCTACGTGTCAGAATACCTCGCTTGGCGGAGCAGGCCATGGTGGCGCAGGCTTCTGGAATACCGCCGTTATTACGTGGGTCCCGAGTTGGATCGATTGAGCCGATGCCTGATGTGGTGCAGGTGATGGTGGTGTCGGTGGACGCAGGGTGCGCCCCGGCGCGGATAGGTGGGAAATTGTTCAAAGGCGTAGGTCATGAAGCTCTCGGCGGAAGTAGGTGAAGTGCAAAGCGTTGACATCGCTACGCCCAGGCTGGGAGAAATGCTCCTTGCCGAGCAGAAACTGTCGCGCAACGACCTCGAGCGAGCCCTGGAAGTTCAGCGTTCCATGGGCGGCAGGCTGGGGCGTTTGTTGATCAGCCTGGGGTTGGTTTCTGAGGTCGATGTGTACGCTGCTCTGGCGCGGCAGGCGGGTCTGCCTTTGGTGCGTCAAGACGCGTTTCCCAAGGAAAAACCGGTCACTTCGCAGATGAACACCAGTTTTTTGCTGGTCAACAATCTGTTGCCCATGCGAGGCGCCGAAGATACGGAGTCCGTGCCGGAATTTGTCTCCGTGGATCCACAAAGCACGGCATTGCGAGATGCGCTGCGCTTGGTGTTCGGCGAAGTTCCCCGGATTTCGTTTGGGCTGGAGTCCGAAATTGCTGCCCAGCTCAACGCTTGGTATGTGCAAGACCCAGAGGCCCAGGACGACACAGTCGCCGACCAGTTCGAGGCATCCGAATTCATTGAACACCTGAGGGATATGGCGTCGGAGGCGCCCATCATCCAGCGGGTGAGCCAAATCCTTTCGCAAGCGGTGGCCGCACAGGCATCGGACATTCACATCGAGACGTACGAAGAGAAGTCGGTCGTGCGCATCCGCGTCGATGGCGAGCTCTACCCGATTGACGAGATCGACAACAAGGATGCGCCCGCCGTTGTTTCGCGCATCAAGATTTTGTCCCAGCTCGACATCGCCGAGCGCCGCATGCCCCAAGACGGGCGGACCAAGCTGCGGGTGCATGGCAAGGAAATGGACTCTCGCGTATCCACCATTCCCACCATGTTTGGTGAGTCCGTGGTCATGCGTTTGTTGGAGAAGAACTTTGATCTGCTTTCGCTCGAAAGCCTGCACTTCACGCCCCCGACGTTGAAGGCGATGCGCCAACTGCTGAGCGTGCCGCACGGTATTTTTCTGGTCACAGGTCCTACTGGGTCGGGCAAGTCCACCACGCTGTACGCATCCATGCAGGAGCTCGAGGGCGAGAACCTCAAGATCCTCACCGTGGAGGATCCTGTCGAATACCGTCTGCAATGGCTCAACCAGGTGCAGGTGCAGCCGCAGATTGGACTGACTTTTGCCAAGGTGCTGCGCTCGTTTCTGCGGCAGGATCCTGACGTCATCATGATCGGTGAAATGCGCGACGGTGAAACGGCGGAGATCGCTGTTCAGGCCGCGCTGACCGGGCACCTGGTGATGTCCACCCTGCACACCAATAGTGCCCTGGGGGCCATCGTGCGGTTGATCAACATGGGGGTGGAGCCCTATTTGATCACTGCTTCGGTGATTGGGGTGCTTGCGCAACGCCTTGTGCGCAAGCTGTGCGAGGAGTGTAAGCAGGCGCTTCCCGCAGACCAGGCGCAGGCTGCGGCAAGCTCCCTGGGGGCGACCTTGCCGCCCGGGCAGGTGATCTACCGGCACGTGGGATGCTCCGTCTGTCGGGGTACGGGCTATCGAGGACGTCTTGCGGTGCACGAGTTGCTGCTGATGACGGAGGGTGTCAAGAAGGGCATTTTGGAGCGGGGATCTTCACTGGGCGGAAGCGATGGTTCATATGCAGGCGGGAACTTGTTGCAGGATGGGGCCACCAAGGTGGTCCAGGGGTTGACGACCGCTGAAGAAGTCCTACGTGTTGCACGCCAAAATGATTGAATTTCAGTACGACGGCATTGCGTCAGACGGAAAACCCTGCCAAGGCACGGTGCGTGCCCAGAATGTGGAAGCCGCGCGTTTGCGCTTGATTGGCCAGGGTGTGACGCCAGTGCGTATCGCTGATGGTTCAACCGCGACTGCCCAGGTCGATCCGCAAGCCCGCGGCAGCAAGCTCCGGCGCAACGAGATCCTGCTGTTCAGCCGCGAGATGGCCCATCTCAAACAGGCCAACATGCCCTTGGACAAGGCACTCGCCATGCTCAAGGAAACAGCAGACACTGAGAGGCTCAAGGCGTTCATCACCAAGGTTGAAGAGGGCGTGCGGGGCGGCAAATCGCTGTACCAATCGCTACTGCCTTTTGAGCGCGATCTGGGCAAGCAGTACCTTGTCCTGATCCGGGCGGGCGAGACATCCGGTTCTTTGCATGTTGTACTCAAGGAGCTCACCGTACAGCTTGAGGCGGAAGACAAGCTGCGCAACTATGTCATCTCATCCATGACGTATCCGGTCATCCTGCTGGTGGTTGCGGTGCTTTCGGTCGCACTGTTGCTGGCGTTTGTGGTACCGCAATTCCGAGAAATCTTCGACTCCATGGGTGACAAGCTGCCATACTCCACCCGGTTGGTCGTTGACCTCAGTGACATGATCCGCTTGCACTGGATGGCCATCTTGCTGGGTCTGTCCATCGTTTTGTTTTTGGGTTCGCGTTGGAGTGGGACACCCTCAGGACGATTGCGGCTGGACAGCATGCTGCTGGATCTGCCATTGTTCGGAAAAGTCCTTCGCAACCTGCAGTTCGCCATCTATTTCAGGACTTTTGGCATCCTGCTGCAGCGGGGGGTGCCCATGGTCGATGCGTTACGTATCGCTGTCGACACGCTGACCAACACGGCGCTGCGCAAGGACATTGAGCCTTTGGTCGGGATCGTGAAGGCTGGTAAACGACTGTCATCCGGGTTTGTGTCGCCCTATCTGGGAAAATCCAGCACGTCTCAGCTCATCCGAGTGGCGGAGGAAACGGGGCAGCTGGACGCCACGTTGCTGGGTCTGGCGGATCGCTACGAGGATGAAGGCCGGCGTACCATGGGCCGTGTTTTGGCCGCCATGGAGCCTTTAATTATCATTATTTTGGGCGCTTTGGTCGCATTTATCATTATTGCGATTTTGGGCGGCGTTTTGTCGATTAACGACACTATCTGATTTTGAGTTGGTAGAAAGACATATTGAGATGAGCGCAAAAGAAATGAAAATCACTTTGTTGGCCCGAGCGCGCCGTGCCGCTGGTTTTACGCTGATCGAATTGCTGGTGGTTTTGGTGATCCTGACCTTGCTGGCAGGGCTGGTGGGACCCAAGGTTCTGGACCAGCTGGGTGGTGCGAAATCCAAGACGGCACGTATTCAAATTTCCGAAATCGAGCAGAGTCTGGATTTGTTCAAGCTGGATGTGGGGCGATATCCGAACGAAGCTGAAGGCCTGCGCGCCTTGGCGGAGCGCCCTGCGACAGCGCAAGGCTGGAACGGGCCTTACCTGAAAAAAGGGTTGCCAGCGGATCCGTGGGGGGCTGCATATCTCTACAAGGTCCCAGGCCGCCATGGTGGTCCTGACGTATTCACCCTCGGCGCAGACGGAAAGCCCGGGGGAGACGGCGAAAACGCGGACGTATACAACTGACGTTGGGGTCGCGTCCTGAATCTCCTTGTGCTTTTTGGTGGTGCAGCGTGTGTGAGTGACCCTACTGTGTCGGTGCGATGGCGCGCGCGCGGGTTTACCTTGCTAGAGCTGTTGGTCGTCCTGGTGCTTGCCGGCATCACCACGGCAGTCGTCGGTGCGGGCGGGCAAGCGTTTTTGGAGCGCTCGCGATACACCCAAACGGTGCGCGACATCTCCAGTCAGCTCAACAAGGCTCGTGCGCTCAGTGTGGAGGAGGGGCGCCCTGTGGCGGTTACCTACCAGCCAGAAGTCCGCAGGTTGACGGTGGATGGCAAGCTATTCATGGACGTGCACGAGTCCGTGAATATCCAGTGGGAATCGATGCAAGGCGACGCGCGCGCGGGCAAGGCTGCCGTGCCGGTGGGGGACCTGATTTTTGTCTTCAATCCGGACGGCGGCGCTCGGGGAGGGCGTATCGCTGTGCTTCGGGGTGGCAGTGGCGTGGCCTTCCGCGTCAATTGGCTACTGGGGACTGTAGAGCAGTCCGTGGTCACCGCTCCATCATGAGCCTATCGATGGGGCGGCCAACCGTCACCCGCGCGGGTTATCTTTCCATGCGGCTCCGTTCAAGGCGGGTGGCTGGCTTCAGTTTGCTGGAAGCGCTGGTCGCCATGGCCATCGCTTCGATTGCGTTAGCAAGCCTTTACCGCAGCGTGGGGCAGGGCTCTCACAGTGTCATGAGCGTCCAATCACGTGTCGAGGCCGCCTTGGTGGCCAAATCGGTGCTGGCTTCTGGCACTTTTGCCGAAGATCTGATGCGGCAGGATTCTGGTCAGGCAGGCGCATGGAGTTGGCGAATCGATATAGCGCCAGAGCAGATTCTCATGTTGGATGAGGCGGGCAGACCTTCTCAGGCGGGGCCACTGCGTGCAGCCAAGGTGACAGTGCAGGTCAGCAAGGAGGGAGCCGCTGCCGCGACATGGACCACCTGGAAACCATACAGGTCTGCGTCATGAGGCGGGTATCGCGACCATTCGCTCAGGGCTTCACCTTGCTGGAGTTGCTAATCGGTCTGGCTGTGACGGCCGCTGTCGTGGCACTGATCTTTGCCGCCGTGGGGCTGATTGGGCGCACAGAGGAGCGCAATCAGCGCGTGGGTGAACGGGCCGAGCGCATGCTGGTTGTGAGCCAGTGGTTGGGTCGCAAGTTCGACACCCTGCGTCTTTTGAGTCGGCGCGAGGGGGGCACTTTCGTCAATTTTTTCAGTGGCAATAGTGCGGGGGCGATCTGGGTGGCGCCTTTGCCAGAACGTGGTGACGCAGGGGGGCTGTACGTGTTTCGTACCACGCCGTTGCGCCATGCCGATGGCCGGGTGGATCTTTCTGTGGAGGCGATCCCTTATGACGGCGCCTTGATGTCCATGGACTGGAGCCGTGCCTTGCGCGAGACGCTGATGTCGGACGTGCGCACTCTGCAGTGGCATTACCAGGACGGTCGAACCGGTCAGTGGACGCAGGACTGGGATGCGTCGAAGGGGCAATACCCCGCGCGGATTCGGCTGGAGATCGGGGATGCGCTCGGAGATTGGCCATCCATTGTGTTTCCTTTGGTGAGGGTGAAATGATGGTCCGGTCCATGCGCCGTGGCCGGGGTGCCGCTTTGATTCTGGTGTTGTGGCTAGTGGCCTCGCTGTCGCTGGTGGTCATGGCCAGCGCACGCAGCGTTCGCCAGCAATCGCAGCGGGTGGCGACGGATCTTGAGCGCATGCGCGTCGAAACCATGTTGGACGCTGCCATCGAACTGGCCGCTCAGCGCTTGTTGACAGACAGGAATGTCGCGAATGTTTATAGCCTCCAGCGACTTCCTCTGGATGGCAGAGATGTCTGGGTGGAAATCACGCCGTCCGGGGGATTGGTGGATGTGAATGTTGCCAGCGATGCGTTGCTCCAAACCTTGTTTCAAAGAGCTGCAGGTCTGTCCGCGGGCGAAGCCGTCATATTGACTTCCCGGGTGCGTGACTACCTGGATCCCGATGATTCGCCTAGCGGTGTAGGAGGGGCCGAGGCACCGCAGTACCGCGCCGCCGGGTGGCCTTCCATGCCGCGCAACGGCGCTTTGGACGACCTGTCCGAACTCCGTTCAGTCCTGGGAATGACCTCAGGCCTCTATGAGATAATCGCGCCCCATTTGGGTATCAATGGGCAGCAACGCATCGAGATCGATTCGGCCCCTCCTGCACTGATCGACGCGCTGACGGGACAGAAGGGTTTGGGGGCTCGCATTCATAACTCTCCACCAGAAACTCGGGGCGGTGCTCTGATGACAGGGCCTGCGGCGGATTTCTTTTCGCCTGCGCGCGGCGGCGGAACGACGGTGCGACTCAAAGCCGCAATGAAACTGGAAGGGGAGCGCTGGTGGCAGCGGGAGGCGTGGGTCGATCTGAGTGAACGACCGGGAAACCTGACGCCTTGGACCATGCTCTCCTTAGAGCCTACTCGCCGTCTCAACACGCAGGAACAGGAATTCAAACCATGACAGGTTGGAGGCAGTTATCTCTTCGCGCGCAGACTGCGCTGGACCGGTTGGCTTGGGGTTTGGGCGATTTGAAACGGATTCTGATGGAGCATGGTGCATGGCCGGCGACGTCCTGCGCTGCAGTCTCTTCCGACGGTGGTGGCTGGTCTATTACTGGGACCCGCGCGCGTGCCCGTAAGAACAACAGTAAAGCCGTTGCCCTGTTGGTCCCTGAGTCTGAATGTCTGTGGGGAACTGTGCAGCTGCCCGATATGCCCCGCCGCTCTTTGCCCAACGGTGTCGAAGAAGCCTTGTGGCGTGTCTCCCCCATGCCGCCTGATCAGATCGTGGCAGCCTGGCAGGCTGAGCCTCTCGCACAGGGCGGCTGGAGCGTGCAGTGGGGCATGTGTCGGCGTGCCACGCTGTTGCAGCATCTGGAGCAGCGTGGGCTCACTGAGAAGGCTCCTGTCTACTTGATGCGCAAGGGCGTTGCTTTTCCTGTCCGGGGCGAAGCTTGGCGCAAGCAGGACAAGCGCCAGCAATGGATGGATGGTGGCGGCGTGTTATTGCTCGTGATTTTATTGGCAGCATTCGCTTTGCCCGCCCTGATGCCGCTGGTGCTCAAGCGACAGGCGGTAGTGCGCGCCGTGTCACATGTCAGTGCGCTTGAGCCGCACGCGGCTCCACTGCGTCAGAAAATGGACGAACTGCGCCGACAAGCGCAGCTCGCCGATGAACTGCGCAAGAACGTCAACTCAGATATACCGCTGGCCAGCGTGATTGAGGCGCTGTCGGTGGCTATCCCTTCCGATACCTGGCTTGATCGCATTGAGGTCAATGGTAGCGAGATACGTATCACGGGTCTGACGGCTAACGCCACAGAACTCACTGCGCAGATCGCGCGTTCGCCGGGGCTGGCGGATGTCCGACCCACTGGGGCGAACGTACGTGATGGCACGCTGAACAAAGAGCGCTTTACGTTCGAAATGCGTTGGCGTGGTGAAGGAGTCAAGCCATGAAAGTGAATGTCTGGCGGGCTCGGTCGCTCCTCCTTGTCGGAGTGTTGTTGCTCGGCGCATCGGTCGCGGCTGCACTGGTTTACAGAGCATTGTGGTTACGTTATGACAATGCCTTGCTGCAACTGGAGCCCCGGAGTGAGCGCCTGGAAGGTGTTGTCAACGCGGGTAACCAAATTGAAGAACTGCTGGGGACGGCAAGTTCCACCGTGGCTCCCTTGCTGCACCCGGGCGGTGAAACCGCCCAGAACGATGTGCAGCAGAAACTTCGCCAGATGATCATGGCGTCTGGTAGTACCTTGGTCTCTTTGCAGGTCGCGCTGGAGCCTGGTGGGGAGGACAAAATTCCCCGCATTCGCCTGACTGCAACGGTCAGCGGTGAATGGGTAAAGCTGGTGAGCTTCATGGCGAGCCTCCAGGTTCATCGCCCGCCGTTTTGGGTGCGTACCGCCAACATCACGCGAGAGGGCATGAGCTCTGGACCTGGTCCGCAAAATGCCCGACTGACGCTGCAGCTGGAAGCGCCGCTGGTTCCGGAGAAGGCCAATCCATGATCAAAGTTTGGTATTTGGGGCCGATTCTCGGTGTGGCAGCGTTGGCTGCCAGCGCGTACTGGTGGGATGCCGAGAAGGAGCGTTGGACGCCGCCGCCACCCCGCAAACCCGAGCTGCCCAAGGTTGAACCTATGCCGCCCGTGGTGCCAATCCAAGCGCGTCAAGCCATCGAGCGGCCCTTGTTCTGGACTTCCCGGCGCCCGGTGGTGGTGGATGAGAAGAAAACTAACTTGGTCACGGAGTTGATGCAAGCGCGCCTTACGGCCGTCTTTGAATCTGGTCCGGAGCGCATCGCGGTGTTGCTGCGGCCTGATGGCAGCACCCTCAAGATCACGGGAGAGACCAAGCCGTGGCGCATCGAATCCTTTGATGGGCGCAGGGCTCAGTTTGTGTCGTCCGATGATCAGCGCGTAGAGCGCCCGCTCGAGCCGGGAAGCGTCGTGCCGGTGCGCGGTGGGCCCTCTGGTGTTGATCGCCTTCGCAAGAACTAAGACTCAGCAAGCCAATTTTCTGGCTTGCATCCTTTTGGAGCTATCTTTATGAACATTCGGCCCTCCGTTCTACTCGTGGCGTTGTTGGCTTCGGGTTGTGCCAGTGCGCAGAATGCATCTTCGGTGCCTGTCCACTTGCAGCCCAGAGAGCCGGTTGCCCCAGCGTCTCTCGCAATGCCTGCCACCGCGACCACAGCATCGGGCCCCGCCACAAAGGGGGCTGCACCAGTGGCATCAACCTCCAGGGAGATCGGGGCCAAGGCGGCAACCGCAAGCACCCGCATATTTCCTGGCACCGACCAACTCATCAAAGCCGATGTGGCGCCCCGGGTGGATCCGGTACTGGCGACGGGGGACCGGGTGGCCCTTAACTTTGAAAACGTCACGGTCGCGAATCTCGCCACGGCTTTGCTAGGCGATCTTCTCAAGCTCAACTACACCATTGATGCGGGTGGTGACACTGTGGTGAGCCTGAGCACACGGCAGCCGCTGCTACGCAGTCAGGTGCTAGACGTGTTGGACGCTGTGTTGCTTCCTCACGATCTTGCCATCGTGCGGGACAACGCTGGGGTGTACCACGTGACCAAGCGCACGGTCACGCTGGGTGCGCGCCCTGTCGTCGGCTCATCCAAATTCAAGGATCTCGCGGGGGCTGGCACCGTGATCGTTCCGCTGAATCACATTGCCGCGGCAGAAATGGCCAAAATCCTCGCGCCAATCGCTCCGCGTGAAGCCATCGTCTATGTGGACTCCATGCGCAACCTGTTGGTTTTGCAAGGCAGCAAGGCCCAATTGGGTGGCTGGCTGGAGATGGTTGAGGCGTTCGATGTCGACTTTCTGTCGGGCATGTCGCTGGGCGTCTTTGTCCTTGAGCATGCCAATGTGAATGTGGTGCGCGACACCCTCCAGGCGATGTTGGGTAGTGACAAGTCGTCGGATCCTTACGGTGGTGGCGCCAGTGCTTCCCCGGCAGGTTCCCCTTCCAGCGCTGCGGGGGGCTCCTCGGGTGCAGCCAGCGCATCGGGTTCTGGTGGCTCCAGTGGATCCAGCGCACAGATGGCCAGTCCGCTCGGGGGGTTGGTCAGGGTGTTTCCGGTGGAGCGCCTCAATGCGCTGGTCGTCGTTACGCCCCGCAGCCACGTACTGACGCAGGTCGAAACCTGGATCCGCCGACTGGACCGTCCTACTGACGCGCTGGAAGCAGGTCTTTTTGTGTATCCCGTGCAGAACGGCTCTGCGTTGCAACTGGCGGAAATGCTGAACGGTTTGTTCAGTGGACAGGCTGGAGCGGGTAGATCGGCTGGCGTCGCTGCGGGCTCTGCGCCCACCCAGTTCGCCCCATCTACGGGTATGGGAGGGGCGGGGCTCGGCGCGGGCTCCACCAACACGTCCACGCTTTCGGGGGGGGCGTCGAGTGGTCTGGGTGCTTCCGCCGGCATGGGAGGCGCGCTCGGCACTGGGCAGCGAACCTCGTCGAACAGCACGTCGCTCACTTCCACCAGCCAACTCGAAGGCAATGTGAGAGTGGTCGCGGACGAAAAACGCAACGCCTTGTTGATTCGAGCGCCTCGCACAGAGTACCGCCGCATTGAGCAGGCCCTGCGTGAGTTGGATAAGGCCCCCTCCCAGGTGCTGATCGAGGCAAGCATTGTGGAGGTCAGCCTCACGGGCAATCTGCAATACGGTGTGGAGTGGTTTGTCCAGAATAGTATTTCGGGCGGTCGTGAAGGACAGGCGCTGCTAAATATGAACAAGACCGCTGACATCGGTCCGAAGCAGCCTGGGTTTTCGTACACCATTTTGAATAAGGCGGGGGTGGTGCGGGCAACGCTGAATGCGTTGGCTGAAAAATCCCAGGTACGCCTGCTTTCGAGTCCTTCGGTTCTGGTTCTCAACAACCACAATGCAACCATTCAAGTGGGCCAGCAGCAGCCTATCAAGAGTTCTACATCGGTGACCACGGGCAACCTGGTTACCGAATCGATTCTGTATAAAGACACGGGTGTCATGCTGTCAGTGACTCCATCGGTCAACGCGGGGGGGTTGATCACTATGGACATCTCTCAGCAGGTCACTGATGTCGGAGACCTGGATTCCGCCACAGGGCAGCGTGCCTTCCTGACTCGCCAAATTCAAACACGCGTGGCGGTGCGCTCCGGCGAACCCATAGTGTTGGGTGGACTGATTCGCGAAAACGACACCGTCGGTCGCAGTGGCGTTCCTTTGCTATCAAGCATTCCGGTAGTGGGCGCACTGTTTGGCAACAACACCAATAACAACAACCGGACGGAGTTGCTGGTGTTGATGACGCCCCGTGCCCTGGAGGATGACGATCAGTTGCGCTCTGCAAGTGCAGAAATGCGGCAGCGGATGCGGAGCATGTCCTTAGAGTCACAGCCGTTCAAGTTGCGCGCTGATGATGTCCCTGCTGCTCCGAAACCATAATAGTGTTCTACCGTTTGCCTGCAGGGCAGTGCACGTTTTAAACAACTTTTTTAGTCCACAGGAAATTCGAGCATGACAAAAATCATTGGTCGCCGCCAGTGGGTCACTGGATTTGCGGTGCCCATCGTCGCCCTCTTGCTTGCAGGATGTGCTGCAAACGGCGGTGGGACGGGTACATCAGATGATGACAAAGCCAGTTTGCTGCAGCGAGCCCAGGCGTACTGGGCGTTGGTGCGCAGTGGTGACAATGTGGGTGCCTGGAAATATGAGGAGGCATCCAAAGACCCGAAGGCCACTCTGGAGGAATACCTCAAGCGGGGGGGGGTTGCGTACGAAGCATTGGAAGTACGCGACGTGCGCAGTGTTGAAGGCGATCGTGCCATCGTGAATGTTTGGATGCGCTATTCGGTCCCGATTCTGCGCATCAAACGGCAAGAGGCGGTTGCCGAGGATGAGTGGCGCCGCATCGATGGTGTGTGGCACCATGTGTTGCGCCGTAGCGTGATGTTCTCCAAGGATGCCAAATAAGTTCGTTGTTTGGGTGCAACAAACCAACGCGTGCCGGGTTTCTGGCGGAAATAGGTTGAAAAATTCAAAGGTATCAGTATAAGATTGCATCAACCCAAACGGAGTACGGATGGGTTGCAGATCCCGCACAGGGTGGGAAAGCTTCCTTCAATTATCTAAGGACTGAGAAGATGAAAAAATTTGCAATGGCAGCCGTTGCAGCCGCTGCGCTGAGTGCTGGTGTGGCGCAGGCGTACACCGTGGGTACGTTCAGCAACGGTTTCGTGGTTCCTAACGTGATTCACAACGGCCCAACCGACACCACTGCTGTTGGCCTGATCAACCAAACCGGTCAGAGCGTTGCTGTGTACTGGACGTTCTTTGATCAGAACTCCACCCACATCACCGACGGCTGCTTTGCCATGACCAACAAGGACTACGAGCCCTTCATCTGGTCTCAGCAATCCGGCGGTGGCCTGTCCGGCACCCGTGGCTACCTTGTGTTCGCTGTCGGCGCTACCACAGCTGGTGGTGCAGCTCAGACCGCTTGCGGCGCTGCTGCCTTCTTGGCAGGTCCAGCTGCCATCTCTGCAAACGCTTTCCAAGTGGACAGCGTGGCTAAGGATGTTGCATTCGTTCCAGTGATTGATGGTCCTCTGACGATCGCAGCTGGCCACGATGTGACCAAGCTGAATAACGTGAGCCTGACGGCTGTTGCTGGTGCTGCTCAAGTTGGTGCTGCAGGCGCTGCTCCTCAGCCTACGTTCAGCATGCGTTATGCTATCGATCAAGCTGCTGGCGGTACTGACACTGCAGTGGTGGTGTGGTCGACTGGTAACCACAGCGGTACGCACACTGTCAACATTTACGATGACAAGCAAAACCGTAAGTCTGTGAACTTCAAGCTGGTGAAGGCTGAGTTGGACTGGTTCGATCCTGAAACCATCGCTGGTCTGCCTGCTACCTTCAATGATGGTTTCATTGAGTGGACTCCTGGCACCACTGTGACTGACACGACTGCTGCTTTGGGTGCTCCCCTGGCAACCCTGGGTGGCTCTGTGTTCACGTACTCTGCTATCAGCTCTACCGCCTTTGGCGCTGTGCAGACTGTGCTGGGTTCGTACAAGTAATTTGCTGGTTTGACGAATGTTCAGGCATTCGTCATTTGGCATGATTACAATTTAATGCTGCCTCAACCGGTGGCAAAAAAATAGCGCCGCAAGGCGCTATTTTTTTGCTTCAAAAGATTGGCAAGATGACTTTGATTTCACTACGATCCGCACTCTTTTCTGGCGCGCTGATTGCGATGGCGGCGCTTGCCGGATGCCAGTCCCAATCGTTGTTGGAAGTTGGTGGCGGAAACGCCCCTGTGGCCGTTCCGTCGCAGCTGGCAATCCCCACCCCTTTTGCGTGGGGAGGGGAAGTGCGTTGCGGTGCCAATGGTTGCCTTCTGGCGGCTGTTGAGCACGAAAATAGTATGGTCGCATTGCACCGCATTGATGGTCGCAAATCTACCTTGCTAGATCGGGTTTCTGTCGCTTACCACCCTGATTCCGTTGCGTGGCTGGCGGACGATCTGTTTGTTGCTGCGGTCGAGGCGTCGGCTAGCTTAGATGTGTTCCGCGTGAACAAGTCCAAGCTGCAGCGCTTGCAACAGATCAATCTGGGTTTCTCGCCTCGCGATGTGATTGTGGTGAAAGCGGATGCTGGTCGCTACACATTGCTGGCTACTCCCTACAACGGTAAGGAGGTTGCCTGGGTGCTTGATTGGTCTGTCAATGATCAACAGCCGCCCAATGTAAAAAAAGTGCCTTGGTGTGAGGTGGCATGGCATCCAACCAAGGTGCAAAGGGTAAAGGGACTTCATGGCCCTGCCATCGCGGTGGCCTGTTTGGACGACAAGAGGTTGGTGGCTGTGCCAGAGGCGAATGTTCTTTCGGCGCCCGTTGTGCTTGGGACTTTCCCAGCGGTGTCGCGGAATGCCCGACCTTCGCCGCAGGGGGCATGGATCTACGTGTCGTTGGAGACTGGGGGGCGCAATGCCAGAGTGAATTCTGACACGGGGGAACTTCAGATGATTGAATCTCCTCTCACGGGCAGTGTGTCCGTCGCTCCGTTGGAGGAAAACCTCGTAATTTGGGGCGAGGACATGGAGCTCTATTTGCAGCGGTTGGATGATAAGGGTGGGGTACTGGAAACACGTTGGCATGCCGTCAGTGGATTTGCGACAAGTCTGCAGATCATCGATGTGGATGGTGACGGAGAACGTGATGTGGTAGCGTACAACTCTGGTGGCGCGGTCATCGATGTGGTGTACGGTCCTCTATGGGCGGGTGCAAGCCCAAGCCGTATATCTAAGCGAGAGCGAGTGCGGTAAAAAGAAAATGGAAGAAATGCGTATGGATTACGGGCTGATAACCCGCATTGGGGTAGGCTGCAGTGCGGTGGTCTTTGCCGCGGCGTGCGGCAGTGCTGCTGCTGCTGACTTGGTCAGGCTGAAGGGGGGGGAAACAATTACCTCGTCCGATTTGTCCGCTTATTTAGAGCGTCGCGTCGATTTGCGTTCCAGTGCACGCACCAAATGGGGTGTGGAAAAGATATTGAACGAGATGGCCATGGGGCGAGCGCTAGTGCGTGAGGGCGAACGTCTGGGCGAGAAACGCCTGCCTGCCAAAGAAAGTGAGCGATTCGATGATGCATATGCACTCGGTGTCTTTCGCAAATTGATGCCTGCCTGCGATCCCCCGTCGGATGGTGCTGCCTCGCGCAAATTCTTCGATGAAAACCCACAGGCATTTCGCGTGCCTCCCATGGCCCGGTTAGGTCGAGTGATGCTGCCAGTCAACGACGAAGTTGAAGGTATGGCGGCCACGGACTGGCTGATGAATCAAGCCAAATTGATTGCCGCCGGCTCCCAGACCTTTGCAGATGTGGTTACGCGGGTGGAGCGTATCTACAAGTTGGAGGCTCAGGGTGACATTGGCTGGGTCGTTCTGGTTGATGAAAACACGATCCTGCGTACATTGGGGGCCGCACAACAAGGGGATATGGTAGGCCCCGTGCGTGAAGGCGATTTCGTTTACTTCTTCTCGGTCGATGGCAAGCGAGAAAGCCGACAGCTTGCATGGGATGAGGTGGCAGTCTCTGCGGCTTCGCGTGCAGTCAGTTATTGCCGGCAAGCGGCGGCCAAGAAGCTGGAGAGTGATTTGATGGCCAAGTACGAAGTGGTCTTAGACCAGGCTGCGATCAGCGGCCTCTTCGACAAATCAAGCGCAACCCAAAAGTAAAGCCTGCAGCAGCAGTCTGTTACAACACAGCGTGTAGGTCGAAGAGGCGTCGCTACAATGTAGGGTTGCCTAAGTGACGCCGCCCTGGCGGTGTTCCCACCAAAGAGATGGTGGTAGGTGCTATCACTGTCTTTTTGAGCGATTGCCTCGCGACCCTACTGAATGACCCAAGTTCGCGCTTCCGTCTTAATACCTGTAAAAAACGGCGGCCCATTCCTCGGCGAGGTGCTGGATGCGATCTTGCAGCAGCATACCCCCTGGCCTTTTGAAGTCGTCGTGGTGGACTCTGGTTCATCAGATAACTCCGTGGCACTGATCCGTGACAGAGGGCTCCGTTGCGAGGTAATTCCTGCGCGCGAATTTGGACACGGACGTACACGCAACTACCTCGCATCCCTCTCTCAAGGGGATTTTCTGGTTTTTTTGACGCAAGACGCCAAGCCTGCACACGCGGATTGGTTGCGCCATTTGGTGGATGCATGCAGCGTCGATGACTCAGTAGCAGGTGCGTTTGGCCCCCACCGAGCCCACACGCAAGCGCGGCATGTCACGCACAAGGAACTGGAACAGCATTTCGCGGGATTTGGTGACAAGGTGTCTGTGGTTCGCATGGATGATCCGGTGCGGTTTGCCAACGATCCTGGTTACCGGCAGTGGCTGCATTTTTTCTCAAGCAATAACGCATGCATCAGGCGTTCTGTGTGGGAGCGCATGCCGCTACCGGATGTTGCCTTTGCTGAGGACCAAACCTGGGCGCTGCAGGCCATTCAGGCTGGATACGGTAAGGCATATGCCCCCCAGGCAGTCGTTTATCACTCCCACGATTTCGGGCCCTGGGAGACTTTGCAGCGCAACTTTGACGAGGCGCGCTCATTCCAGCGGTATTTTGGGTACCGAATTCAGGATAGCCTGCCTCGGGCGCTCAAATCTTCGGTTCACCTCGCGCGTCGCGATTGGTCTTGGCTGCGTGGCGCGGGCCTGCATGGCTGGCGGCTAATCAAAAACGCAGGCTACATGGCTGCCATTGAACTAGCGCGGGTCATCGGGCAGTATCTTGGAACCCGTCATGACCAGTTGCCGGGTTGGCTTCTTCGCTCGGTTTCCCGCGACGAACAACTGCAACGCGCGGGAGCTGCCTGACATGGCGCTGCACGTCGCAAAAAGAGTTTGGCGCATCAAGGAAATGATGCGCAAAGAGGGTCTGTGGGCCACGTTGCGTGCGGTGGTGCTCCGGTTGCGCAATGGACCTGGACAGTATGCCGACGTACTGAAGCACTACGAGTTTGCGTTGCCCTACGAGCTGCCGGCAGCTGCCGGAAGCCCCCATGTGGGAAGCTTGTTGTGGTTCATCCCGGATTTCAACATCGGCTCTGGTGGTCACCTCAACATCTTTCGGACCATCTGGCACCTGGAGCAGATGGGGTATGCGTCAAGCATCGTGATTGGCAACCCTGTGATGCACCACAATGCTAGCGAGGCACGGGATGCCATTCGGCAGCACTTCTTCCCGTTGCAGGCGCAGGTGTTGCTCGGACAAGAAAACCTGCCTCCTTGCGAGTTCGCTATAGCCACTGGCTGGGACACCGCGTACACGGTGCGGGCTTTCCAAGGTGCGCAGCACAAGCTGTATTTTGTCCAAGACTATGAACCTCACTTCTACCCAGTGGGGACGGAGTCGGTGTTGGCGCAAAACACTTACCACTTCGGATTCTTTGGCATCACAGCGGGCGGATGGCTCGCGGCCAAGCTCGCTGATGAATACAGTATGGCGACGCATCCCGTGGGATTCGGCGTGGAGCTGGATCGTTACAGGCGTTTGCCGCGCCGTGAACCAGAAATCCGGCGCGTGTTCTTCTATGCCCGACCCCCGACGCCACGGCGGGCGTTTGAGCTCGGGCTGTTGGTGCTCAATGCCGTTTGGGAGCGCATGCCGGACACGCAGTTCGTACTCGCAGGGTGGGACACTGCGGGTTACCGCATACCGTTTCCCCATCTTGCTTGCGGCACTGTCGCTTTGGACGACCTCCCCGATCTCTACAGTCAATGCGATGTCGCTCTTGTGCTGTCATTGACCAATGCCTCATTGCTCCCCTTGGAACTGATGGCGTGCGGATGTACGGTAGTATCGAATCGGGGCGCCAACGTGGAGTGGTTGCTCAACGAAGACATTGCCACGCTGGCGTATGCATCTCCGGAGGCCTTGACGGACGCGGTATGTGCCCTTCTGGCAGATGACAACCGCCGTAACGAGCTCAGTGTGCGAGCTGAGTCCTTCGCGCGGGCGCAGACCTGGGATATGGTGGCGAAGGAGTTTGAATCAGCATTGCGTGATGTGCGAGCGCGCGCGCAGAAGGGCAGTGCCTGATGCGCTGTGTCATATTGGGTGGGGCTGGTTTCCTGGGCCGGCACATTGGGCGTGCCATGGCGGAAGAGGGGGCCTCCGTATGGTCAGTAGATCGGGTGCTGCCAGACCCGCGAGTCGCACCGTGGTTGACCGGTGAAGTCAAGGCGGACTGCTTTGAGTTGGAAACCTGGTGGGACAGCGTGGGCGGCGCGGATGTGATTGTCCATCTAGCGTCCTCGACAGTTCCAGCGACAGCCAGTGAAGACCCGATCAAAGACGTCGAAACTAACTTGGTAGGTACGCTCAAATTGCTACGCGACCTGCGCCGCAAAGAGGCCCGTCCGCGGCTTCTATTCGCTTCGTCTGGCGGCGCGGTCTATGGCAGACCCCAATCGGTGCCCCTGAGCGAGTCCCACCCGACCATGCCCATGGGCGCTTATGGCGCCACCAAGCTGGCAGTAGAGCACCACCTGCGAATTGAAGAGACCCAGTATGGTCTGCCCACGCGCACCTTGCGCCTGAGCAATCCTTACGGAGAATGGCAGCAACCCTTTGGGGTACAGGGGGTGATTGCTGTGTTTGCCCACAGGGCCCTTCGAGGGCTGCCGGTCGACGTGTGGGGCGATGGATCAGTGGTTCGGGATTTCATTTATGCCGCAGACATTGGCCGGGCGTTTGTTGCAGCCATGCAGCATGAGGGCGAAGCCCGTGTCTTTAACGTCGGCGGTGGCTCAGGGCACAGCGTGAACGACATAGTGCACACCCTGGAGCGCTTGCTGGGCCACGCTGTGGAACGCCGAGTACACCCCTCGCGGCCTTTTGATCCTCCGGTGAACGTTTTGGACATACACCGTGCGCGGGCTGAACTTTGCTGGGAGCCTCAGATGGCTTTTGAAGAGGGCGTTGCCCGGTCTGTGGCGTGGTTACGGACGATCGCATGACGCATCCAACCGTTCGAACCACCACCGTTTCCTCGGCAGCCCCCCGCAACGCACGACAGCTTTGGGTGTTGTGGCGTTACTGGATGGTCCGCGAGTTCAAGACCCGTTACGCAGGGTCTGTATTGGGTTTTGCATGGGCTTTTGTGCAGCCCCTTGCGACTCTGGCGATCTTCTACGTTCTGTTCGGTTTGGTCTTGGCGGTGCGAGTGCCCGGGCTGGATGTTGACAATGGTTACCTGCTGCACCTCTTGGCGGGGCTTGCGGTATGGCTGCCGTTCACCGATGCCATTGGCCGCGGAGTCGGCAGCTTGGCGGCCTATGAGGATTTCCTGCGGAAACAACCGATGCCAGCCGAGATACTTCCCGCTGTGTCGGTGGGAGGCAGTCTGCTGGTCCTGGGCATAGGCTACGGCCTTCTGCTCGTACTCTGCGTAGCGCAGGGCGTTGGTCCTTACATGTCTCTGGTGTGGTTGCCGGCGCTGGTTCTGGCACAGGTGATTTTGACGTTTGGACTCACCCTTTTGCTGAGCATGGCGCATTTCCTGTGGCGGGACGTGGGCTCCATGGTGGCCTTCGGTTTGCAACTGTGGTTCTACCTCACGCCGGTGGTTTACCCCTTGTCGCAGGTACCCGAGAAGTTCCATGGATGGTTCCTTCTCAATCCCGTGGCGTGCCTTGTGTTGATGGTGCAAGCGGTTGTGTTGCACATGCCTGTACCGCCGGGCACTGCGCTCGCGCTGGTAGCGTGGGTGATCATCTTGGGCGGTGGCGGATGGTGGTTTTTCCGGTCTATGAAATCTGCCTTGGGCGAGGCCTTGTAATCCATGACCATCCGTTTCGAAGGCATCGAGAAAACCTATTTGGTGTACAGCCGTCCACAGGATCGCTTGTGGGAGTGGATCACCCGCACGCCCCGTCACCGTGTTCACGTTGCCCTGACAGGCGTGGATTTTGAAGTGCAGGCGGGGGAGACCTTTGGACTCATCGGCGAGAATGGCGCGGGTAAGAGTACGCTACTGAAAATCGCCGCAGGTACGATCCGGCCTACACAAGGAGCTGTGTCGCTGCAGGGGCGCGTGGCAGCGCTGCTGGAGTTGGGAGCCGGCTTTCACCCCGAAGAATCCGGCTGTGACAACATCCGCTTTATGGCTGCGCTGCATGGCCTGGAGGATGGTGCCATGGAGGACTTTGTCGCACGTGCCACCGCATTCTCCGAATTGAGTCGGGATACCCTGGAACGCCCGGTAAAGACCTACTCTTCCGGCATGTTCATGCGGCTGGCATTTGCAGCCGCAACAGCCATCGATCCAGACGTTCTTATCGTGGACGAAGCGCTATCGGTGGGTGACTTGCACTTTCAGAAAAAAAGCTTGAACCGCATTTTGGAGTTGCGCGAGCGCGGTGCCACCGTGTTGTTCTGCTCGCACAACCTGTATCAGGTGCGCAGCCTATGCCAGCGTGCAGCATGGATCCACGGCGGAAAAATCCAGGCAATAGGGGCCACCGAATGGGTGGTGACTGCATATGAGGCGCATGAGCGCCGCCGCTATGCGCACTTGCGCTCCGACGCAGAGCAAGAGCCAGTCGATGTGACCATTACCGATGTACCGAAAGCAGTGGCTCCCACTACGGCGCCGCTTGTGAAAATCGTGCAGTTGATCACCGAAACCAGTGACGGGATCAACCCGGCACAGGTCGACTCTTTCCAGGATCTGACTGTCGAGATTGAGGTCGAGTCCTACTGCCCCGACAAATTCCACATCGGCTTTGCGCTCGTGAGGCCTGACAAAGACAACGTTTTTGGAACCAGCACCCAGTTCCAAAATCCGCCCAGCCCCATCTGCGGCCAAGGTGTACATCGATTGCGTGTGCGTTTTCCATCGCTGCCGTTGCTGTCCGGTGAATACCTTTGGAATGTCTACGTACTAGATGATTCAGGTTTGCAGGTCTTGGATATGGCGGAGTTGATTCAGCCATTCACGGTGCTGAATCAAAAGAATCGCGAGGTCGGGTTGGTGTGGCTTGATCACGAAATACTTCTCACGGCATGACGAACGAATGGCGTTTGCGCTACGGGTTTCCGCTGTTGAGCCGCGTACCGACCACCCTGCCGTGGCACGTGGCGGCGTGGGTGGGGCGTGAGCCTGCTGCCGCGCGTCAGCGCACAGAGCAATTCCTCGCTCAGCGCTTCGCCCAGGTCTTTCCTGCTGCCTCGGTATCCGAGCATCAGACCTGGGCCCGTGCGCATATGTCAATGCTTGCGCACGAAATAATGGACTCTGCGGCCTTGCGTCGATTGGGATGCAGGGGGGGGCCCGCGATTGAAGTAATCGGGTGGGAGCATGTCGATGCACTCATTCGGCGCAAGCAGGGGTTTATTTTGGTGCTCAATCACTATGACCGTCTGCTCACGTCCGCACTGGCACTGGCTCTGCGCGGCTTGTCGCTGAACACGCTGACCATGCCGGTGCTCACCAACCCCGGTCTCAGCGCTGTGCAGCGAGATTTCCTGGTGGGCAAGGTAAAAACCTTCTCTGCAATTGCGCGGGGTGAATGGCGTACGACGGACGAAGGGATGCGGCGCGTCTATACGAGTTTGAAGGCTGGCCAAGCGTGGGGGATCTTGGCCGACGTATGGGATCCAGCGTTCACCCGGCTGCGCAGCCACCCCTTTCTCGGGGGGCGATTGCACCTGCCGACCGGCATAGAACGCATGGCAGGGTCCGCGGGAGTTCCTCTCTTGCACGCTGTGACGTACTCGGAGGGGGCAGCGCGCATGCGGGTCGAAGTAGAGACGCTGCCTGATAATCCGCAGCTGGCGATTGATTCGGTGATCCAACGTTTGGAGCGGGATGTCCGGAGCCGTCCATGGGCCTGGTGGCACTGGGGGCAATGGGAGCAAATGTGGACACCTTCCCCGACAGAGGTGATATGAGCAAGATTGAGCGTTACGACTACGCATTCGACCCCGATGGTGAGGAATGGGCGGCTCGGCTGCTGCGGCGTGTACCAGCCAGTGCAGCCACCGTACTGGAGCTGGGGCCTGGCCCTGGCGCGATGACCCGCGTGCTCCGGGAGCGTGGTCACCGCATCACGGTGGTCGAGAATGATCCCCAGGCCCTCGAGGTGCTCACAACACTCGACGTGGAAATTGTGTCAGGCAACCTGGAGGGCTCTGACTGGCGGGACGCACTGGCTGGAAGGCGCTTTGACGTAGTTCTGGCCTGCGATGTACTGGAGCACCTGCGGCGGCCCGAAGACGTGCTGCAGCACTTGGGCGAATTCATGGCTCCCATGGGGCAACTGGTGATTTCGGTTCCGAACATTGCTTATGCTGGCGTGTTGGCGTCCATGCGTGGCGGCATTTTCGATTACGCCGACAAGGGGCAGCTGGATCGCACGCATGTGCGTTTCTTCACCAAACGCAGCATGGAGAAGATGCTGCTGGATTGCGGGTGGGCTCCTCGTTCCTGGGAGGCCAATCGAGTCCCCATCGAGCACAGCGAATTCGCTGGCTACTGGCAGGCGCTGTCCGGAGACCAGCGGCAGGCGTTGTTGGCTGGCTGGCAGGACTTTGATGTCTACCAATGGATGGTCGTGGTGACGCCCACAGTGGATGCGCCTACCTGGGAACTGGCTGAGGCCCGTGGTACGGCCACAGCGTTGCGCGATGAGCTGCATGCGCTCACGGTGGTGCACCAGCGGGAACGTGCTTCGCTCCTGGAGCACCAAAAGGCGTTCGCCGAGGCGAAGGATGTGATCGGCAAGCTCCAACAGGAGGTCAAGGCGCTGCGCGCGGATGTCGATGCACTGCAGTCCGATAAGGCGGCGGTGGAAGCCGAGCTGGCTGCCACACGCATCACGCTGCAGGCGCGGACGGAGGAACTCAATGGGCGATCGTTGATAAGCCGCTGGCGCCGGTTGATGGGATCGCATGGGGGCCACTGAGTGCGACCAAGATGATGCTGGGTATTCCTGATTTCACGACGTCCCATGCCGGTGTGGACCAGCTGGGTGTGGGGTGCCGTATTGATCCCTCTGTATCCGTCATGCGTTTTGGTGACCGAGCTGATGTGCTGTGGCTGGCGGACGGGGTAAGTCTGTACGCGAACACGCGCTTGGTGCTTGGCGATGTGGTGGCAGATCCCAGCGTTGGTATCCGCATCGGTGCGCGCACGATTGTGAACGTGGGCGGCTATCTGTCAGGGGAAGGTGGTCTGGAGATTGGTGAGGATGTCCTCATCGGACCACATGTCAAGCTGCTTTCCGCTGGACATGCTATTGACGAAGGTGACATCGTCATCGCACGCAACCGGATTACCCGCGGGCGTATCGTGGTGGAGGACGGTGCTTGGATCGGCGCTGGAGCGATCGTGCTGGAGGGCGTCACGATCGGTCGTGGCGCCGTGGTCGCTGCCGGAGCCTTGGTGCGCCAGGATGTGCCGGCGGGCATGGTGGCGGCGGGTATGCCAGCACACCTGATCCGGGCTCGGCGAGGCCATGCTCTGGAAACTCCATTGGAGCAACAGCCTACAAGCTGGTCTGCAAAGCTGGTCTCGGTAGTGAAAACCTTGTTGTCTTCGGCAGGCAAGGGGACATCGTGATGATGGCCGCTGCAGTTGTGTTCAGGCCCGTTCGTTTTAAGTGGGATGCCTTGTTTCGGCGTTATTCGTTTTATCTACTGGTAGTGGTTTTTTCCCTGGGCTGGCAGTCGGTGGCACGGGCCAATCAGATCTGGGAGTTTGTGGACAAGGATGGGGTAACCCACATCGGAAACGTCCCTCCCTCATCGTCCGCCCGCGGCGTGATCTGGCTGAACCGGGTGCCGCCGGTCTTGGGTGCCAAAGGCAAGGAGCGCGGTGCTTCCGCACTGCAGTTGCCCGGTTACGAGGACGCCAAGCCCCACCTTGAGGAGGCCGCCGCCGCTCAATCGCTTGATCCTGCGCTGGTGATTGCGGTGGCTGCGGCAGAGTCTGCGTTCAATGTCAAGGCGGTATCGCGCAAGGGAGCGCTCGGGCTGATGCAGGTCATGCCTGCTACAGCGGAGCGCTACGGCGTGGCCGCCCAGGCATCCAAAGACGGTGAGCATGCTGCCATGGAGCCCAAGGTCAATGCGCAAATTGGTACCCGCTATCTGGCCGACCTGTTACGCCTGTTCGACGGCGATAAAGAGTTGGCGCTGGCTGCCTATAACGCCGGTGAGGGAGCCGTACTCAAGTATGGGCGCCGTATTCCGCCCTATCCTGAAACGCAGCAATACGTGGAAAAGGTGATGCGCCTTTACCGCGGCATGATTCGCTGACCAACTTCGGAGTCCCTTAGTGCACTCTGCACCACTTCATCTGCTGACGCGCCCCAATCCGGGTTCAGCCGCTGGCTTGCCTTGTTTGGCCAGAATACGTGGCACGAGTTCGTTGATGGGTTACTGTGCAGGGGAGGGAGCGGGAGCTGCTTTCGGTGGGATGCTCAGCGCTTTATTGCAGGCCTGGAAGGCGACAACGTATACGATCGGCTACTCATGATCTGGTTATCTGTGGTGGCATTCATCGTGGCAGCTTTGGCGGCGGGGCTCATTGTGCGATGGATGCGCAGCCATGCCGCCGTATACGGTAGTGCCATGCCGCAGCGGTTCCATCTGGGCGATATCCCCCGCCTGGGGGGGGCGGCCCTGTTGCTTGGTGTCGGTTGTAGCTGGGGGCTTGGAGTGCTTCAGTCTACCCACTGGGGAGACCCAGGCTCGCTACGCCTGGGTGCGTGGGTGGTAGGGTGGATTGTGGCGCTGCTGCCTGCAGCCTTGGGAGGCATAGCCGAGGATATGACCCAACGCTTGTCCGTTCGCTACCGGCTGAGTCTCACCGGTGCATCTGGTGCGCTTGCTGTCACGCTTCTAAACCTTACGCTGTCCCGCACAGGATGGCCATGGCTGGATGCTTGGCTGTCCGCTGCGCCCTGGTTGGGTATCGCGATCGTGGTGCTTGCCGTGGCAGGGTTGCCACATGCCTTTAACATCATTGATGGCTATAACGGCTTGGCGGGCATGGTCGCACTCATCGTGTGCCTGGCTTTGGCGCATGTAGCGCTGCAGGTGGGTGACCGTGCATTGGCCGCGTTGCTGGTCTCCACGGCAGCTGCGACAGGAGGATTCCTGGTGTGGAACTATCCCCGGGGCATGTTGTTTGCAGGCGATGGCGGCGCGTATGTGTGGGGTGGGGTGATTGCGTTAGCCAGCATCTCGCTGGTACAACGCAATCCAGACGTATCCCCTTGGTTCCCGATGCTCCTGCTGATCTACCCGGTGTGGGAGACGGTTTTTTCCATCTACCGCAAAGTGGTGCGTGGCGTTTCCCCGGGGGTGGCTGACGCGCTGCATTTTCACCAGCTCATCTATCGTCGCATCGTGCGTGGTGTTTTCCACGATGACGAATCCCGCCGCATGCTGATGCGCAACAACCGTACGTCACCCTATCTGTGGGGTTTTACGCTTCTGACGGTGGTGCCTGCAGTGCTGTTCTGGAACAACACCCCCTTGCTCATGGCGTTTTGTGGGCTTTTCGTGGTGAGCTACGTCATGGCCTACCTGGCCATCGTGCGGTTCAAAGTGCCGAACTGGCTGCGGCATTGACGTCGTCTTGTGTTCGCGCGCCCGGCGAATGCGGCACAATTTGCGCCTCACACTTTTCTCCGGATGGCCCGCCCCCATGACCGACCTTCTTTCGATTGCCCCGCGCGACAAGGCTGAAATCCTGGCCCAGGCGCTGCCCTACATCCGCAAGTTCCATGGCAAGACCATGGTCATCAAGTACGGCGGCAACGCCATGACCGACCCCGCCCTGCAGGCGGACTTTGCCGAGGACGTGGTTCTGCTCAAACTGGTGGGCATGAACCCTGTAGTGGTGCACGGTGGCGGCCCGCAGATTGAGACGGCGCTCAACCGCCTGGGCAAGAAGGGCGAGTTCATTCAGGGCATGCGCGTGACCGATGCCGAGACCATGGAAGTGGTCGAATGGGTGCTGGCGGGCGAGGTGCAGCAGGACATCGTGGGCCTGATCAACCAGGCTGGTGGCAAGGCCGTGGGTTTGACGGGCCGGGACGGCGGCATGATCCGCGCGCAAAAGCTCAAGATGGTGGACAGCAAGGACCCCACCATCGAACACGACGTGGGGCAGGTGGGCGATATCGTCTCCATTGACCCCAGCGTGGTGAAGGCGCTGCAGGACGATGCGTTCATTCCCGTCATCAGCCCGATTGGCTTTGGCGAGAACAACGAGAGCTACAACATCAACGCGGATGTGGTGGCCAGCAAGCTGGCCACGGTGTTGCGGGCCGAAAAGCTGATGCTCCTGACCAACACACCCGGTGTGCTCGACAAGTCCGGCAACCTGTTGACCGACCTGACTGCCCGTCGCATCGACGAGCTGTTTGCCGACGGTACGATCTCGGGCGGCATGCTGCCCAAGATCGCCGGCGCGCTCGATGCCGCCAAAGCCGGCGTGAATGCCGTGCACATCATTGACGGACGTGTGCCCCATGCCATGCTGCTGGAGATCCTGACCGACCAGGCCTACGGCACCATGATTCGGTCCCACTGATCTTCCCGCGTGAGGGCACCATGCGCCTGCTGTTGGTCGAAGACGATGTGATGGTGGCCAGCGGCATCAAGCTGGGGCTCACCGATGCAGGGTATGCGGTGGACTGGGTAGGCAGCGGCGAACGGGCCGAAGAGGTGCTGCGCGCCGAGTCGTTTGACGCCGCCATCATCGACATCGGGTTGCCCGCAATGGACGGCCTGGAGCTGACCCGCCGCCTGCGCCGCCCGGACATGGCGAGCCCTGCGATGCCCGTGTTGATCCTGACAGCGCGCGACGCGCTGCATGACCGCGTGCAGGGGCTGGACCTGGGGGCGGACGACTACATGGTCAAACCGTTTGAGCTGCCTGAGCTGCTGGCACGCCTGCGGGCGCTGCTGCGCCGCTCCCAGGCGGCGACCACGGCCGTGCTGAGTTTTGGCCCGCTGGAATTGGACACGGCCGGGCGCCGTGCCAGCATGCGCACGCCGGCGGGCGAGCAGGTCATCGAACTGGGGCCCCGCGAGTGGACGGTGCTTGAATACCTGCTCATCAACGCGCCCAAGCCCGCGAGCAAAGACAAGCTGCTGCAGGCGCTGACGGGGTGGGACAAGGAGATCACCCCCAACGCGGTGGAGGTCTATGTCTCGCGCCTGCGGGGCAAGCTGGAACCCCATGGCGTGGCGCTGCGGTCCATCCGGGGCTTTGGGTACCGCCTCGAACTGCAGGCCCCCTGAGCAGCAACTTCCCCACCCGCAACTCTCGGCCGCCCCGCCATGCTTTGGAAGAAGAACTCCTCCCGGCGGCCCGGTTTGCGCGCAATGACGTCGGATTTGCGCACCCGGCTGTTGCTGATGCTGGTGTTGCCGCTGTGTGTGCTGGCGCTGGTGGGGGTCTGGCTGGACTACCGCTCGGCCGACGAGGCGGCTGGCCAGCACGACCAGCGGCTGGTGCGGCTGCTGCCGGCGTTGGCCGACTCGGTGCTGGCGCCACCCATTCACGACAACGACCCACCGTTGCTCCTGCTCGCGCCGCCCATTGAAGACTTCCTGCGTCAGAACGCCGGTTTTGCAGCCTACAGCGTGCGTGACACCTCCGGCCGCCTGCTGCTGGGCGAGGACTGGGTGCACAGCGGCGTGCCCACCACCCAGGCCCCGGAGTTCCACAGCGTAGAGTTCGGCGGGGTGACGTACCGAGTGGCGGCACAGCGCGGGCGCACCGGGGCGGGAGAGCTGGTGGTGGCTCTGGCCGACGGGTCGGACCCGCGCCAGAAATGGGCGCAACAACTGCTGCTGCGCGTGTTGTTGCCCAACCTGGTGCTGCTGGTAGCGGCGGGTTTTGCGATCCACTGGGCGGTGCGGCAAGCCTTCAAGCCCTTGGTGGGTTTGGCCGAGGCGGTGGAGCGCCGCTCGCCGCGGGACCTGAGCCCCATCGACGAGGCCGCATCGCCCGACGAGGTGCGCCCCCTGGTGCACTCGCTCAACCGCCTGTTTGCGCTGGTCAACGCGCAGGCGGAGGGGCAGCGGCGCTTTGTGGCCGACGCGGCGCACCAGCTGCGCACGCCGCTGGCGGGCCTGCAGGCCCAGGTTGAGGCCTGGGCCATGATGGCCAAGGCGGCAGCGCCGCCCCGCACGTCTTTCCCGGATTTCGACCGAAAAATGCCGCTGGCGCATGAAGATCGTGCGCAGGGTGCTATCGTTTTAGGAGTTGATCAGATCGAGAAGCTGCGCAATGCCACGCGCCGCACCTCGCAGTTGGCGCACCAGTTGCTGGCGCTGTCCCGGGCCGATGCCCGCAGCCTGGATGCGCAACCGCCGCAGCGGGTGGATCTCAAGGACCTGTGCGAATCGCTGCTCGAAAACTTTCTGGACGCCGCCACCGGCAAGGGCCTGGATTTGGGGCTCGATGTGCAGCTGGTGCATGTCACGGGCCACGGCTGGCTGCTGCGCGAGCTGCTGTCCAACTTGGTGGACAACGCCATCAAGTACACCCCGCCGGGGGGCGTGGTCACCATCCGCTGCGGACTGCGCCAGGGGCGTCTGGGCCCGCCACGTCCCTACATGGAGGTGGAGGACGACGGCCCGGGGGTGCCGGAGAGTGAGCGCACCCGCGTGCTGCAGCGCTTCTACCGCGTGCCCGGCGCGGGCGGCGAGGGCACCGGCCTGGGGCTGGCGATTGCGGACGAGATTGCCCGTGTGCACCGCGCCGGACTGACGCTGGGCACTGGCCCCCAGGGGCGGGGGCTCGTGGTGGCCGTGGTGTTCCCGCTGTAGTGGTGCGTGTCCTGCGGCCTGGCGGGGCCGGCGGGGATCGCTCAGGGGCCTGTGCGAGAATCATTTCCACACACGATTGACTTGTGCAAACAGGTGGCGCTCCGGCCCCTCCTGGCTGTGGCAAGACGTGACATCGTGATCCACGCCCTGCCGTGATCCGACCATGCCCGGTGGCATGTGTTCCGGGCGCGGGGCCCACCGGAGTCCCTGTCCTGCATGTCTGAAATCTCGCCCCTCCCCGAGTCCGCCAGTACCGCCGAAGCGGGTGATGTTGCGGCTGCCCGCAAGCGGCCCAAGCCCGGGGAGCGGCGCATCCAGATCCTGCAGGCCCTGGCCGCCATGCTGGAGCAGCCGGGGGCCGAACGCATCACCACCGCCGCGTTGGCCGCACGCCTGTCGGTCAGCGAGGCCGCGCTGTACCGCCACTTCGCCAGCAAGGCGCAGATGTTCGAGGGCTTGATCGATTTCATCGAGCAATCGGTGTTCACGCTGGTGCAGCAGATCACCGGGCGCGACGTGCCTGACCCCGCACAGCCTGCCGACGCGGGCGCGCGCCAGGCTGCCCGCATCGTGGCTCTGGTATTGCAGTTTGGCGAACGCAACCCGGGCATGGTGCGGGTGATGGTGGGCGACGCGCTGGTGTTCGAGCACGAGCGCCTACAGCAGCGCATGAACCAGTTTTTTGACCGCATCGAATCCACCCTGCGCCAGTGCCTGCGGGCTACTACGGCTGCATCCAGCACGCCCACGGTGGACGCCCAGGTGGCGGCCAGCGTGCTGACGGCCTTTGTGGTCGGGCGGCTGCAGGGCTATGCCCGCTCGGGATTCCGGCGCTTGCCCACCGAGCACCTGGAAGCCAGTCTGGCGCTGATGCTGTAGCCAGCAGACGGCTCAGGCAGCGTTACCCAGCAAGGGTGGCGCGGCTGCAACGGGTGGTTTGGATGCGTCTCCCTATTTTTTCCGGGGGCTTGGGGTGTGCGGGGAATTTGCTGCAGAATAGAACGAACGTTCGTTTTTATTCGTGCCCATGTCCTCCACCCCCGAATCCCGCCAGGTCACCCGCATTCCGCGCGCTCGCAGCGGTACGGGCCGTGCACTGCAAAAGGGCCAGCAGACCAAGGCGGCCATCGTCGAGGCGGCGCTGGGCCTGGCCACCCACATCGGGCTGGAGGGCCTCTCCATCGGGGCGCTGGCCGACGTCACGGGCATGAGCAAGTCGGGCGTGTTCGCCCACTTTGGCTCGCGCGAAGAGCTGCAGATCTCCGTGATCCGCGAATACCACACCCGCTTCGAGCAGGAAGTGTTCTACCCCGCCATGTCCGCCCCGCGTGGCGTGGCGCGTTTGTCGGCGCTGTTCGACAACTGGATGAAGCGCACCTCCATCGAAATCGACTCGGGCTGTATCTACATCAGCGGCGCGGTCGAGTTTGACGACCGCACCGGCCCTGTGCGCGATGCACTGGCCAGCTCGGTGCTGACCTGGCATGCCGCCATGCGCCGCGCCATCGAGCAGTGCAAGGAGCTGGGCGAGCTGCGGGCCGACACCAAGGAAGAGCAGATGCTCTTCGAGATCCACGGCCTGATCCTCGCGCTGCACTACGAAGCGCGGTTCCTGCAGACCCCGGGCTCTATCGACAGAGCCGTCGTGGGCTTTCACAACATCCTGGCGCGTTACAGCGCGCCCGCGGCCGCCGCCAAGGCACCCACGGTGGCGCGCCGCAAAGTTTCCAACCAAACCACCCCATCCAAGGAGTAAACCCATGCCTACCTATACGCCGCCCCTGCGCGACATGCAATTTGTCATGCACGAAGTGCTCAAGGTGAGTGATGAATTCAAGGCGATGCCCCCCCACGCCGAAGTGGATGTGGACACCATCAACGCCGTGATCGAAGAGGCCGGCAAGTTTGCTGCCGAAGTCGCGTTCCCGCTCAACATCAGCGGCGACACCGAAGGCTGCGTGCTGAACAAGACCACGCACGAAGTGAAGACCCCCACCGGCTTCAAGGACGCGTATGCCAAGTACGTGGAAGGCGGCTGGGCGGCGCTGAGCTGCGACCCGGCCTACGGCGGCCAGGGCCTGCCCTTTGTGCTGAACCAGTGCCTGTACGAGATGCTGAACTCGGCCAACCAGGCCTGGACGATGTACCCCGGCCTGTCGCACGGCGCGTACGAAGCCCTGCACGCCCACGGCACCGACGCCCAGAAGGCCCTGTACCTGCCCAAGCTGACCAGCGGCGAATGGACCGGCACCATGTGCCTGACCGAACCCCACTGCGGTACCGACCTGGGCCTGATGCGCACCAAGGCCGAACCCCAGGCCGATGGCACCTACAAGATCACCGGCAACAAGATCTTCATCAGCGCCGGTGAGCATGACATGGCCGCCAACATCGTCCACCTGGTGCTGGCTCGCCTGCCCGATGCGCCCAAGGGCAGCAAGGGCATCAGCCTGTTTGTGGTGCCCAAGTTCAACGTCAATGCCGACGGCTCGCTGGGCGAGCGCAACCCGATCTTCTGCACGGGCCTGGAGCACAAGATGGGCATCCACGGCAACGCCACCGCGCAGATCGCGCTGGACGGCGCCATCGGCACCATGGTGGGCCAGCCCAACAAGGGCCTGGCTGCCATGTTTGTGATGATGAATGCCGCCCGTCTGGGCGTGGGCAACCAGTCGCTGGGCCTGACCGAAGTGGCTTACCAGAACGCCCTGGCCTACGCCAAGGACCGCATCCAGTCGCGCAGCCTGTCGGGCCCCAAGGCCAAGGACAAGGACGCCGACCCCATCATCGTGCACCCCGATGTGCGCAAGATGCTGCTCACCGCCAAGGCCTATGCCGAAGGTGGCCGCGCGCTGCAGATCTTCTGCACGCTGCTGCTGGACAAGGTGCACAGCCACCCCGATGAGAAGGTGCGCAAGGACTCCGAAGAACTCGTGGCCCTGCTGACTCCCATCGTGAAGGCCTTCATCACGGACAACGGCCACATCAGCACCAACGCGTGCATGCAGGTCTTCGGCGGCCACGGCTTCATCAAGGAATGGGGCATGGAGCAGTACGTGCGGGACAACCGCATCAACATGATCTACGAAGGCACCAACACCATCCAGTCGCTGGACCTGCTGGGCCGCAAGGTGCTGGGCAACAACGGCGCCACGCTGAAAAAGCTGGGCAAGCTGATTGGCCAGCTGGTGGAAGAAGAGGGCGTGAACGAGCGCATGGCCGAGTTCATCAACCCCGTGGCCATGCTGGGCGACCAGATGACCAAGTTCACCACCGAGATCGGTTTCAAGGGCATGCAAAACCCCGATGAAGTGGGCGCTGCCGCCGTGGACTACCTGCGCGTGGCCGGCCACCTGGTGTTCGGCTACCTGTTCGCCCGCATGGCCCAGGTCGCCCTGCGCGAGATCGCTGCCGGCAACACCGACCCGTTTTATGGCGCCAAGCTGCAGACCGCGCGCTTCTACTTTGCCAAGCTGTTCCCCGAAACGGCGACGCTGATGCGCACCGCCCGTGCCGGCAGCAAGGTGCTGATGGACACCGATCTGGCCCTGGCCTGATCGGCGCCGGATGCGGATTTCAAGCCTTTTTGCCAGGGAGCGCAGATGTTCAAAGCGGTAGCAGCTATTGTTTTGGTAGCGGGCGCGCTGCCGGCCTGGGCGCAGATGACGCCCGAAGGCCTGTGGCGCAACATCGATGACAAGACCGGCGAGGCCAAGGCCGAGATCCGCATCCGCGACATTGGCGGCGGCGTGCTGCACGGAGCGCTCGAAAAGCGCCTGTCCAAGGACGCCAAGCCCGACGAGGTCTGCGACGAATGCTCGGATGACCGCAAGGGCAAGCCCATTCTCGGGCTGGAGATCATCCGTGGCGCCAAGAAGGCCGACGGCAAAGAAGTGTGGGAGGGCGGCAAGATTCTCGACCCCGAGAACGGGCGCAACTACACCCTGCGCATGACCCCCGTCGAGGGCGGCAAGAAGCTCGAAGTGCGCGGCTCCATCGGCCCATTCGGCCGCACGCAAACCTGGATCCGCGTCCAGTAAACCCCATTCCCGTGGCCGCGCGCACCCCAGCGGTGTCGTGCAGCGCCCCAACCAGGAACCCAACCCATGTCCCGATTCCAAGTGAAAAAAGTCGCCGTGCTCGGCGCAGGCGTGATGGGCGCGCAGATTGCCGCCCACCTCGTCAACGTGAAGGTGCCCGTGGTGCTGTTCGACCTGCCTGCGAAGGAAGGCCCCAAGAACGGCATCGTCACCAAGGCCGTCGAAGGCCTGAAGAAGCTCAAGCCCTCGCCCTTGGGCGTGGCTGATGATGCGGCGCTGATCCAGCAGGCCAACTACGAAGAGCACATGCACCTGCTCAAGGAATGCGACCTCGTGATCGAGGCCATTGCCGAGCGCATGGACTGGAAGCTCGACCTCTACACCAAGATCGCGCCCCACGTGGCCAAGCACGCCATCCTGGCGTCCAACACCTCGGGCCTGTCGATCACCAAGCTGTCCGAAGTGCTGCCCGAGAGCATCAAGCCGCGTTTCTGCGGCATCCACTTCTTCAACCCGCCGCGCTACATGACGCTGGTGGAGTTGATCAACACCCCCACCACCCAGCCCGAAGTGCTGGACCAGCTCGAAGCCTTTGTGACCAGCGGCCTGGGCAAGGGTGTGGTGCGCGCACACGATACGCCCAACTTCGTGGCCAACCGTGTCGGCATCGCCGGCATGCTGTCCACGATGAAAGAGGTCGAGAACTTTGGCCTGACCTACGACGTGGTGGACGACCTCACGGGCAAGAAGCTCGGCCGTGCATCGAGCGGCACCTTCCGCACCGCCGACGTGGTGGGCCTGGACACCATGGCCCACGTCATCAAGACGCTGCAGGACAACCTGAGCCTGGAGACCGATCCCTTCTACGAAAGCTTTGGCACGCCCGCCGTGCTGAAGAAGCTGCTGGAGCTGGGCAATCTGGGCCAGAAGACCAAGGCCGGTTTCTTCAAGAAGGTCGGCCGCGATGTGATGCGTTTCGAGCTCGAAAGCGAAGAGTACGTGCCCGCAGGCCAGAAGGCCGATGAGGTGTACGCGCGCATGCTCAAGAAACCCGCCGCCGAACGCCTGCGCCTGCTGCGCAACGCCGAAGGCGCGCCCGGCCAGTTCCTGTGGGCCATCCTGCGCAACAGCTTCCACTACGCGGCTGTGCACCTTTCAACAATAGCCGACAACGCCCGCGACGTGGACCAGGCCATGCGCTGGGGCTTTGGGATGAAGCAAGGCCCCTTCGAGCTGTGGCAAGAAGCAGGCTGGCTTGAAGTGGCGAAGATGATCCAGGAAGACATCGACGCTGGCAAAGCGCTGTGCAAGGCACCGCTACCCGATTGGGTCTTCAAGGGCCCCGTGGCCGAAGCCGGTGGCGTGCACACCGCGCAAGGCTCGTGGAGCGCATCGCAGAACAAGTTTGTGCCCCGCCGCCAGCTGCCCGTGTACGAGCGCCAGCTATTCCCCGAGCCGCTGCTGGGCGAAACCAGCCTGCCCGACTGGCGCACCGCTGGCACCACCATTGCTGAGTCGAAGGCGCTGCGCACGTGGACGCTGGACGGCCAAGTCCTCATCGCCAGTATCAAGAACAAGATGCACGCCATCAGCCCCGAAGTGATGGAAGGCTTGGCCGAAGCCCTGGAGCTGGCCGAGCGCGAATACGACGGCATGGTCATCTGGTCGGGCGATGCGCCCTTCAGCGTGGGCGCCGACCTGGAAGCCACCATGCCCGCCTTTGCCGTGGGCGGCCCCGACGCGGTGGAAAGCATCGAGCAGGAGCTGCAAAACCTGATGATGCGCATCCGCTATGCCCAGGTGCCCGTTGTCGCGGCCATCCACGGCATGGCGCTGGGCGGTGGTTGCGAGCTGGCTGTGTATTCGGCCAAGCGCGTGGCGCACATGGAAAGCTACATCGGCCTCGTGGAAGTCGGCGTGGGCCTGGTCCCCGGCGCGGGCGGCCTAACCTACATCGCCCGCCGCGCGGCCGAGAACATGGCCGCTTCGACGAGCAAGGACATCCTGCCCTTCCTGACCGAAGGCTTCACCGCTGCGGCCATGGCCAAGGTGGGTACCAGCGCGCTCGAATCGCGCAAGTTGGGCTACCTGCTGGACAGCGACGTCATCGTGCCGCACAAGGACGAGTTGCTGTTCGTTGCCATCAACGAAGCCAAGTCCATGGCCGCCAGCGGCTGGCGTGCACCCCACAAGCGCCTGTTCCCCGTGGCGGGCCGCAGCGGCCTGGCCACCATCAAGGCGCAACTGGTGAACATGCGCGACGGCGGCTTCATCAGCGCCTATGACTTCAAGATCGGCGCCATGATCGCCGAGGTGGTCTGTGGCGGCGATGTGGATGCGGGTTCGATGGTGAGCGAGGAATACCTGCTCACGCTGGAGCGCAAGGTGTTCTGCCACCTGATCGCCCAGCCCAAGACGCATGAGCGCATTCTCGGAATGCTCTCCACGGGCAAGCCAGTCCGCAACTGACCGGCATCACCATGACGAGCCAAGCCCCCAACAAACTCCAGCGCTCGCTGATGCGCCTGGACGAGGCCCCCGCCTTCATGCGCGGCTTCGTGCAGAACATCATCCTGCGCCGTGCCGTGCCCTTCACCGGCACGGCCGGGGTGAAGTTCGTGTCGCTCACGCCCGAGCGTGTCGAGGTGCACCTGGCCAACGAGCGCCGGGTGCAGAACCACATTGGCGGCGTGCACGCCTCGGCCATGAACCTGCTGGCCGAAACAGCCACCGGCATGGTGGTGGGCATGAACGTGCGCGACGACTGCCTGCCGCTGGCCAAGGAGCTCTCCATGGCGTTCAAGAAGCGCGCCACGGGCGGTCTCAAGGCCGTGGCCACGCTCACCGCCGAGCAGCGCGCCGCCATGTTGGCCAGCGACAAGGGCGAGGTGCAGGTGAAAGTCACCGTCACCGACGAAGCCGGTGTGGAGCCGGTCGAATGTGTATTTACGTGGGCCTGGGTTCCTTCCAGCCGCCCCCCCAAGAATTGAAGGAGTTTCACCATGGCTCAAAAACAAGTCCAGGACGCCTACATCGTCGCCGCCACGCGCACGCCCATCGGGCGCTCGGGCCGCGGCTATTTCAAGAACACTCGCCCCGACGATCTGCTGGTCGCCGCCGTCAAGAGCGCCATGCTGCAGGTTCCCACGCTGGACCCCAAGGCGATTGAAGACGCCATCATTGGCTGCTCGTTCCCCGAAGGCGAGCAGGGCATGAACATGGCCCGTATTGCCATGGGCCTGGCGTTTGACCACCCCGCGGGCGGCGTGACGGTGAACCGTTTTTGTGCATCGGGCATCACCGCGCTGCAGATGGCCGCTGACCGCATCCGCGTGGGCGAAGCCGACGTGCTGATCGCCGGTGGCGCCGAGTCCATGAGCCTGGTGCCCATGGGCGGCAACAAGCCCTCGTTCAACGCCGAGATCTTTGCGAAGGACGAGAACGTGGGCATCGCCTACGGCATGGGCCTCACCGCAGAAAAGGTCGCCCAGCAGTGGAAGGTGAGCCGCGAGGCGCAGGACGCGTTCGCCCTTGAATCCCACCTGCGGGCCATCAAGGCGCAAAAGGCCGGTGAGTTCACCGATGAAATCACGCCCATCGAAATCGTGGAGCGTTCGCCCAACCTCGCCACCGGCGAAGTGGTGGAAAAGCGCCGCACCGTGAGCCTGGACGAAGGCCCACGCCCTGACACGTCCCTGGAAGGTCTGGCCAAGCTCAAGCCCGTGTTTGCGGCGCGTGGCAGTGTCACGGCGGGCAACAGCTCGCAGACCAGCGATGGCGCGGGTGCGCTCATCGTGGCCAGCGAAAAGGCGGTGAAGCAGTTTGGCCTGACGCCCCTGGCGCGTTTTGTGAGCTACGCCGCGCGAGGCGTGCCGCCCGAGATCATGGGCATTGGTCCCATCGAGGCGATTCCTGCGGCGCTGCGTTATGCGGGCTTGAAGAGCGATGACATCGGCTGGTATGAGCTGAACGAAGCGTTTGCGGCGCAGTCGCTGGCGGTGATCAATACGCTGGGGCTGAACCCTGCGAACGTGAATCCAATGGGTGGTGCTATTGCCCTGGGTCACCCGCTGGGGGCGACCGGTGCGATTCGCGCGGCGACGGTGGTGCACGCGCTGCGTCGGCACAAGCTGAAGTACGGCATGGTCACGATGTGTGTAGGGACAGGCCAAGGCGCCGCCGGCATCATCGAAGCTCTTTGAGTTAGCTGGCTACTGCGCGGGCCATCTGCGTCGTTGGGCGGTGCTCGGAATCCTCACGTACCGCAAGTACGTTCCGGTTCCTGCGCTCCGGCCGCCTAGCAGCTGATCCCGCTCGCTACGCCCCTGAGGACGGAGTGTGAAGGCAGGGGGAAGTGCACTGCCTGTTTTTGTTTTCCATTCAAGCCGGCGCAGATCGGCATTGAGCTAAGGAGACAGACATGAACAAGCAAACCTTGCAGGTCAATGGGGCGGTGTCTTTGGCACTGCGTGTCTACGAACCCGAGCGCGCTCCGCGCGCCAGTGTCGTGATCGGCGGCGCGATGGGGGTGCGGCAGTCGTACTACGAGGCCTTTGCGCTGTGGATGGCGCAGCAGGGGTTTCGGGTCACCACCTTTGATTACCGCGGCCATGGCGATTCGCTGCAGGGTGCGATGCGCGATGTGAAGGCGGATCTGTTTGACTGGGCGCAGGACTACGAGGCGGTGATCACAGCCGCCAAGGCAGCGCTGCCGTCGCAGCCGCTGTATTTGCTGGGCCACAGCCTGGGCGCGCAGTTGCCAGGGCTGCTGAAAAAGCCCGAGCAGGTGGCGGGTCTGCTGAGTGTGGCCGCAGGCAGTGGCTACTGGCGCGACAACGCGCCGCAGCTCAAGCGCATCGTTCCGTATTTCTGGTGGGTGCTGGTGCCACTGGCCACGCGGCTGTGCGGGTACTTTCCGGGGCGCACGCTCAAGAAGGTGGGCGACCTGCCTGCGGGCGTGATCCTGCAGTGGCGGCGCTGGTGTCTGGACCCTGCGTACAGCGTGGGCGCCGAGGGGCCTGCGGTGGCGCAGAGCTATGGTGCGGTGCGGTTCCCGGTGCTGGCGCTGTCGATGACCGACGACGAGCTGATGACCTTGCGCGGCACGCACAACCTCGTCAACCTGTACGCCAACACCGAACGCCGCGTGGAGAGCATCACGCCCGCCGATGTGAAGGTGCGGCGCATCGGGCACTTCGGTTTCTTTCGTGACCAGTTCCGCCAGAGCCTGTGGCCGCGCGCCGCAGCGGCGCTGGCGGCCTTGGGCGGCGGTGTATTGCACGCCGAAGTCTCCGGCACGACGGCCTGAGCGGCTGTTTCGCGGCACACTCGCAGCATGACTTCTTCCTCCCATTCTTCCACTGCGTCCGCTGCCCACCCGCTGGACGATGCGGTACAGCTGACGGCCTCGTCCTCTTCCGCGCCGGGCCAGTACGAAGGGCAGACCCACCCTGGCTACTGGAACATGGTCGGCCCGTTTGGTGGCATCACCGCTGCCACTCTGCTGCAGGCCATCTTGCAGCACCCCGACCGGCTGGGCGACCCGCTGTCGCTGACGGTCAACTACGCGGGCGCTTTGACCGCTGGTGCGTTCACGGTGCAGGCAACTCCTGTTCGCACCAATCGTTCCACCCAGCACTGGACGCTGTCGATCCTGCAGGCGGGTGATGATGGCGCCCAGGTGGTCACCACCACGGCCACGGCCGTCACGGCCGTGCGGCGCGAGACCTGGAGCGTGGGCGATGTGCCCATGCCCGAAGTGCCTACGCCGTCGGCACAGCCCGCCATTTCCCCCGGCTTTGGCGTGGAGTGGCTCAACCGCTACGAGATGCGCCCCGTCACCGGCGCCATTCCGCGCGAGTGGGACGGCAGTGGCGACCACAGCCTGACCCAGTTGTGGATGCGCGATGCGCCACCCCGTCCGCTGGACTTTGTGGCGCTCGCGGCCCTGGCCGATGTGTTCTTTCCCCGCGTCTGGCTGCGCCGTGCGCGCCATGTGCCGGCAGGCACGGTGTCGATCACGGTCTACTTCCATGCCAGCGCCGCACAACTGCAGGCCACGGGCACGGGTTATCTTCTCGGCCAGGCGCGCGGGCAGGAGTTCCGCAACGGCTTTTTTGACCAGACCGTGCAGCTGTGGAATGAAGCGGGCACCATGCTCGCCACCAGCCACCAGATCGTTTACTACAAGGAGTAGGGAGTCGGCCTGTTGCTCTGCGCCGTGCACCATTCCTCTCGTTCACATCCATCAGACCCCGGAACCTTCACCACCATGACCGAAGCCACCCAAGACATCCTCGTCCATTCTGAAGCGGGCGTGACCACTATCACGTTCAATCGCGTGGACAAGAAGAACTCGATCACGCGCGACATGTATGCCGCCATGGCCGACGCGCTGGACGCCGCCAAGGCCGACGCCAGCGTGCGCGTGGTGGTGTTCCAGGGCGACATCGCCATCTTCAGCGCGGGCAACGACATTGGCGACTTTCTGCAGCAGCCGCCTGCCACGCAGGACTCGCCGGTGTTTCGCTTTCTGCGCGGCATCGCCACCTTCCCCAAGCCCGTGATCGCGTCGGTCTGCGGCCCGGCCGTGGGCATTGGCACGACGATGCTGTTCCATTGCGACCTGGTTTATGCGGGCGACAACGCGGCTTTCTCGATGCCTTTTGTGAATCTGGGCCTGTGCCCCGAGGCGGCATCGAGCCTGCTGGTGCCGCAGATGCTGGGGTATCACCGTGCTGCGGAGGCTTTGCTGTTGGGCGAGCCCTTCATGGCCGAGGCGGCGCTGGAAGTCGGCCTGGTGAACCGCGTGGTGCCGCCGACGGAGTGCAATGCCTATGCCCAGGCGCAGGCCAAAAAGCTGGCGGCCAAGCCGTTGTCGTCGCTCATCGAAACCAAGCGGCTGATGAAGGGTGGGCAGACGGCGAAGGTGCTGGAGGTGATGGCGGAAGAGGGCGAGAGCTTTGGGCGCATGTTGCGCGAGCCGGCGGCGCGGGAAGCTTTCTCGGCTTTCATGGAGAAGCGTAAGCCGGATTTCAGCGCGGTTTGATTCGCTAGTTCTGACGTGCTTTTCGGCTGCTGGCGCTAGTATATAAAGCGCTGGCAGCTATTGTTTTTATAGTTTGTTCTCGTCCTATCTGTTCGGGTTGGGCCTGTCGAGGCTTTTGTGCGGCGGCTACCGCATGCCCGTTTTGAGTGCCGGAGCCGGGAGTCGCCCGGCGTGCGAGTAACTTTCTTTTGCTTCGCCAAAAGAAAGTTACCAAAGAAAAGGCGACCCCCAGTCTGCGACCCCTGCGCTTCGCTCCGGGGCAAACCTGCGTCGGGGCGATTGCGGGGTGCGCCGTGGAACTCGCTCTGCGCTGGCGCGCGCCGCTCGGACAGCCACGGCGAGTCAGTTCACGAAGCATGGGCGCTTCGACGCCCATGCTCACCCCGCAACCGCCCCGCCGCAGGCGCAGCCAGTAGGGGTGGGGAACCAAACATCCAACAGCCGAACAGCCACACGGGCCATCGCTGCGCCCGGCCCAGTTTGCGCAGCGCGTGGCGCTTGCGCCCGCGAGACGGAGCCGAGCGCAGCGCAGCGAAGCAATGGCCCGTGTGGATGTCCCTCGGGTTCCCTTCTGGATGCGCCTGGGGCGCGCAGGGCGCGGGGTGGCGCGTGTGCCGAAGGACACACGCGCTTCGTGAACTGACTCACCGCAGCTGTTTGAGCGGAGCGCCGCAGGCGCGCAGCGAGTTCGGCGGTGCACCTCGTGACCGAGCACCCCAGGTTGCCCCGGAGCGAAGCGCAGGGGTCGCAGACAGCAGGGTCGCCCTTTCTTTGGTGACTTTCTTTCGGCGACGCGAAAGAAAGTTACTCGCCTGCCGGGCGACTCCCGGCCTCTGCCCTTCGCATAGGCATGCCATCAGCTTCCAAAAGAGTAGCGGGCCAGGCAAGACATACAAGCATCTCGCAGCAAACAGAACCCTCTAGAAATAGCAATGAGACAAGGCATCTATTTTTGCAAAGCACTTGCTTGCTAAAAATAAACAGTTTTGCTATCGTGCCCGCATGGATTCACCCATGCCGCGCACCAGCGCCATCGCCCCCGCTCCCAAGAACCCCCCGGCCCGCCCCCGCAGCAAGGCCGCAGCCTCCTCCAGCGCCAATTCCGCACCCAACGCAACCCCTGCAGAGCCAACCCCCACCCGTCGCCCCCGCGGCCGCCCCCGCAAAACCGCCGAAGAACTCGACGACGGCAACCGCCGCCGCAAGCTCATGGACGGTGCCGCCAAGCTCTTCCGCACCCAGGGCTTTGCCGCCACCAGCACGCGCGACATTGCGGCGGCGGCAGGCATGCACAGCGGCTCGCCCTTCTACCATTTCGAAAGCAAAAGCGCGCTGCTCTACGCCGTGATGAGCGAGGGCATGACCATGGCCGCGCAAAGCCAGCAGCAGGCACTCGATGCACTGCCAGCCCAGGCCACCCCGCGCGAGCAGCTGCACACGCTCATTCGTCACCATTTTGAAATCCTGCTTGGGCCGCGCAGCAGCTTCATCCCCGTGATGTTGTACGAATGGCGCTCGCTCACGCCCGCGCAGCGCAAGGGCATTGCCCGCATCAAGGACAGCTACGAGGCCACCTGGATGCCTGTGCTGGAAGCGCTGGCACAGCAGGGCGCCCTGCAGGCCGAGCCCGGTGTGGCGCGGCTGTTCATCTTCGGGGCGCTCAACTGGGCGGTGCAGTGGTTCTCGCCCAAGAAGGGCAAGTCGCTCGACGCACTCACCGACGAGGCGCTGGCCTTGTTCATCCGTTCATAAAAAACCACCCCATCAAGGCAGAGTCACTATGGCCCCCACAGCGCGCAACGCCTACCAGTCTGTGTTTGCTCCAGGCCTGTTCAATGGCCAGGTGGTGGTCGTCACCGGCGGGGGCTCTGGCATAGGCCGGTGCACAGCGCACGAACTCGCGCAACTGGGCGCGCATGTGGTGCTGGTGGGGCGCAAGCCAGACAAGCTGCTGACCGTGGCCGAAGAGATCACCGCCGACGGCGGCCGCGTGTCATGCCAGGTGTGCGACATCCGCTCTGAAGAAGGCGTGGTCGTGCTGGTGCAGCAGATCATCGCTGCGCAGGGCCGCATCGATGCGCTGGTCAACAACGCAGGCGGGCAGTTCATGGCACCGCTCGACTCTATCAGCGCCAAGGGCTGGGAGGCCGTGTTGCACACCAACCTCACGGGCGGCTTTCTCATGGCGCGCGAGTGCTATCGGCAGTGGATGGCATCGTACGGCGGCTCCATCGTCAACATCGTGGCCGACATGTGGGGCTCCATGCCGGGCATGGGGCACAGCGGCGCGGCGCGTGCGGGCATGGTCAGCTTCACCGAAACCGCTGCACTCGAATGGGCGCACAGCGGTGTGCGCGTGAACGCCGTGGCGCCGGGCTACATCGCCTCCAGCGGCATGGACAACTACCCGCCCGAGGCGGGTGACATGCTGCGCGCCATGCCGCGCACCGTGCCGCTGGGCCGCTTTGGCAACGAGGCCGAGGTGTCGGCGGCCATCACCTTTTTGCTCAGCCCGGCAGCCAGCTTCATCAGCGGCACCACGCTGCGGGTGGACGGCGCACGGCCCCAGGTGCGCATGGGCTGGCCGCAGCGCCCGCCGGGTGCCACCGCCGCTGCACACCCGGCCGTGCGGCCGTTTGACGGCTTTCACCGGGCGCAGGTGCCGCAGGTGTTTGCACCTTCCCACACCCCCAAGACCGAGGCCGCATGACCGCCGTCTTCACCTCCCGATTCAACCCTGGCAGCGCCGAGGCCGCGCAGCGCCGCGCGGCAGGCCCGCCTGGATACCCTGCGCGCGCTGGAAGAGCGTGCCGCCGCCGCCTCGGCCCGGTCGCTCCCCCAGTTTGAAAAGCGCGGCCAGCTGCTGCCGCGCCAGCGTGTGGCGCTGCTGCTGGATGCGGGTGCACCCTGGCTGCCGCTGTGCACGCTGGCGGGCTACCTACAGGACGTGAAAGACCCCGAGAAGTCCGTGCCCGGTGGCGGAATGATTGCTGGCATTGGTTTTGTCAGCGGTGTGCGCTGCATGGTCGTGGCCAGTGACTCGGGCATCGAGGCCGGTGCCATCCAGCCCATGGGACTGGAAAAGATCTTGCGCGTGCAGGAGATTGCGCTGCAAAACCGCTTGCCGTTCATCCACCTGGTGGAGAGTGCGGGCGCCAACCTCATGCGCTACCGCGTCGAAGGTTTTGTGCACGGCGGCACGCTGTTTCGCAACCTCGCGCGGCTGTCGGCGGCGGGCATTCCGGTGATCACCGTACAGCACGGCTCGGGCACCGCAGGCGGCGCCTACATGCCCGGCCTGTCGGACGTGGTCATCATGGTGCAGGGCCGCTCGCGCGCCTTTCTGGCCGGGCCCCCGCTGCTCAAGGCTGCCACGGGCGAGATCGCGACGGAAGAAGAACTGGGCGGCGCCGAGATGCACACCGCCGTCTCGGGCCTGGGCGAATACCTGGCGCAGGACGACCGCGAGGCGATTGGCCTGGCGCGCGATGTGGTGGCCCAACTGGGGTGGGGCGTAGCGCCTCGACCCAGAGCACCCGGCCCCACCTTGCCCGCCGACGATCTGCTGTCCCTGATGTCCGCCGACCTGCGCCAACCTGTGGACATGCGCGAGGTGATGGCGCGGCTGGTGGACGGCTCCGAGCTGCTGGAGTTCAAGGCCCGCTACGGCATGGCCACCGTGTGCGCGCAGGGCCACATCCAGGGCCATGCCGTGGGTTTCATCAGCAACAACGGTCCCATCGACGTGGCGGGCGCCAACAAGGCCACGCACTTCATTCAGTGGATGTGCCAGCTGGGCCACCCCATCATCTACCTGCAGAACACCACGGGCTACATGGTGGGCAAAGACAGCGAGCAGGGCGGCATGATCAAGCACGGCAGCAAGATGATCCAGGCGGTGACCAACGCCACCGTGCCACAGATCACCATCCAGTGCGGCGCCAGCTTTGGCGCGGGCAACTATGGCATGTGCGGGCGGGGCTATGCGCCGCGCTTTTTGTTCAGCTGGCCGGGCGCCAAGACGGCGGTGATGGGCGGCGAGCAAGCAGCGCGCACCATGCAGATCGTGACCGAGGCGGCGCTCGCGCGCAAAGGCATCACGCCCGACCCGGCCGAATCGCAGGCCCAGTTCGACAAGATCGTCGCCATGTTCGAGGCTCAGGCCGATGCGTTCTACACCAGCGGCCTGCTGCTGGACGATGGCGTGATCGACCCGCGTGACACGCGCGCCGTGCTGGCGTTTTGCCTGGACACCTGCGCCGAGGCCCAGGCGCGCACGCTGCGGCCCCTGAGCTTTGGCGTGGCACGGATGTAAGCGCTTCGCACGCAATCTCCCCGATGGCCGAGCCTCTCAAATACCTGCTGAACGACACCGTACCGCCGCGCATCGCGGCCATGGTGCGCCGTGCGTGGCGCAAGTTCGATACCACTGCATTTCTGCAGCAGGTAGAGCCCGGCTACGAATCGCTGGAGCTGATGGCACGCGGCCAGCGCATTGCGCAGGCCCTGCAGACACACCTGCCGCAAGACGTGCCGCGCGCGCTGGGTGTGCTGGTCGATTCGATGGACCCGCCGATGGGCCTCGATGCCGCCGGTGAGCCCGACGCGGGTGGCCGCCCCTACAGCGCCTTCCTGTACCTGCCCCACAGCATCTACATCGGCACACACGGCCTGCCGCATTTCGAGGCAGCGATGGCCGCGCAGCATGCGCTGACCCAGCGGTTTACCGCCGAGTTCTGCATACGCCCCTATCTGCTGCACCACCAACAGGCCACGCTCGCGCGGCTGCGTGACTGGGCGCAGGACGACAACGCCCATGTGCGCCGCCTGGTGAGCGAAGGCACGCGGCCCCGCCTGCCCTGGGCGCCGCGATTGCCTGCATTCCAGAACAACCCGCAACTGGCCCTGCCGTTGCTCGATGCGCTCAAGGACGACCCATCGTCTTACGTGCGTCGCTCCGTGGCCAACCACCTGGGCGATATCGCCAAGGACCACCCCGACCTGGCCGTGGGCACCGCGCGCACCTGGCTGCAGGGCGCGCCCGCACCACGCGAGGCCCTGGTGCGCCACGGCCTGCGCTTTCTCATCAAACGTGGCGACGCTGGCGCACTCGACGCCCTGGGCGTGGGCCATGCCGTGGCGCTGGATGTGCGGGCCGCCCGCGTGGTGCCTGCCCGCGCACGCATTGGCGACAAGGTGCGCATCGAGGCCGAGTTGCACAACCCCACACCCCAGGCCCAGCGCGTGCTGGCCGACCTGAAGGTGCACTACGTCAAGGCCCACGGCGGTGCGGCGCCCAAGGTGTTCAAGCTGCAGACGCTGGACATCGCCCCCGGCGCCACCGTGGCGGTGGGCAAGACGCTGTCGCTGCAGCAGATGACCACACGCACCCATTACCCCGGCGCGCACCAGGTGGAGCTGGTGCTCAACGGGCGGCCCCAGCCGCTGGGGCAGTTTCAGCTTTCGTGATCGAGGTTTGCAGGCACACCAACACTCAAAACGCAACAGCAGGAGACAAGCACCATGCAGTTCACGCACGAGCACCGCGAGATCCAGAAGACCCTCAAGCGCTTCATCGACGAAGAGATCAACCCCCATGTGGACGAGTGGGAGGCGGCCGAGATCTTCCCCGCGCACGAGGTCTTCAAGAAGATGGGCAACCTGGGCCTGCTGGGCCTGTGCAAGCCCGAGGAGTACGGCGGTCAGGGCCTGGACTACTCGTACAGCCTGGCCATGGCCGAGGCGCTGGGCCACATCCACTGCGGCGGCGTGCCCATGGCGATTGGTGTGCAGACCGACATGTGCACCCCGGCGCTTGCGCGCTACGGCAGCGAAGAGCTCAAGCGCCAGTTTCTGGCGCCAGCCATTGCGGGCGACATGGTGGGCTGCATCGGCGTGAGCGAGCCTGCGGCGGGCAGCGATGTGTCGGGCATCAAGAGTGTGGCGCGCAAGGACGGCGATGACTACGTGATCACCGGCCAGAAGATGTGGATCACCAACAGCCTGCAGGCCGACTGGATGTGCATGCTGGTCAACACGGGCGAAGGCCCCGTGCACAAGAACAAGAGCCTGGTGATGGTGCCCATGCGGGATGGCCCGGGCGGCAAGCTCACCAAGGGCATCGAGGTGGCGCAGAAGATCCGCAAGATCGGCATGCACAGCAGCGACACGGGCTTGATCTACTTTGACGAGGTGCGCGTGCCGCAGCGCTACCGCATCGGCGCCGAAGGGCAGGGCTTTATCTACCAGATGCAGCAGTTCCAGGAGGAGCGCCTGTGGTGCGCCGCCAGCACGCTCGAATCGCTGAACCACTGCATCCAGTGGACCATCGACTATGCGCAGGAGCGCAAGCTGTTTGGCAGCACGCTGGCCGACCAGCAGTGGGTGCAGTTCAAGCTGGCCGAGCTCAAGACCGAGGTCGAGGCCCTGCGCGCGCTCACCTACCGCGCCTGCGACCTGTACGTGAACGGGCAGGACGTGCTGGAGCTGGCCAGCATGGCCAAGCTCAAGGCCGGCCGCCTGAACCGCGAGGTGCCCGACACATGCCTGCAGTTCTGGGGCGGCATGGGCTTCACGCTGGAGAACAAGGTCTCGCGCATGTACCGCGACGGGCGACTGGCGTCCATCGGCGGCGGGGCCGACGAGGTAATGCTCGGCATCTTGTCCAAGCTCATGGGCATCGCCAAGCGGCCCGTGCACTGACATGGCCGATTCGCTGTTGATCGACCGCGCGCCGCTGGCCAGCGGCAGCGTGGAAACATGGACGCTCAACGACCCGGCCAGCCGCAATGCGCTGTCAGAAGCCATGGTGGACGCCCTGCTGACTGCGTCTGTGCGCGCTGCCGCCGATGCCGACCTGCGTGGCGTCTTGCTGCGCGGTGCCGGCGGGCATTTCTGTGCGGGCGGCAGCCTGGGCGGTTTTGCCAAGACCATTGGCCAGCCCCTGGCTGCGGGCGAAGCCGATCCGCTGGTGCCATTGAACCGCCGCTTTGGCGCGTTGCTGCAGGCCCTGTGTGCACTGCCGCAGTGGCTCATCGTGGCGGTCGAAGGTGCTGCGATGGGCGGAGGCTTTGGCCTGGTGTGCTGTGCCGACCATGTGCTGGCCCACACCAGCGCGCAGTTCGCCACGCCCGAGGTCACGCTGGGCATCGTGCCCGCGCAGATTGCACCATTTGTCGTGCGGCGCCTCGGCCCTGCGACGGCGCGGCGGTGTTTGCTGACGGGCGAGCGTTGGGATGCTGCGATTGCTCAACGTGCGGGGCTGGTGGATGAGGTGGTGGCTGGCGACATGGAGGCTGCTGTGCAAGCTGCCATCGCACGCCACGCCGCCGCCGCGCCGCGGGCCGTGGCCGCCACGAAACGTTTGTTGCTGGCCCAGCCCGAGACGCCGTTGCCCGCGCTGCTGGATGAAGCGGCCATGGCCTTTGCGCAAGCGCTTCGTGGCCCCGAGGCTCCGCAAGGGCTGGCGGCGTTCGCCTCGCGCAAGGCACCGCCCTGGAGTGCGAAGCCATGAAAAAAATCCTCATAGCAAACCGATCAGAGATCGCACGCCGCATCATCCACACCGCCCACCGCATGGGCATCGAAACGGTGGCGGTCTATTCCGACCCCGATGCCAACGCCCTGCATGTGCGCGAGGCCACCCAGGCGGTGGCGTTGGGCGGCGCGTCCAGTGCCGACACCTACCTGCGCATCGACAAGCTGCTGGCCGCCGCCCGTGCCACCGGCGCCGATGCCGTGCACCCCGGCTATGGCTTCCTCAGCGAGAACGCCGATTTCGCCCAGGCCGTGGTCGATGCGGGCCTGACCTGGATCGGCCCCTCGCCAGCCGCCATCCGCGCATTGGGCAGCAAATCGGGGGCCAAGGCCCTGGCCCATGCGCACGGCGTGCCCTGCTTGCCCGGGTACTCCGGCGACGACCAGAGCGATGAACGTTTTGCCGCCGAGGCCGCGCGCATTGGCACGCCCCTCATGGTCAAGGCCGTGGCGGGTGGGGGAGGGCGCGGCATGCGCCTCGTCACCGACCTGGCGCAGTTGCCCGCCGCACTGGCCAGTGCCCGGTCGGAGGCGCTAGCGGGCTTTGGCTGTGGCGACCTGCTGATCGAACGTGCGCTGTTGCAGCCGCGCCATGTGGAGGTGCAGATCTTTGCCGACGCCCACGGCGCGTGCATCCACCTGGGCGAGCGCGATTGCTCGGTACAGCGCCGCCACCAGAAGATCATTGAAGAGTCCCCCAGCCCCGCCGTGGACGCAGCGCTGCGCGAGCGCATGGGCGCCTGCGCCGTGGCGCTGGCACAGGCAGCTGGCTATGTGGGTGCGGGCACGGTGGAGTTCTTGCTCGACGGCAGTGATTTCTACCTGATGGAGATGAACACCCGCCTGCAGGTGGAGCACCCGGTGACCGAAGCGCTCACGGGGCTGGACCTGGTGGAATGGCAAATCCGCGTGGCTCGGGGCGAGCCGCTGCTGCTCACGCAAGATGAGGTGCATCTGCAAGGCCACGCCATCGAAGTGCGCCTGTGTGCCGAAGACGCGCACTTCCGCCCCCACACCGGCCGCGTGCTGCAGTTCAGCGCACCACCGGCCACCGCGTTTGAGCGGGCTGCGCCGGGCGCGCTGCGCTTTGACCATGCGCTGGAAGAGGGGGCAGAGGTCACGCCTCACTACGACGCCATGCTGGGCAAGCTCATCGTGCACGCGCCCACGCGGCCCGAGGCCATTGCCGCGCTGGTGCGTGCGCTGCAGGGCACCCGAGTGCTGGGCTTGCCCACCAACCGCGCGTTTCTGGCGGCCTGCCTGCAGCACCCCGTGTTTGCCAGCGGCCAGGCGCTGGTGCCGTTCCTGGCGGAGCATGCCCAGGAGCTGCAGCGGTTGCTATCAAATAATGAGCTATCAGTGCATATTCCTTCGGCGCTATCGGCCATTTTTGCTTCAAATCCGACGTCGAACCTGCCTTGTGCCATGGCCCGGCCCCTGCGGCTGCGCCACCAGGGCGAGGTGCACTCCATTGCCGTGCGCGAGCTGGGCGGTGGAGGGCTGCAGGTGGAGCAGGCCGGTGCAGAACCTGTGACTTTGCAACTGCCCCAGCGCGGTGTGCACTGCGTGGCGGTGGGCCCCCGGCGCTGGCACTGGCAAACCGGCGGCGTGGACGGCTGGGTGGAAGACGCATCGTGGGAACCCGCCGCGCGCGCGGGTGTGGCGGGCGGTGCGACGGAGTTGCGTGCCCCCTTCAACGGCAAGGTGGTTGCGCTGCCTGTGGCCGCAGGTCAGGCGCTGGCGGCGGGCGATACGGTGGTGGTCATCGAATCCATGAAGCTCGAACACAGCCTGGCCAGCCCTGCCGCCGCCACGGTGGCTGAGCTGCTGGTGTCCCCCGGCCAGCAGGTGTCGCCCGGCCAGGTGCTGGCCCGCTTTGCACCCGCCACGCAAGGAGCGCCCGCATGACCGCCACATCCGATGCAAGTGCTGTGAGCGACGAAGACCGCACTGCCCTCACCGACACCGTCACCCGCTTTGCCCGCACCGAGATCGCGCCGCATGTGGACGCGTGGGATGCGGCCGGTGAGTTCCCCCGCAGCCTGTACCGCCGCGCGGCCGACCTGGGCCTGCTGGGCCTGGGTTACCCGGAGCAGTACGGCGGTACGCCTGCCAGCTATCAGCTGCGCCTGCCACTGTGGCGCGCGCTCAGCCGCCATGGCGCGAGCGGCGGTGTGTTGGCCAGCCTGCTGTCGCACAACATCGGCTTGCCGCCCGTGCTGGCGCATGGCAGCGATGCTGTGCGTGCCGAGGTCATTCCGCCCGTGCTGGCGGGTGAGCAGATCGCCGCGCTGGCCATCACCGAGCCCGGTGGCGGGTCAGACGTGGCCCAGCTCAAGACCACCGCGCGGCGAGAGGGTGATGAGTACATCGTCAACGGCGAAAAGGTGTTCATCACCTCCGGCATGCGCGCAGACTGGATCACGGTAGCCGTGCGCACTTGCGAAGCCGGAAGCAAAGGTAGCGCAGGCATCTCCATGCTGCTCATCCCCGGCCACAGCGCAGGCCTGTCGCGCACGCGCCTCGACAAGATGGGCTGGCTCTGCTCCGACACCGCCCACCTGCACTTCGACAACGTGCGCGTGTCAGCCCGCTACCTGCTGGGCGAAGAGGGCGCGGGCTTTCGCATCATCATGGCCAACTTCAACGGTGAGCGTTTTGGCCTGGCCGCGTCGGCCCTGGGCTTTGCCGAGGCCTGCTACGACGAAGCCCTGGCCTGGGCCCGCCAGCGCAAGACCTTTGGCGCCGCGCTGGTGGAGCATCAGGTCATCCGCCACAAGCTGGTGGACATGCAGATGCGCATCCAGTCCACCGCCGCGTGGTGCGAATCCGTGGCCGCGCAGGCCGACGCGGGGCGCACCGGTCCCGAGTGGGTCGCGCAGGTCTGCCTGCTCAAGAACCACGCCACCCAAACCATGCAGTTCTGCGCTGACCACGCCGTGCAGATCCTGGGTGGCATGGGCTTCATGCGCGGCACCGTCAGCGAGCGCATCTACCGCGAGGTCAAGGTCATGATGATCGGCGGCGGTGCGGAAGAAATCATGAAGGACCTGGCTGCACGCCAGCTAGGCATTTGAAGGAGACAGGCACCATGCACAGCACCGACCACAGCAACAAAGCCATCATCACCTGCGCCATCACCGGCGTGCTGACGGACCCCGGCCAGCATCACGTGCCCGTTACGCCCGAGCAACTGGCAAAAGAGGCCCGCCGCGCCTACGACGCAGGCGCCGCCGTGGTGCATGTGCACTTTCGCAACCAGGAGCCCGGCAAGGGCCACCTGCCCAGCTGGGACCCTCAGGTGGCGCGCGACTGCGTGCAAGCCATGCGCGAGGCCTGCCCGGGTTTGATCATCAACCAGACCACCGGCGTGGTCGGCCCCAATTACCAGGGCCCGCTCGATTGCCTGCGCGCCACCCGCCCTGAGATGGCGGCGTGCAACGCCGGCTCGCTCAACTACCTGAAGGTGCGCAGCAACGGCACCTGGGCCTGGCCGCCCATGCTGTTCGACAACCAGCCCGCCAAGGTCAAGGACTTCATCGACGTGATGCTGGAGACAGGTACGTTGCCCGAGTTTGAGTGCTTCGACGTGGGCATCGTCCGCTGCGTGGAGATGTATGTGCAGACCGGCATGTACACCGAGCGCCTGCCTGAATACAACTTTGTGATGGGCGTCGAATCCGGCATGCCCGCCGACCCGGACCTGCTGCCCATATTGCTCAAGCTGAAAATCAAGGATGCCCCCTGGCAAGCCACCGTCATCGGCCGCAGCGAGATCTGGCCTGTGCACCAGCGCGTGGCCGAACTGGGCGGGCATTTGCGCACGGGGCTGGAAGACACGTTCTATCTGCCGGATGGGACCAAGGCGGAGTCGAACGGGCCGTTGATTGAGAAGCTGGCGGAATACGCGCGCAACGCGGGGCGGGAGGTGGCTTCGCCGCAGGAGGCGCGGGGGATGTTGGGGTTGGCGGAGGCGTCAGCAGGTGCCAACTGAATTTTCTTGCCTTCCTTTAGAAAGCGCTGCGAGTCTCCGTGATCTCTAGCGTCGAACCTAGAATCTCCGCGCCAAATTACGTTGTTAACGTCGTAGAGCGTAAGTAGTTGGACCCGTCTGCCACCCAAGATAAGAAATCGTGGGCATCGTCATAGTAGTTTTTGAAACTCGCTCTGATGTCGTCCGCCGTCGTTCTTGGCACATAGACGACGTCAGCAGTTGGCCGCGAGACTTCAAGGTCGAATAGCTTTGCTAGAGCTTCTGTTTGCGTTTCAAAACCGAACAGCTCAAGTTGCCCACCTTCTCTGAAAAGAATGAACTCGGGCCCCTTGTTGGCTTCATTTCCGCTCAAGGCAACTCCTAGTCCTGCCAGCTGCAGTTTGAAATTCAACTCTGCTTCATGCTTTTCGTAAAGCGATATCAGCTCGCCGTTCTCTAGGTCCGGATGTGGTCCAGGGCATCCTTCAAACGACCTCGCCAGTATTTCGCTAGTGAGGGACATCAAAGCGAGGTATCGCGTATCGCCTCGGTGATACTTTGGTTCGCTTGCACCTTTTGTAATGTGGGCAATGATTTCGTTTGTGGTCGACCAAGCGTTTTGGACCTCAGTTCGGTATTGAAGCTCAATGCGGAGGCCGCGCAAATGTCTGCCCTCATCTGAGGCTACGTTGTATTCGTAAACATCATGGATGCCACGATAACCATCCTGTTTTGGCGTCTTGATGTAGTCGTATTTGTCTACCGAAGTTTTAAGTATGTGATCGAATCGGGCGCTGTGCATGGACTGTCGGAAGGCGTAAAGGGATGGAACGTCAGGGCATATCACTCGACAGCCTGCGACGTCGTCCATCCTGGCGAGATCCATGCCTTGCTGCCGCTGTAGCTTGTCAAATATGGTCGCCTTGCGTTTGTGGCGCTGTATTACCCGCGCACCGTACTCCTTGGCGCGATTTCGTAGCAGCGCCTGGAACGTATTGATCACGCTTGAGTGGGCAGCGCGCCATTCCTCGATGACGTGGAGGTCTTCCGGCGTGGCTCGGGCTTCGCGAATGGCTGCTCCTGCCGCATTCACGCGCGATTTCGATCCGCCGGGGAATTTTTTGTCCATCTGCTTATTTTCGAGTTAAGCCAAACTCTGCGTGAGGCCTCACTGCTTCGCCTGAATATGCACCGCAGACACTGGCTAACCCATCTTCATTGGAGATGCGGTTGAAATCTTTGAATGGTTTCACGAACCCTTGCGTCGAGCAAGAACCCAGCTCCGTAGTTCGCTGCTAGCACATCGGCTTTTATCAAGAAAGCTTCGATGCCATTCCCATAGACAAACTGCATCGCCCCCCCCGTCCACGCCGGAAACCCAATCCCAAAAATCGACCCGATGTTCGCGTCATGCACGCTGGTCAGCACGCCCTCGGCCAGGCAGCGCGCGGTCTCGATGGCCTGGCGGTAGAGCAGCCGGTCCTGGATCTCCTGCACGCTCCATTCCACGCCGGGCTTTTCGAACAGGGGTTTCAACTCCGGCCACAGGTGCTTCTTGGCGCCTGCGGGGTAGTCATAAAAACCGCCGCCACCGGCGCGGCCGGGGCGCTTCAGTTCCTTGACCATGCGCTCCACCAGCAGCTCGCCGGGCGTGGCGATGTAGGTCTTGCCTTCGGCAGCGTAGTCGGCGCGGGTCTGGTCCAGCACGTGCACGCTCAGGGTCAGCGCGGTCTCGTCCAGCACGGCCAGTGGGCCCACGGGCAGGCCGGCCTGCATGGCGGCGTTTTCAATCGCAGCGGCGGGGATGCCTTCGCCCAGCATGGCGGCGCCTTCCATCACAAAGGTGCCGAAGGTGCGGCTGGTGTAGAAGCCGCGTGCGTCGTTGACGACGATGGGCACCTTGCCCAGGGCCTGCACGTAGTCGAACGCGCGGGCCACGGTTTCGTCATCCGTCTGTTTGCCGCGGATGATCTCCACCAGCTTCATCTTGTCCACGGGGCTGAAGAAGTGGATGCCGACAAACTTCTCGGGCTGGCTGCTGGCCGTGGCCAGACCGCTGATGGGCAGGGTGGAGGTGTTGCTGGCGAAGAAGCCGCCGGGTGCCAGCTGGGGCTCGGCCTCGCGCGTGACCTGGGCCTTGAGGTCGCGGCTTTCAAACACGGCTTCAATGATGAGGTCGCAGCCTGCCAGGTCGGCCGCGCTGGCGGTGGGCGTGATGCGCGCCAGCAGCGCTTGCTGCGCCTCGGCCGTCATGCGGCCTTTGTCCATGCGGGCCTGGGTTAGGCGGGCAGAGTAGGCCTTGCCAGCTTCAGCCTTCTCGGTGCTCACGTCCTTGAGTACGGTGGCAATGCCCCGGCTGGCCTGGGCCCAGGCGATGCCTGCGCCCATCATGCCTGCGCCCAGGATGCCGACCTTTTGCGGCTTGTAGCGTGGAGCCGAGCCTGGGCGTGACTTGCCGCTCTTGATCGCGTTCATGTCGAAGAAGAACGTGTTGATCATGTTGCGCGCGACGGGGCCGGTCATCAGGCGGGCGAGGTAGCGGCTTTCGATGCGCAGGGCGGTGTCAAAGTCCACCATGGCGCCTTCGACCATGGCGGCCAGCGCCGCCTCGGGCGCGGGGTAGCGGCCGCGGGTGGTCTTCTTGAGCATGGCGGGCGCCACCGTCAGGGCACCCGCGATCTTGGGGTTGGCGGGTGTGCCGCCGGGCATTTTGTAGTTCTTGTCGTCCCACGGCTGCACGGCGTGCGGGTGCGTGGCGATGTGGGCCAGGGCAGCGGGCAGCAGTTGCTCGCGCGTGGCGACCAGCTCGTGCACCAGTTGCAGCTCCAGCGCTTCGGCGGGGTTGAAGAGCTTGCCTTCCAGGATGTAGGGCTGCGCACCCATCAGGCCCAGCAGGCGCGTCATCTTGGTCACGCCGGTGGCGCCAGGCATCAGGCCCAGCGTGACCTCGGGCAGGCCGAACTGGATCTTGGGGTCGGCCACGGCGATGCGGTAGTGGGCGACCAGGGCCACCTCCCATCCGCCGCCAAGCGCCGCGCCATTGAGGCAGGCCACCACCGGTAGCCCCAAAGTTTCGAGCGTGCGGAAGTGCTTCTTCATGCGCTCGATTTCGCCGAAAACGGCAGGAGCATCCGCAGGTGTCAGGCGCATGGTGGCCTTGAGGTCGGCGCCCGCAAAGAAGCTGGTCTTGGCCGATGCCAGCACGATGCCTTTGAGGGCAGTGCCCAGGCGTTCGCGGTCACCCAGCACCTGTGCAGTGACCTCGCCCAGCTCCTGCTGCCACTGGCGGCACATGGTGTTGACGGGCGAGTTGGTCTCGTCAAACGTGATGACGGCGACCTGGCCTTCGGTGCCCTGGGCGGGGATGAGTTCGTAGCGGATGGTTTGCATGATGTTCTTGTCTCCTGCCCGTTCAGATACGTTCAACAATCGTTGCGATGCCCATGCCGCCGCCCACGCACAGCGTGGCCAAGCCGTAGCGCTGGCCCCGGCGGTGCAACTCGTCAATCAAGGTGCCGAGGATCATGGCGCCCGTGGCGCCCAGCGGGTGGCCCATGGCAATGGCGCCGCCGTTCACGTTGACCTTGTCGTGCGGCACGCCCAGCTCGCGCATGAAGCGCATGGGCACGGCGGCGAAGGCCTCGTTCACTTCAAACAGGTCGATCTGGTCGATGGTCATGCCCGCGCGAGCCAGCGCCTTTCTGGCGGCGGGTACGGGGCCGGTGAGCATGATGGTGGGGTCGGCGCCGCTGAGCGCCGTGGCCACGATGCGTGCACGGGGCGTGAGGCCGTGGGCCTTGGCGGCGGCCTCGTTGCCGATGAGCACAGCGGCGGCGCCATCCACAATGCCCGACGAGTTGCCCGCGTGGTGCACGTGGTGGATGCGCTCCACCTGTGGGTAGCGCTGCAGCGCCACGGCGTCAAAGCCCATGCCGCCCAGTTGCTCGAACGAGGGCTTGAGCGCGCCCAGGCCTTCGAGGGTGGTCTTAGGCTTGATGAATTCGTCTTCGGCCAGGATGGTCTGGCCAATGAAGTCGCGCACGGGCACGACGGAGTTCTTGAAGTAGCCGGCTGCGCGCGCGGCAGTGGCGCGGCGCTGCGATTCGAGCGCGAAGGCGTCCACGTCGGCGCGGGTGTAGCCGTCCAGCGTGGCGATCAGGTCGGCACCGATGCCCTGCGGCACGAACAGCGTGGCGGAGTTGGTCTCCGGGTCTTGCGCCCAGGCGCCGCCGTCGGAGCCAATGGGCACGCGGCTCATGCTCTCCACGCCGCCAGCCACCACCAGGTCCTCCCAGCCGCTGCGCACCTTCTGTGCGGCCAGGTTCACGGCCTCCAGGCCCGATGCGCAGAAGCGGTTGACCTGCACGCCCGCGCAGCGGAAGTCCCACCCGGCCTTGAGCGCGGCCACCTTCGGCAGCACCGAGCCCTGTTCGCCCACGGGCGAGACGATGCCCATGACCACGTCGTCCACCGCCGCCGTATCAAAGCGGTGGCGCGCTTGCAGCTCCGCCAGCAGGCCCGTGAGCAGGTCGATGGGCTTGACCTCGTGCAGGGTGCCGTCCTTCTTGCCCTTGCCGCGCGGGGTGCGCAGCGCGTCGAATACATAGGCTTCGGTCATGAATGGTCTCCGGTGGTTTCTCTAAACTTCAAGCAGGTATCGTGGTGAAGCAGCTGGGCTGGCCCACGCCGCTACAAGGTGCTTTCTGACGCGTGTGCAGTGGTTTTTGCACTATCTTTCGGCGGTTGCTATCTACATTTCTGGCTATGGAACGAAATACATCCCCTGCATTGCAGCGCATCGCGCGCAGCGCCATCGAATACGACGACACGCGCGAAGGGTTTGCACTGGAGCACCATGTCGTGCTGGCAGCGTCCAGCGCGCTGGCGGTGGCGGCCTTCATGGCGCCCAGCCGCAGCTCGGCAGCCATACGCGGCATTGGCGCAGGCTTGCTGCTGATGCGCGCGCTGAGCGGCAGCCAGGGTGTGCGCTCCTGGCTGAATGTGACAGATCGTCGCCCCGGTGCACCCCTCAGCCCTGAGGAAGCGCGCGCCGCGTGGTATCTGTAACGGCATTCGGCGCCCACTGGCGCCCTGTGACGGGCGCTGTGCGGAGCGTCGTGCGCTGCGTGGCTCATGGCGCGGTGCATGCGCCTATTTACCCAGGCCCATGGCACGCGCAATCACTTCTTTCATGATCTCGTTGGTGCCACCGTAAATGCGCTGTACGCGCGCGTCGGCATAGGCGCGGGTGATGGGGTATTCCCACATGTAGCCGTAGCCGCCAAACAGCTGCACACATTCGTCCATCACCTTGCACTGCAGGTCGGTCGTCCAGTACTTGGCCATGCTGGCGGTCTCGGTGTCGAGCTGGTCCTTCACGATGAGTTCGCAGCATTTGTCCACAAACACGCGGGCCACCTGCACCTGCGTTTGCAGCTCGGCCAGGGTGTGGCGGGTGTTCTGGAATGACGCCACGCTCTGCCCAAACACCTTGCGCTGCTTGACGTAGTCCAGCGTCCAGTCGATGGCAGCCTGGGCGGCAGCCACGGCGGTGATTGCGATCTGCAGGCGCTCCCAGGGCAGCTGCTCCATCAGGCAGATGAAGCCGCGCCCTTCCATCGCGGGGCCACCCAGCAGATTCTCGGCGGGCACCTTCACGTCATTGAAGAACAGCTCGGACGTGTCTTGCGCCTTCATGCCCATCTTCTTGAGGCGCTGGCCTTTTTCAAAGCCGGGCATGCCGCGCTCGACCAGGAGCAGGCTGGTGCCCTTGGCTCCCGCCGCCGGATCCGTCTTGGCGACCACGATCACCAGGTCGGCATGCCAGCCGTTGGTGATGAAGGTCTTGCTGCCATTCAGAACGTAGTGGCTGCCGTCAGCGCTTTTGATGGCGGTGGTCTTGATGCCCTGCAGGTCGCTGCCCGCAGCGGGCTCGCTCATGGCGATGGCGCCCACCACGGCACCGCTGGCCATTTGCGGCAGGTACTTTTGTTTTTGCGCCTCAGTGCCGTAGTGCAGGATGTACGGCGCCACGATCTCGCTGTGCAGACCAAAGCCGATGCCGGTGGTGCCCGCGCGCGCCAGTTCTTCCATCTGCGCCACCGAGTACAGCTTGTCGGCCCCGGCGCCGCCGTATTCCTCGGGCAGGCTCATGCACAGAAAACCGTTGGCGCCCGCCTGGCTCCACACCTCGCGCGCCACGTAGCCCTGGTCTTCCCAGTCGGCATGGAGGGGCGTCACTTCTTTTTCGATAAAGCGGCGAAAGCTGTCGGCAAAGGCCTGGTGGTCGGGCTGGAAGAGGGTGCGTTCGATCATGGTGGGGCAACCAGGTTATTTATGCAAAGTTACTGCTTGGTTAAATTCTGCCACTGACTGGGCCCGGATGCACCCCCTGAAACGCAAAAGCCGCCCGAAGGCGGCTTGAAGGAAGCGGATCAGGCGCTCATGGCTTGACGTAGTCGGAGACCACCTTCCATTTGCCGTCCTGGATCTGCGACAGGCGCGAGAGGTCGCTGCCCAGGCGCTTTTGCGGGCCAAAGGTGCCCTCGGCGCTGCCGAACATGTCGGGCGGGATCACCATGGTGTCCATGGCCTTGATGAAGCTGTCGGTGCTCAGGTTGGGGCCTGCCTTTTGGGCGGCCTTGATGAAGGCATCGATGGCGTTGTAGCCGTAGACCGAGAAGACGGTGGGGTCTTCATTGAACTTGGTCTTGTACTTGTTGGCCCAGAAGCGGATGGGCTGGCTGGCTTCATCCAGGTAGGGGTGTTGCACCGTCATCGTGGCGTACAGGCCGTCCATGGGCTTGCCGCCCAGCTTGTGGATGAGGTCGGTGTATGCCGCGCTGGAGCCCAGGAAGGTGGGGCTGAAACCGGTCTTGCGCGCCTCGGCAATCGTGCCAATCGTCTCGCGGATGATGGTGCCCAGGATCACGAAGTCGCATTCGGACGACTTCATCTTGGCGACCTGTGACGAGAAGTCGGTGGCGCCGCGTTTGTAGGAAGTCTTCTCGGTGAAGTCCATGCCGATGGACTTCAGCGCTGCCTCGCCGCCGCGCATCACCTCCAGGCCAAACTCATCGTCCTGGTAGATGGTGCAGATCTTCTTGGCGCCCTTTTCCTTGATGAGCTTGGGCGCGGCCAGACGGATCTGGTCGTAGTAGGTGGCGGCAAACGAATACTTGAGCTTGTGGAAGGGCTCGTACATTTCCCGCGCGGCCGTCACGGGGAAGAAGTTGATCACGTTCTTGCTGAACTGCACGGGCATGGCGGCCAGGTTCTGCGCCGTGCCGATGTGCGCGATCATCATGAAGATCTTGTCCTGGTTGACAAGCTTCTGCGCGGCCAGCACGGCTTTCTTGGGGTCGTAGCCCGAGTCTTCCACTTTCAGGTCCAGCTTGCGGCCGTTCACGCCGCCTTGCTCGTTGGCCTCGTCCACGCGCAGCATCATGCCCAGCCGAACCTGCTTGCCAAACCCCGCCAGCGGGCCCGACAGATCCTGGATGGAGCCCAGCGTGATGGTGTCCTTGCTCACGCCCTGGCTGGGCTGCGCCTGGGCGGAGGCACCGGCCATGGCCACGAGGGCCAGCGCGGCGATGTGATGAAACTTCATGGCACGTCTCCTTCGGTTGGATCGAAACAAAAACGATCGCTCGTTATAGAACGATGCCCGGGGTGGGGCACCAGCACTTTCCCTATCCTGATGGGCGTGGCCTGTGGTTGCTTGCCGCGCGCGCCTACCGGTACATGGCCTCGATCTGGGGGGCGTACTTCTGCTGCACCAGCTTGCGCTTGAGCTTCATGGTGGGTGTCAGCTCTTCATCCTCGGCCGTGAGCTGGGTGTCGAGCAGGAAGAACTTCTTGATCTGCTCCACACGCGCGAACTTGGTGTTGACGCGGTCGATCTCGCCCTGGATCAGCTCTTGCACCTCGCGCGTACGAGTCAGGCTGGCGTAGTTGGAGAAAGGCACGTCGTTGTCCTGCGCGTACTTCTCCACATTCTCCTGGTCGATCATGATGATGACTGTGAGGTAGGGCAGCTTGTCTCCAATCACCACCGCGTCGGTGATGTAGGGGCTGAACTTGAGTTCGTTCTCCAGCTCGCTGGGCGTGATGTTCTTGCCACCCGCCGTGATGATGATGTCCTTCATGCGGTCGGTGATGCGCAGGTAGCCGTCCGCATCGACCAGCCCCACATCGCCCGTGTGCAGCCATCCGTCAGGGTCGATGGTTTCAGCCGTCTTCTCGGGCTGGTTGAGGTAGCCCTTGAACACATTGGGGCCGCGCACCAGGATCTCGCCGGTGGCGGGGTCGATGCGCACCTCGTTGTAGCTGGCTGCCGGACCAATGGAGCCGGGCTTGATGCGGCTGGCCGGCACGCCCGTGGAAGCGCCACAGGTCTCGGTCATGCCCCAAACCTCCAGCATGGGCACGCCCAGCGCCAGGTACCACTTCACCAGCTCGGGCGAGATGGGGGCTGCCCCCGTGACGAGGAAGCGGGCGCGGTGGATGCCGATGAGCTTGCGCACATTGTTCAGCGCCAGAAAGCGCGCGAGCATGAACTGCGCCTTCAGCAGACCACCCACCGGCTGGCCCGCCAGCACGCGGTCTGCAATGCGCGTGCCCACACCGATCGACCAGGCATAGGCTGCCTGCTGCAGCCGCGTGGACTCCTTCAGGGCAATCATCACGCCCGAATAGAACTTCTCCCACACCCGCGGCACTGCAGTGAACACCGTGGGTGCGATCTCGCGCACGTTTTCGGGCACGGTGTCCGGGTTCTCCACAAAGTTCAGGCGTGCGCCGGTGTAGAGCGAGAAGTACTCGCCGCCCATGCGCTCGGCGATGTGGCAGAGCGGCAGAAAACACATGGTCTCATCCGCCTCGCTGCGCGAGATGAGTGTGTTGTAGCCGCGCACGGTGTAGGTGAGGGCGCCGTGTGTGTGCATGGCGCCCTTGGGTTTGCCGGTGGTGCCCGAGGTGTAGACCAGAATGGCCAGGTCTTCGGGGCGGCAGGCCTTGACGCGCTGCATCAGTGCGTCGGGGTGTTGTGTATTCCACGCGCGGCCCAACTCGCGCAGGTTCGCAAGGCTCAGCACATCGGGATCGTTCAGGCTGCGCAGGCCTTCCATGTCGAACACAACCACCTTGCGCAGCAGGGGCAGCCTATCGCGCACTTCCAGTGCCTTGTCGAGCTGCTCGTCGTCTTCCACAAACAGCACGGTGGTGCGCGAGTCTTCACACAGGTAGTGCACCTGCGCAGCTGCGTCGGTGGGGTAGATGCCATTGGCCACGCCGCCGCAGCTCAGCACGGCCAGGTCGGCCAGCACCCATTCGATGTTGGTGTTGGACAGGATGGACGCGCACTCACCCGGCGCAAACCCCAGCGACATCAGGCCGCCGGCAATTTCCCGCACGGCCTCGGCCGTCTGGTCCCAGGTCCAGCTCTTCCAGATGCCCAGCTCCTTCTGGCGCATCCACACGCGCGGGCCGCGCTCGGCCACGGCGTTCCAGAACATGGCGGCGATGGTATCGCCCGCCAGCACGTCGGTGCCTGCGGGCTGGATGTGATCGAGGTCCCAGAGATTGCTCATGTTGTCCTCACCGCCATGTCTTCTTCTTTTTCCACCGCCGCTCGCCGCGCACGCCTTCATCCTTCATGCCGAGGTAGAACTCCTTGATATCGTCCTTTTCGCGCAGGCGTTCGCAGCTGTCTTCCATCACGATGCGGCCGTTCTCCAGCACGTAGCCGTAGTCCGATGCATTGAGCGCCATGTTGGCGTTCTGCTCCACCAGCAGGATGGTGGTGCCGCGCTCGCGGTTGATGCGCACGACGATCTCGAAGATCTCCTTGGTGAGCTTGGGGGAGAGGCCCAGGCTGGGCTCGTCCAGCAGGATGAGTTCGGGGTTGGCCATGAGCGCGCGCGAGATGGCCAGCATCTGCTGCTGCCCGCCCGAGAGCAGGCCCGCATCCTGCGCGGCGCGCTCCTTCAGGATGGGGAAGTAGCCGAACACCGTCTCGATGTCGCGCGCCACTGCGTCCTTGTCGGCGCGGGTGTAGGCGCCCATCAGCAGGTTGTCGCGCACGGACAGCAGCGGGAACACCTCGCGCCCCTCGGGCACATGCATCAGGCCCCGGCGCACGATGGCGGCCGGGTCGTTGGCGGTGATGTCGGCGCCCTGGAATTCGATGGAGCCCTTGCGGGGGTCGATGATGCCGCTGATGGTCTTCAGGATGGTGGTCTTGCCCGCGCCATTGCTGCCCAGCACGGCGGCGATCTCGCCGCGCCGCACCTGCAAGCTCACGCCGCGGATGGCCTTGATGGGGCCGTAGGCGCTCTCCACGTTCTGCAGGCGCAGCAGGGGCTGGTCGGCGGCGCTGGCTGCCGGGCTGGTGGCGGGGGCGGATAGCACGGCGCTCATGTGCGGACTCCCATGCTGGAACCCGCTGGGCGGCGCAGGTTGCTCACATCGTCGATGGTGCCCAGATAGGCCTCGATCACCCCGGGGTGCGTTTGCACCTCGCGCGGCGTGCCCATGGCCACTACCTCGCCCTGGTTCATGGCCAGCACGCGGTCGGACACCTTGGAGACCAGCGACATGTCGTGTTCCACCATCAGCACGGTGATGCCCAGCTCGTGCTGGATGTCCTGGATCCAGAAGGCCATGTCGTCAGTTTCCTCCACGTTCAGGCCCGACGAGGGCTCGTCGAGCAGCAGCAACTGCGGCTCGGTGCACAGCGCACGGGCCAGCTCCACCACCTTGCGCACGCCGTAGGGCAAGCCGGCCACCATGGTGTCGCGGTAGTGCTGCAGGTCGAGAAAATCGATGACCTGCTCTGCCTTCTCCCGGGCCTGAACTTCGCCTTCGCGCACCTTGCGGGTGAAGAACATCTCAGCCCACAGGCTGCTGTGCTGCCGGGTGTGGCGGCCGATCAGAAGGTTGTGCAGCACGCTGGCGTGCTCGAAGAGTTCGATGTTCTGGAAGGTGCGCGCAATGCCCATGCCCGCCACCTTGTGGGGTGGCTGATCGGTGAGCGGCAGCATGGCGCCGCCGGGGCCCGCGTAGGCAATGGTGCCAGTGGTGGGCGTGTAGATGCGGCTGATAAGGTTGAATACCGTGGTCTTGCCCGCGCCGTTGGGGCCGATGAGGGTGAACACCTCGCCGCGCCGCACGTCAAAGCTCACGTTGTTGACCGCCAGCACGCCGCCAAAGCGGACGCTCAAGTTCTGGGCCGAAAGCAGGACTTCGTTGGTCATCTCTGTCATTTCAACCTGTCGGATTTTTGGAAAGACTTCTGCCGCTTGAACAGGCCCTTGCGATAGAACGGGAACATCTGCAGCCAGGTGCGCACCTTGAGCCAGCGGCCATACAAGCCCATGGGCTCGAACAGCACAAACGCAATCAGCACCGCGCCGTACACCACCGCCTGCAGGCCGGGCGACTGGCCGATGGAGTCCGGCAACCAGTCCTTGCCCAGGGAGATGAGCTGCGGCATGGAGATCAGGAAGATCGCGCCCAAAAAGGCGCCGTGCACCGAGCCCAGCCCACCGATCACGATCATCAGCAGCAGGTCGATGGACTGCAGGATGTTGAACTGGTCGGGCGAGATGAACTGCAGCTTGTGCGCGTACAACGCCCCGCCGATGCCTGCAAGCGCGGCCGATATGGAGAACGACAGCGTCTTGTAGCGCGCGAGGTGGATGCCCATGCTCTGCGCCGAAATCTCTGAATCACGGATGGCGACAAACGCGCGGCCTGTGGGCGAGCGCAGCAGGTTCAGGATGGCGAGCGTGCTCACCACCGCAATCACCAGACACAAGAAGTAGAACGACTCCGTGGTCTCGAACGAGTAGCCCGCGATCTGTGGCGGCACCAGGTGCTTGCCCGAGTTGCCACCCGTTACCGACTCCCATCGCGCGAACACTTCTTCGACGATGAACCCGAACGACAGCGTGGCCATGCCCAGGTAGATGCCCTTCACGCGCAGCGCGGGCAACCCCACCACTACCCCCACCGCAGCCGACAGCCCCGCCGCGCAGGCCAGCGACAGCGCAAACGGCCAGCCCATGCCCGTGAGTACCGCTTGGGTGTACGCCCCCACCCCCAGAAACGCCGCATGCCCCAGCGAGAACAGCCCCGTGAAGCCCGCCAGCAGCATCAGCCCCAGGCCCACGATGGCGTAGATGAGCACAAAGGTGAGCTGGGCCAGCCAGTACTCAGGCGCCACCCAGGGCGCGGCGACCAGCGCCAGGCAGAGCAGGCTGTACCAGAACACATGCCCACCATGCTTGGCGAGGCGAATGTCTTGCTCGTACGAGGTCTTGAAGAGAAAGCGCATGGGTCAGACTTTCTTTCTCAGCTTCTCGCCGAACAGTCCGTTGGGTTTGACCATCAGCATGATCAGCACCACGATGTACGCGGCCGTGTCCTTGAACCCATCGGGCAGATAGAAGCCCGAGAGCGATTCGACGATGCCGATCACCAGTCCGCCGACGATGGCGCCGGGCAGGCTGCCAAAGCCCCCCACCACGGCGGCCGGGAAGGCCTTGAGACCGATCAGCCCCATGTTGGCGTGCACGAAGGTGATGGGCGCCAGCAGCAGGCCCGCCACCGCCGCCACCGCAGCGGCAAGCCCCCAGGCCAGGCCGTTGAGCCGCTGCACCGGAATGCCCATGTAGTACGCGGCCAGCTGGTTCTGCGACGACGCCTGCATGGCAATGCCCAGCTTGCTGTAGCGGAACATGGCGAACAGCAGCACGCACAGCACGCCCGTGGCGCCAATCACCACCAGCTGCTCGGCGTTGAGCACCAGCGCACCGAGGCGAAACGACAGGTCCTTGTAGGGCACGGGCAGCGTATGCGTCTCGGTGCCGATGTTGGGGATCATGGTCACCAGCCCGCGCAACACGTAGCCGATGCCGATGGTGAGCATGACGATGGAGAAGGCGGGCTGGCCGAGGATGGGGCGAATCACGGCGCGCTCCAGCACCACGCCAAAGCAGCCCATGGCCAGGATGCTGGCCAGCACCGCCACCCAGAAGGGAAAGCCCAGCACCGTCATCAGTGCCAGCCCGCAGAAGGCGCCGAGCATCATGAGTTCGCCCTGGGCAAAGCTCACGGTCTCCGTGGCCTTGTAGATGAGCACAAAGCCCAGCGCGATCAGGCCATAGATGCACCCCTGGGAGACACCGCTGATCAACAGTTGCACAAATTGCACACTGGCTCTCCAGATTGAGACCTGAGCCGGTGGGCGCAAAGCGTGTGGCGGCTGGCAGCACGCACTTTGTGAAACCCTGTGGGCACAAGACCTGCAGAATATTTTTACAAAGCGATTGCTTTGCATAAATAATGGTGCACGTGCCCGGCACAGACCGCACTCGGGGCTAACCCTGATGGGGGCCTGTGAGCAGGTTGCGGCGCATATTGACGCAGTGCTGCACCCTGCGCAATAGGAATAACGTCGGGTGGGAGAACAGGTTTTGGGCCCCCCGCCACAGGAGACGCACATGTCGGTAGAGGTTGAAACGCAAGGTGGTGTCACGCTGGTGACATTGCGCCGGCCTGGCGTGCGCAACGCCGTCGATGCCGGGACCGCCCACGCGCTGCACGCTGCCTTTGTGGCCTTTGAGCAAGACGACAGTGCCCATGTGGCGGTGTTCCAGGGGGCTGGCGGGCATTTCTGCGCGGGCTGGGACCTGCAATCGGGCGCGCGTTTGCTGGCCGACGGCGTCACCCCTGAGGCGCTGGCAGACACGCTGGACTTCACGGCCGATACCGTCCACCCGCCCGGGCCCATGGGGCCCAGCCGTCTGCAGTTGTCCAAGCCGGTGATCGCGGCCATCGAAGGCGCGGCGGTGGCGGGCGGCATGGAGCTGGCGCTGTGGTGCGACCTGCGCGTGATGGCAGAGGACGCGTACATGGGCGTGTTCTGCCGCCGCTTTGGCGTGCCACTGATTGACGGCGGCACCGTGCGGCTGCCGCGCCTGGTGGGCCTGTCGCATGCGCTGGACTTGATCCTGACCGGTCGCAAGGTCGAGGCCGACGAGGCCCTGCGCATGGGCCTGTGCAATCGCGTGGTGCCCACTGGGCAGGCCCTGGAAGCCGCCCTGGCGCTGGCCCACCAGCTCGCCGCCTTTCCGCAGCCCACCTTGCGCGCCGACCGTGCCAGCGCGCTGGCCGCCGAGGGCTTGCCCCTGCAGCAGGCGCTGCTGCAGGAGTGGGCGGGTGGCCGCGAATGCCTGGCCGAGGCACTGCGCGGAGCCTCGCGTTTTGCGGCCGGGCAAGGGCGCCACGGCGAGTTTTGAGCCAAAATGGTCGCAGGTGCTGGTATATCAAGCGCCAGCAGCTATAAAAACAGGAGTCATCGGTCTCCGGCAGGCGCAACGCCCCGCCGGGCCGCCCACAGCACACCATGAGCAAAACCATTCCCTCCCAGCCCCAGGCTTTCGAGCCCGAGTTCATTGCCGGGCTCAAGTCCATCTTTGAAGAAAAGATCGTGTTCAACCAGGTGCTGGGCCTCAAGATCACATCGCTGGCGCCCGATGGCGTGGTGGGGCGTATCGACATGAAGCCCGACCTGGTGGGCCACTACGCCTACAACCGCATCCACGGAGGCGTGATCAGCGCGGGATTGGATGCCATGGGTGGGCTGGCCGTGATGGCCGCAATTGGCGCCAAGCACCTGGATGAGCCGCCCGAGCAGCGCCTGCACCGCTTTGCCAAGCTGGGCACCATCGACCTGCGCATCGACTACCTGCGCCCCGGCATTGGCAGCCACTTCGAGCTGCGCGCGCAGGTGCTGCGCCTGGGCTCCCGTGTTGCCACCACGCGCATGGAGTTTCTCGGGCCAGACGGGCAGATCATGTCGGCGGGGGCGGCGGCGTACATAGTGTCCTGACGCGTAGGCTGCGGTACACAACCGCGGGATGTGTAATCCCGCAAGCCCTGCAAGCGCATGCAACCATCGAACCGTTTGGTTACGGTTCTTGCGTAACGAGGGCATTTTTTTGCGCGCCGCAAACCTAGCATGGCCTCTTTTCAAGGAGATCTGATGGCCGTGCAAAACCCCTTTTTTGGCAAGCGTGAACCCGAATCGTTCCAGCCCCGCAGCAGCACTACCTCGGGCTCCGTATTGGGGAGCAATGCGGTGAACAACAGTGCCGCATCGGCACAGCCGGTGCCCCCAGCGGCAGCCCCCAAGCCCAGCAGCGCCAGCGACAGCTCGGGCAGCAAGCTCACGGTGGGCCCCAACATCAAGCTCAAGGGCGTGGAGATCACCGATTGCGACACCCTCGTGGTCGAGGGCACCGTCGAGGCCACGATGGACTCGCGCGTGATCCAGATTTCGGAGAACGGAGCGTTCAAGGGCTCGGCCGAGATCGACATTGCCGAGATCCACGGCGAGTTCAACGGCACGCTCACCGTGCGCCAGAAGCTGGTGATCTACAGCTCGGGCAAAGTCAACGGCAAGATCCGCTACGGCAAGCTCGTGGTGGAAGAGGGCGGCCAGCTGGCGGGTGAGATCGAGGCAGGGTTTTCTACCTCCTCGTCCAGTGGCACACAGCGCGCTGCAGCGCCGTTGAGGGCAGAGCCCGCCGCGTTGGCGGCCTGATCCAGCCCCTGGGGCCGCGTGCGGGCAGACGCTGCCCGGCGCGGCCCACCCACCTGGGCTGCTACGAATCCGCTTACGCAGGCGCGTTGTGCTTGGGCACCGGGCGCGGCCTGCCCTGGTGGTCGATGGCCACATACGTCAGGCGCGCCTCCGTCACTTTCACATACTGCCCCTGGGCAGAAAAACGCTCGGCATACACCTCCACCTCTACGGTGACCGAGGTGTTGCCCACCCGCGTGATGGCCGAGAAGAACGACAGGATGTCGCCCACGCGCACGGGCTGCTTGAAGATGAATTCATTGACCGCCACCGTGGCCATGCGACCCTGGATGTAGCGCGCGGGCAGCACGGAGCCCGCCAAGTCCACCTGCGCCATCACCCATCCGCCAAAGATGTCGCCATTGCCGTTGGTGTCGGCGGGCATGGGGATGACCTTGAGCACCAGTTCCTTGTCGGTGGGCAATGCGGCGGGTGGTGGGCTGAAAACAGCAGACATGGGCACAATCTCGGTTGGGGCTGAGCCAATCCTTGGGGAAACCGGTGGTTTGACAAGGCCTCGCGCCCTGAAAAAGCCACCTGGGCATCAGCCAGGTCGGTAAAAACAACAACCGGAATTGTCCCCCATGCGCCACCACGGCGAAACCTCCCCCCCTGCCGCCGCCAGCGCGCCCGGTGCCACCGCCAGTGGCACGGCCGCCAGTCCCGCACCGGTCCAGTCGGACTGGGTCACCCTGCACCGATTGCTGCCCTACCTGTGGCAATACAAATGGCGCGTGATAGCCGCCATCGTCTTCATGGTGGGCGCCAAGTTCGCCAACGTGGGCGTGCCCATCCTGCTCAAGACGCTGGTCGATGCCATGAGCCTGAAGCCGGGCGACCCCGCCGCGCTGCTGGTGGTGCCGGTGGGGCTGCTGGTGGCCTACGGCGCGCTGCGGCTGTCCACCTCGCTGTTCACCGAGCTGCGCGAGCTGGTGTTTGCCAAGGCCACGCAGGGCGCGGCGCGCTCGATTGCGCTGCAGACCTTTGAGCACCTGCATGCCCTGAGCCTGCGCTTTCACCTGGAGCGGCAGACGGGCGGCATGACGCGCGACATCGAGCGCGGTGTGCGTGGCATCGAGTCGCTGATCTCCTTCACCCTGTTCAATGTGGTGGCCACACTGGTCGAGGTGGTGCTGGTGCTGTCGGTGCTGGCCATCAAGTTCGACGCCTGGTTTGCGTGGATCACATTGGCAGCGCTGGCGCTGTACATCACCTTCACGGTGCTGGTGACCGAGTGGCGGACCAAATTTCGCCGCGAGGCCAACGAGTTCGACTCGGCCGCGCACTCCAAGGCCGTGGACTCGCTGCTCAACTACGAGACGGTCAAGTACTTCAACAACGAAGGCTTCGAGGCCCGCCGCTATGACGAAAGCCTGGAGCGCCTACGCCGTGCGCGCCTGAAGAGCCAGACCACGCTGTCCATGCTCAACACCGGCCAGCAGCTCATCATTGCCGTGGGCCTGGTGGCCATGCTCTGGCGCGCCACGCAGGGCGTGGTCGATGGCCGCATGACGCTGGGCGACCTCGTCATGGTCAACGCGTTCATGATCCAACTCTACATCCCGCTCAACTTTCTGGGCGTGATCTACCGCGAAATCAAGCAGAGCCTCACGGACCTGGACAAGATGTTCACGCTCATGGACAAGGAGCGCGAGGTGGCCGACGCCCCCGGCGCCCAGCCGCTGGCGGGGCTGGACCAGCCCACCGTGCGTTTTGAGGACGTGGTGTTTGCGTATGACCCCAAGGGCGGGCGCACCATCCTGCAGGGCATCAGCTTCGAGATTCCGGCGGGCAAGACGGTGGCAGTGGTCGGGCCCTCGGGCTCGGGCAAAAGCACGCTGGCGCGGCTGCTGTTCCGCTTCTACGACATCCAGCAGGGCCGCATCACCATTGCGGGGCAGGAGATCCGCAGCGTGACCCAGGCCAGCGTGCGCCAGGCCATTGGCATCGTGCCGCAGGACACCGTGCTGTTCAACGACACCGTGGCCTACAACATCGCCTACGGCCGCCCCGGTGCCACGCAGGAAGAGATCGAAGCCGCCGCCCGTGCCGCGCGCATCCACGACTTCATCGCCAGCACCCCCAAGGGCTACGCCACCATGGTGGGCGAGCGGGGGCTCAAGCTCTCGGGCGGTGAAAAGCAGCGCGTGGCGATTGCGCGCACGTTGCTCAAGAACCCGCCCATCCTGATCTTTGACGAAGCCACCAGCGCGCTGGACTCCGCCAACGAGCGCGCCATCCAGGCCGAGCTGCAGGGCGTGGCGCAGAACAAGACCACGCTGGTGATTGCGCACCGCCTGTCCACGGTGGTGGACGCGCACGAGATCCTGGTCATGGACGCGGGCCGCATCATCGAGCGTGGCACGCACGCGCAGCTGCTGGCCCTGGGTGGCCGCTACGCCAGCATGTGGTCGCTCCAGCAAAGTGATGCCTCCGCTTGAGCCGCGTCTTTCTCTCTTTCATTTGTTTCGCGATTTGTCATCCATGAAGCCCGTCCTGCTTGCCCTCATGTTTTTGTCTGAAGAGCACATCGCGCAGATGGCCCAGACCTTTGAAGTGATCTACGCCCCCGATGCACCGCAGGCCGCCACCGCCATCGCGCAGCACGGCAGCCGCGTGCGTGTGGTGCTCACCATTGGTGCGGTGGGCCTGAGCCCGGCGCAGATCGATGCGCTGCCCGCGCTCACCCTCATCTGCGCACTGGGCGCAGGCTACGAGAACGTGGCGGTGGCCCATGCCAAGGCGCGCGGCATTGTGGTGGCCACCGGTGCAGGCACCAACGACGACTGCGTGGCCGACCACACCTGGGGCCTGCTGATCGCGGCGCAGCGCCGCATCCTGCCGCTGGACAAGGCCACCCGCGCAGGCATCTGGCGCACCGCTTTGCCGCTGCCCCCCAATGTGTCGCACAAGCGCCTGGGCATCATCGGCCTTGGCACCATTGGCAAGAAGATTGCGCAGCGCGCCCTGGGCTTCGAGATCGAGGTGGGCTACCACAACCGCAGCGCCCGCACCGATGTGCCTTACCGCTACTTTGCCGATGTGGCAGCGCTGGCCGCGTGGGCAGACTTTCTTGTCATCGCCACGCCCGGGGGCGCGGGTACCAAGCATCTGGTCAACGCAGCAGTGCTGAAGGCGCTGGGCCCGCGCGGCGTGGTGGTCAACATCGCACGTGGCAGTGTGATCGACACCGCCGCCCTGACCGCCGCTCTGCGCGAAGGCCGCATCGCCGCAGCGGGCCTGGATGTGTACGAGAGCGAGCCCTTGCCCCCGGCCGAGCTGCTGGACCTTGACAACGTGGTGCTCACACCGCACGTGGCGGGCTGGTCGCCCGAAGCCGTGCAGGCCTCGGTGGACCGGTTCATGGAAAACGCCCGGCGCCACCTGGCGGGCGAGGCACCGGTCACGCCGGTGTGATGGGTTTCAGGTATTTCAGGCCGCTAGCGCAGGTTGAATATGCGCTGGTAGCTATTGAATCAGGAGCAATGGAATGTCTGTCGATCTGACGGCGCTGCAGGCCCGGTTGCGCGCATTTGCGGCAGAGCGGCAGTGGCAGCCGTTCCACACGCCCAAGAACCTGGCGATGGCGCTGATGGTGGAGGCGGCCGAGCTGGCGGAGATCTTTCAGTGGATGACGCCGGAGCAATCGCTGGCGGTAGCAGGCGATCCGGCGCTGAAGGAGCCCATTGCCGATGAGGTGGCCGACGTGCTGCTGTACCTGCTGCAGCTGGCGGACCACGCGGGCGTGGACCTGGCCGAGGCGGTGGAGCACAAGCTGCGCAAAAACGCGGTCAAGCACCCGGTTCCCGATGATTTGAAGTGAAAGTGGCGGGTAGCGATAGTGCAATAATCCTTGAGTGCTATCAAATAGATAGTGAAATCGCAGGCCTGTCACCCGCAGTTGCCTTTATGCCCGCCCAGCAAAAAGCCCCGCCATGGCGGGGCTTGGGCAGACACCGGGCGACTGCCGTGCACCGGTGTCGGGTCCACTGAAGGATTATTTCTTGCGGGCGGCAATCGCCTTCTCTGCAGAGCCCACCAGGTCGGCGCCGATCTGGCCCTTCCACTTTTCGTACACGGGGCGCGTGGCCTTCACGAACGCGTCGCGCTCGGCGGCAGACAGCTGCGTCACGGTCACGCCGTTGGCGGCGATTTCCTTGAGCAGGGGCTTGTCGGCCTCGACCATGCCTTTGCGGGCGATGGCGATTTCTTCCTTGCCGGCGTCGATGGCGGCCTGCTTCACGATCTCGCGGTCCGCAGGGGTCCACGACGCCCAGATGTCCTTGTTCACCACGAAAACCAGCGGGTCGTTCACGTAGCCCCACATGGTGATGTGCTTCTGGGCCACGGTGTGCAGCTTGGCGGCCTGGTACACGGCAATGGGGTTCTCCTGGCCGTCCACGGCGCCGCTGGCAAACGCGGGCTGTGCGTCGGCCCAGCTCATCTGCGTGGGGTTGGCGCCCAGCGCGGTGAAGGTGTCCAGGAACAGGGGCGAGCCCACCACGCGGATCTTCAGGCCCTTGAGGTCGGCAGGGCTCTTGATGGCCAGCTTGGAGTTGGAGATTTCGCGGTAGCCGTTTTCACCCCAGGCCAAGGGCACCACGCCTGCCTTCTCCAGCGTGGTGAAGATCTGCTTGCCCACGTCGCCCTGTGTCACCGCGTCCACAGCGGCGTAATCGGGGAACAGGAAGGGCAGCGAGAACAGGTTGAGCTGCTTGACCTGGGGCGACCAGTTGATGGTGGAGCCCACGGCCATGTCGATCACGCCCTGGCGCAGCGCGCTGAACTCGCGCGTCTGGTCGCCCTGGATCAGGGACACGCCGGGGTAGAGCTTGATGTTGATGCGGCCGTTGGTGCGCTCGCGCACCTTGTTGGCCCACAGCTCGCCGCCCTTGCCCCAGGGGAAGGCCGTGCCCAGCACCAGCGACATGCGGTATTCGCTCTTGTACGTGGTTTGTGCGATGGCGGCCGGTGCGGTGAAGGCGAGGGCGGCGGCAGCGGCCACGGCCGAGGTGAGGAAGGTGCGCAGTTTCATGGGTTGTCTCCTTGTTGGATGGATGAGTGAGAGTGGAAATCAGTAGCCCAGCTGCTGCGGCAGCCAGAGCGCAATCGACGGGAATATGACGACCAACAGCATGGCCAGCGTCATGGCCAGCACCAGCCAGATGACCCAGCGCGTGGTCTGCTCCATGCGCACGTTGGCGATCTTGCTGGACACCATCAGGTTCACCGCCATGGGCGGGGTGAACTGGCCGATGGCCACGGTGAGCGTGAGCACCACGCCAAACCAGACCACGTCCCACTGGTAGTGCTGCATGATGGGCATGAGCAGGGGCACAAAGATCAGGAAGATGGAGATGCCATCCAGGAACATGCCAGCGATCAGCAGCAAGACGATCAGCGCACCGAGCACGCCCTGTTCGCTCAGCCCGGACTGCACGATGGCGCGTGTAATGGGATCAATGACTCCCAGGGTGGACAGCGAGAACGCAAAGATGCCTGCCAGCGACACCACTACGAGGATCACAGCGGACAGCTCGCCCGCCTCCCGCAAGATGGTGAACAGGTCGCGCACACGAATCGTGCGGTGGATGCACATGCCCACAAACAGCCCGTAAAAGACGGCCACTACCGCAGCCTCGGTGGGGGTGAACCATCCCGCACGCATGCCCCCAAGGATCACCACGGGCGCGGCCAGTCCCCAGGACGCCTCGCGCAGGCTGCGCCAGAAAGGCGGGCGCGGCATGTCGGCCTCTGCGGCGCCCATCTTGTGGCGGCGGGCCAGCCACACGGCAGGCACGATCAACGCAAGGCCCGCCAGGATGCCGGGGAACATGCCTGCGGCGAAGAGTGCAGGCACCGAGGCGCCCGGCACCAGCACCGAGTACACGATGAACGCGACCGATGGCGGAATGAGAATGTCGGTGGCTGCGGCACCGGCCACCACGCTGGCCGAGTAGGCAGCGGGATACCCGGCGCGTGCCATGGCTGCGATCATCACCCCACCCACGGCGGCGGCGGTCGCGGGGCCCGAGCCCGAGATGCCGCCCAGGAACATGGCCACGGCAATCGCCACCAGCGGCAGCATGCCAGGCCCCCGGCCCACGATGGACACGGCAAAGTTCACCAGCCGCAACGCCACGCCCGAGCGGTCGAAGATCGAGCCCACCAGCACAAACATCGGGATGGCGAGCAGCGGGTATTTGCCCAAGCCGGCGTAAAAGTTCTGTGGCACCGCCAGCAGACCGAACCAGGGCGCCTCCGCATTGGCGATGGCGATGGCGGTAGCACCCGCCAGGCCCAGCGCCGCGCCAATCGGCACGCCCAGAAACATCATGCCCAGAAAGGCGACAAACAGCAGGGTCGCGATCATGGGCGGGCTCCCTGTTCCGCCGATGCGCGCCGCAGCCGGGCGAACAGTTGCAAGGCCCTTGCCGTGGTCAGCGCGCACAGCACCGGCAGCCAGACCGAGTACCACCACTGCGGCACGCCGATGCCGGGGGAGGTTTCTTCAAACCGGTAGTCGTCCCACACCACGCGGATGCTGAGCACCGTGATGAGTGCAAACAGCAGGGCCACCATCAAGGCGCCGAACTGCGCCAGCACCTGGCGCCGGCGCTCGGAGCCGCCATCGGCAAAGAACTCGATACGGATGTGCAACTGCCGCGCCACGGCGGCGGAGCCGCCGACCATGGCCAGCACGATCATCAGGAACACCGAAATTTCTTCGGTCCACGCAAACGATGCATCGGTGAAATAGCGCACCACCACGTTCACGAAGGTGATGAGCGCCAGGGCGGCCATGGTCAGGACGATGAGCCAGTCTTCCAGGCGCAGGGAACGGGGTTCGTCGAGGGGGGCACTGGGCGCCGCAGCAGGCACTGGGGGCGCAGCAGATGGCCCTTCAGGAGTGGAGGTGGACATGAACGCGGGGAGTCAGAAGAACAGAGGGCCGATGCCGATCTTGCTGCCCGGCGGCGTTGTGCACCTGGGGCGTTGACCGATGATGAGGCGGGGTAGACGCGCTGGGTATTATGCGTCGCTTGCTATGCATGCACAGCATTGGTGCGGTGCCGCAAACGCGGGCGCGGCCTGCGTCGATGCGCCGCGCGCTCTGTAGAAACCCTCATGCCGGCGGCCAGCAGGCTCCAGCCCGCGCGCGGATAATGCGCCGATGGAAACCAAGTGGCTTGAAGATTTCGTCAGTCTTGCGGAAACCCGCAGCTTCAGCCGGTCAGCGCAGCTGCGGCATGTGACCCAGCCCGCGTTCTCGCGGCGGATCCAGGCGCTGGAGGCTTGGGCCGGCACCGATCTGGTGGACCGCAGCTCCTACCCCACCCGGCTGACCCCGGCCGGCAAAACCCTGTACGACCAGGCCTTGGAGATGCTCCAGTCGCTGCAGAACACGCGCGCCATGCTGCGTGCGCACACCAGCGCGGGCAAGGACATGATCGAATTTGCCGTGCCCCATACGCTGGCGTTCACGTTCTTCCCGGCCTGGGTGTCCAGCCTGCACGACAAGTTCGGCCCGTTCAAAAGCCGCCTGATTGCGCTGAATGTGCACGACGCCGTGATGCGGCTGGTGGAGGGTGGTTGCGACCTGCTGATTGCCTACCATCACCCTTCGCAGCCCTTTCAGCTCGACGCCGATCGTTATGAAATGGTCAGCCTGGGGCAGGAGGTGCTGTCGCCCTACAGCAAGGCCGACGCTGACGGCCAGCCCGTGCACCGCCTGCCGGGCCGCGCGGGGCAGCCGCTGCCCTACCTTGGCTATGCGCCTGGCGCCTATCTGGGGCGGGTGACCGAACTCATCCTCAAGCAGTCGCAGACACCCATCCACCTGGAGCGCGTGTACGAGACCGACATGGCCGAGGGTCTCAAGGCCATGGCGCTGGAAGGGCACGGCGTGGCCTTCTTGCCGCACAGCGCCGTGAAGAAGGAACTGCGCTCGCGCCGCCTCGTCAGTGCCGCCCCCCCGGACGCTGAAGGCCTGCAAATGACCATGGATGTGCGCGCTTACCGCGAAAAGCCCAATGGCAAGGACACCCCCAAAGGCACGGCGCAGGCGCTGTGGAGCTACCTGCAGGCCCAAGCGGCCTCATGCTAAGGGTAAATACGGACATAAACAGTTTGCATAGTTGTGCGCGCAAACGGCATTGGAATTTCATCGGTTGGACACGTACAGTCTGCGCCATCGCCGGATCGGTAGAGCGCAGCGTGTGCCTTGGAAGGGCCCCACGGTGGCACGAAGATTGCAAACCCGGTTCATTCCTTCACAGAGGCATCATATGAAAGTTCAGCATTGGGGATTGGCCTGGGGCCTCGCAGCACTGTGCTGTGCGGTCGGTGCGTCTGCGCAGGCCAGCGTGCTGGAGCGTGTGGCTGGCGGCGGCAAGCTGGTCATCGCCTACCGCGAATCCTCGGTGCCTTTCTCTTATGTCGACAGCCAGTCGGGCAAGCCTGTGGGCTATGCGATGGACCTGTGCCTGCGCATGGCCGAGCTGGTGCGCAAGAAGACCGGCAAGAAGGACATGGAGATCGATCTGGTGCCTGCCACCTCGGCCAACCGCATGGCATTGATCGAACAGGGCAAGGCCGACATGGAGTGTGGCTCCACGACGAACAATGCCGAGCGGCGCCAGAGGGTGGCCTTCACCGTTCCCCACTTCATCACTGGAGCACGGCTCCTGGTCAAGGCCTCCAGCAGCATTGACAAGGTGGAGGACCTCAATGGTAAAAAACTGGTGTCCACCAAAGGCACCACGCCCCTGAAGGCGGCCGACCAGGCCAACCGCGAACGGCTGATGGGCATCACCATCGTGGAGGCGCCCGACCATGCCAAGGCCGTGGAGATGGTGGAAAAGGGCGAGGCCGACGCGTTTGTGATGGACGACGTGCTGCTGTACGGCCTGGCTGCAGGGCGGCCCGACCCCAAGGCGCTCAAGGTGGTGGGCCGCTTCATGACGACCGAGCCGCTGGCCATCATGCTGCCCAAGAACGACCCCGAGTTCAAAAAGCTGGTGGACGAGGAAATGCGCCGCCTGATCACCAGCCGCGAGATTTATCCGATTTACGACAAGTGGTTCAACAAACCCATTCCGCCCAACAACACGGTGCTGAACCTGCCGGTCAGTTACTTGTTGCGCGACTTCTGGAAATACCCTACAGACCAGGTCCCGTTCTGACTAATACTCTGGGTTGCGTACTACCCCTTTTTGGAGTGTGGTTCTGACTGGTTACCCCCGGCAGGCCCTTGTCTCTAAAATCCGCCCCTTTTTTCGTTTTCAACACAAGGAGATCCCTATGAAGAAACATTTGCTCGCGGTTGCCGTGACCGCCTTGGCTGCTGGCAGCGTATTTGCCCAGGCCAATGACACTCTGGCCAAGATCAAGGCCTCCGGCAGCATTACTCTCGGTGTGCGGGAATCGTCGGGGGCTCTGGCATACACGCTGGGCGATGGTAAGTACGTGGGGTTTCATACGGAAATGGCCGAGCGCATTACGTCCGATCTCCGCAAGCAGTTGGGCATGACCGCGCTCGACATCAAGTATCAGCCTGTGACTTCGCAAAATCGTATTCCCTTGGTCACGAATGGCACGGTGGATCTCGAATGTGGTTCGACAACAAACGACGCGAATCGACAAAAGGATGTGGCATTCGCAATCACCACCTACGTGGAAGAAGTGCGCATCGCAGTCAAGGCCAAGTCGGGCATTACTGGTATCAAAGACCTGAAGGGAAAAACCATAGCCACGACGACAGGGACCACCTCGGTGCAAACGCTGCGAAAAAATAAGCGTGCAGAGGGAATGGAGTTCAAGGAAGTCTTCGGTAAAGACCACGCTGACAGCTTCTTGCTGCTGGAAACAGGCCGTGCCGACGCTTTTGTGATGGACGGGTCCATCCTGGCGGGCAACATCTCTAAGGCAAAGACGCCGAGCGATTTCAAAATCGTTGGCGAAGTGCTGGCTGTTGAGCCTATCGCCTGCATGTTGCGCAAGGATGATCCGGCCTTCCAGAAGGCGGTGGACGACAGTATCAAGCGCCAGATTGCAGACGGAACATTGGCGAAGTCCTACGACAAGTGGTTTATGCAGCCAATCCCGCCAGCCAACACCAAGGTGGGTTTGCCTTTGTCAGCGGCGACCAAGGACGCATGGGCCAAGCCCAACAACAAGCCTAAGGAAGAGTACGCGGCCAACAAGTAACCGATAGCTCGGTGTGGCCCCTTCGAGCGGTGCGTTCGGAGGGGCATTTTTGTTGATGCTGTTCGGGGTCTGTGACCGACCGAACAAGAAGGGATGCTTATGAGTTGGGATTGGCAGGTGTTCTGCCAGGACACCATGGACCGGGAAGTCGTGCAAAGCTGCTTTGGCAAGGGCGGCGACATCACGTACCTGGACTGGATGCTGTCGGCCTGGGGCTGGACCGTGTCCGTTTCGCTGCTGGCGCTGCTGCTGGCACTTGTGTTGGGTTCCATCATCGGTACGCTGCGCACGTTGCAGGACCGTCCGATGATCGTTCGGCTGGGTAATGCCTGGGTCGAGCTGTTTCGCAATATTCCGCTGCTGGTGCAGATTTTCCTCTGGTACCACGTGCTGCCCACCCTGTTCCCGGTGCTGCGCGGCGTGCCCGGTTTTGCGCTGGTGGTGTTGGCGTTGGGTTTCTTTACCTCGGCACGGATCGCCGAGCAGGTGCGCTCGGGCATTCAGGCCCTGCCACGCGGCCAGCGTTACGCCGGCATGGCCATGGGGTTCACCACGTTCCAGACTTACCGCTATGTGCTGCTGCCCATGGCGTTTCGCATCATCATTCCGCCGCTGACCAGCGAGACGATGAACATCTTCAAGAACTCGTCCGTGGCGTTTGCCGTGTCGGTGGCCGAACTCACCATGTTCGCCATGCAGGCGCAGGAAGAAACCTCGCGCGGCATCGAGGTGTACCTGGCGGTGACCACGCTGTACATCCTCTCGGCATTTGCCATCAACCGCATCATGGCCTTCATTGAAAAGCGTGCGCGCATCCCGGGCATGGTCGTGAGTGGCGCGGCCGGAGGGGGGCACTGATATGAATCTCGATTTCTCCTTCTACAACTGGGACCTGATCTCCAACTTCGTGCTCAAGGGGCTGTACTTCAGCCTGATCCTCACGCTGGTGGCGACTGTGGGCGGCGTGCTGTTCGGCACCGTGCTGGCGCTCATGCGCCTGTCGGGCAAGAAGTGGCTGGATGTGCCCGCCACCATCTACGTCAACGGCATGCGCTCCATCCCGCTGGTGATGGTGATCCTTTGGTTCTTCCTGCTGGTGCCGGCCATCATCGGCCGCCCCATCGGTGCGGAAGTGTCTGCCGTCATCACCTTCATCGCCTTTGAGGCGGCGTACTTCAGCGAAATCATGCGTGCGGGCATCCAGTCCATCCCACGCGGCCAGGTGTATGCAGGCCAGGCGCTGGGCATGACCTACGGCCAGAACATGAAGCTGGTGGTGCTGCCCCAGGCGTTCCGCAACATGCTGCCCGTGCTGCTCACGCAGACCATCATCCTGTTCCAGGACACGTCGCTGGTCTACGCCATTGGTGCCTACGACATGCTCAAGGGCTTTGAAGTGGCAGGCAAGAACTTTGGCCGTCCGATCGAGGCGTACCTGGCGGCTGCGGTTCTGTACTTCGTGATGTGCTACGCGCTGTCCTGGATGGTCAAGCGCCTGCACCAGAAGATCGCGATCATCCGCTGATCGACGCTGGTGCAAAAGAGATTGGATTGAGGAAAAAGAAATGATCGAACTCAAGAACGTATCCAAGTGGTATGGCCCGGTGCAGGTGCTCAACGAGTGCTCGGCCGCCATCAACAAGGGTGAAGTGGTGGTGGTGTGCGGCCCGTCGGGCTCTGGCAAGTCCACGCTCATCAAGACCATCAATGCGCTCGAACCCTTCCAGAAGGGTGAGATCACGGTCGATGGCGTGAAGCTGCACGACCCCAGCACCAACCTGCCCAAGCTGCGCAGCCGCGTGGGCATGGTGTTCCAGCACTTCGAGCTGTTCCCCCACCTGTCGGTGACGGACAACCTGACCATTGCACAGATCAAGGTGCTCGGCCGCAGCGCGGACGACGCCAAGAAGCGCGGCCTCAAGATGCTGGAGCGTGTGGGCCTGATTGCGCACAAGGACAAGTTCCCCGGCCAGCTCTCGGGCGGCCAGCAGCAGCGTGTGGCCATTGCGCGCGCTCTCTCCATGGACCCCATCGTGATGCTGTTCGACGAACCCACGTCGGCGCTCGACCCCGAAATGGTCGGCGAAGTGCTGGACGTGATGGTGGGCCTGGCCAACGAAGGCATGACCATGATGTGCGTGACCCACGAAATGGGCTTTGCGCGCAAGGTGAGCAACCGCGTGATCTTCATGGATGTGGGCGGCAAGATCTTGGAAGACTGCTCCAAGGACGAGTTCTTCAACAATCCCGACGCACGCCAGCCGCGTACCAAGGATTTCCTCAACAAGATACTCCAGCATTGAAAATTCTTATGAAATCAACTACCGCCACAGCTGTTGCGCTTTACCTGGTTACGGGCGCGGCCATCGCGCAAGTTCCTGGTTTTCCCGTGGAGTCCACAACCCCCTCCGCCGATGAGATTCGGGCTCATGTGGTGGACAAGAAGTTCTCTGCGCTCCGGCAGGATGGGCGAGGGCTGCGTTACGAATACAAGTCCGACGGAACATTCCATGTGATGATGGGAAGCTTCACTGAGCGTGGCACTTGGGTCGCTGAGCCGGGGCGGATCTGTGTGAACGACCCCAAAAATGGGGAGGCCTGCAACGAAGTGCGTATGTATAACGGATCCATACTGTACCGGCGCAACAGCAACGGAGAGGTATACGAGCTGAAACCGCAGTGACGCTGATGTACCCATAAAAAAAGTCGACCTTACGAGGTCGGCTTTTTTATGGCTTACGAAACGCTAACGCTTGCTCTTGCGGCCGCCCGACGAAGGGCCTTCCACAATGAGCTGGGACTCAAAATCCGTCCACAGGTCGTCGCGCCGTTTCAGCGCCTCGGACACCGCCTTGTGCCGCAGCTGCGCCACGGCCGACACCAGCGCATTGCACAGGAAGAACGCAGCGGTGTAAGAGTCAAACGGCGATGCGTTGGATGTGCGCACCTGCAGCCGGTGGTGGGCCACGGCGGCCAGGGGTGCTGCGGCGCTGTCGGTGATGGCCAGCACCTGGGCGCCCGCGTCGCGAAAGCGCTGCGCCACTTTCACCGGCCCGCTCGCGTAGCGGCGAATGCTGAAGACCAGCAGGGCGTCCTCAGGCTGAATCCACAGCAGCTGATCGGTGGCGTCCACGGCGCCAGCCCCCAGCTCGTGCACGCCGGGGCGGCACATGTTCAGGTGCAGCGCCAGCCAGGCGGCCACCGGGGCGCTGTTGATCTGCGCCAGCACAAAAATGCGGCCCTTGCCCTGCGCGATGCGCGCCACCATGGCCTCGAAGGCCACCATGTCCAGTCCGTCGCGTGTGGCGGTGAGGTTGTGCTGGTCGTGTAGCAGTGCATCGTCCACGCACTGCTGCAGGCTGCGCCGGGTGCCGATGGTGACGGGGGCGCGCTGCCCGGCCGTTTGCAGCAGGGCGGTGACCTCGGCCCGTGCCTCGCGCTGCGCCTCGGCATAGCTGCCGTAGCCCAGCTTGGCAAACAGCCGCACCACGGTCGATGCACTGGTGCCTGTGCGCGCAGCAAGGGCGGTGGCGGACTCCAGCAGGGCATGGGGGTAGTCGCGCCCCAGCGCCTCGGCCAATGCACGTTCGCTCGCGGTCAGGTCGGCATCCTGGCGGGCCAGCCGCTCCGTCAGCAAGGCGGTGGTTTCTTGCAATGATGATTTCATAAAATACTCAATCGTGCAAAATACGTTGCAAAACCCGGAGTCGCATGCAACACTGCGACCCAAATTTTGCCCCCACCCGGGCATTGCCCAAGGACAAAGATGCTCAATACCTCGAACGAAACCCGACTGCCGGTGCATGCTCAGGTGCTGGACTGGCTGGCCCGGCAGCAGCAGGCCATGCAAGACCTGTTGCAAAAAGTGGTCAACATCGAAAGCGGCAGCCGCAATGAAGCGGGCGTGACGGCGGTGGCGCATGCTTTGGCCGAGCGCCTGCAGGCGGCCGGTGTGCCCGTGCAGTTCGAGCCCGTGTCCGGCTATGGCGTGCTGCTGCATGCGCAGGTCAACCCGGCAGAGGGCGCTGCAGCCGATGGCGCGCCCATCATCCTCATGGGGCACATGGACACGGTGTTTCCCGATGGCACGGTGGCCAAGCGCCCCTACCGCGAAGAAGCGGGGCGCGCCTATGGCCCCGGCGCGGCCGACATGAAGTCGGGCCTGGTGCTCAACGTGTTTGTCGCCGAGGCCTTTGCACGCTGCGGTGGGCTGAAGGCCCCGCTGCACCTGTTCTTCTCGTGCGACGAAGAGGTCGGATCGCCCGCCACGCGCGATCTCATCATGGCCCGCGTGCGGGGCGCGCGTGCGGTGTTCAATGCCGAGCCCGGCCGCGTGAGCGGCAACGTGGTCACCAGCCGCAAGGGCTCGATGGTGGTGGAATTCGAGGTGCAGGGCGTGGCCGCACATGCGGGCATCAACCACGCCGCAGGCGCCAGCGCCATTGACGCCCTGGCGCGCAAGACCCTGGAGCTGCACGCGCTGACCGACACTGCCACGGGCATCACCTGCAACGTGGGCGTGGTGCAGGGCGGCATCGTGCCCAACATGGTGGCCCCTCACGCGCGCGCCGAGGTGGACTTGCGCTTCACGGCCGACACCAACCCCGACGACCTGCTGGAGCGCGTGCGCGCCATCGTCGAAGAGGAGTCCGTGCCCCGCACCCAGGGCCGCATCACCACCACGCGCCGCTCCCTGCCCATGAAGCCCACGCCCGACTACCTGCTGGCGCTGTACCAGCAGGGCGCCCGTTCACTGGGCTTTGAGGTGCAAGGTGAGTTCACCGGCGGCGCGGCCGACAGCGGCCTCACCGCCTCGGTGGGCGTGCCCACCCTGTGCGCCACCGGCCCCGTGGGCGGCCACCCGCACACCGAACGCGAGTACTGCGAGCTGTCCACCTTCGTGCCCCGCGCACAAGCCGTGGCACTGGCCGTGCTGGCACACCCCTGATTCTTTCCGTTCCTGTTGGACCTGTTTTGACCCGTTTTCTGAGTTCCTTGACTGCCATGACCGCCACCACTTCCCGCCGCCATCTCCTGACCACTGGCCTGGGCCTCGCAGGCCTTGCTGCATTGCCCGCCCTGGCGCAGGACAAATTCCCGTCGCGTCCTATCACGCTGGTGGTGCCGTTCCCGCCCGGCGGGTCGGTGGACATCATGGCGCGCCAGTATTCCGAGCCGCTGTCGCGCGTGCTGGGCGTGCCCATCGTGGTGGAAAACCGCGCGGGCGCCGGGGGCTCGGTGGGCGCGCAGTATGTGGCGCGCTCCAAGGCCGACGGCTACACCCTGGTGGTCTCGTCGCAAAGCAGCCACCTGGCCAACCCGCTCACCCAGCCCAAGATCGGCTACGACCCCATCAAGGACTTTGAAAACATCGCCATCCTGGGCCGCCAGCCCAATGCCCTGGTGGTGCATAGCAGCCTGCCCTTCAAGACCTTCAAGGAGTTCATTGACTACGCCAAGAAGAACCCCGGCAAGCTCAACTACGGCAGCGGCGGCGTGGGCAGCATGGGCCAGCTCAATGTGGAGATGCTCAAGGTCTCCACGGGCGTGTTCACCACGCACATTCCCTACCGTGGGGGCACGCCGCTGATCACGGGCGTGCTGGGCAATGAGGTGCAGTTCATCCTCGACAACCTGGTCATCATGCTGCCGCACATCCAGGCGGGCAAGGTGCGCGCCCTGGCCGTGGCCGCCGACCAGCGCCTGCCGCAGCTGCCCGACGTGCCCACCATGGCCGAGGTGGGCCACCCCGAGCTGAACCTTACCTCCTGGACCGGTCTGGCCGCCCCGGCCGGCACGCCCGAGGCTGTGGTGCAGACCCTGTACAAGGCCGTGCGCCAGGTGGCCACGTCGCCCGCCATGGTGGCCAACCTCAAGGACCGTGGCGTGATCGTGCCGGAAGAGATGCCGCCCGCTGCGTTCGAAAAGATGATGGCCGACCGCATGGTGAAGTTCGGCGCAGTCGTCAAACGCGCGGGCATCACAGCCGAATAAACCGGTCCACCTGCCCGTAGCGCGCCGGTTTTGAACGATTTTGCTCGGTAGCGCCACGCTCATATGTCTCGATAGCTATGAAAATGAGAGCGTTTGGGAGCCTCTTGCTCACAATGGGACAATCACGCCCATGACCGCAGCCCCCCAAACCCTCACCATCACCCGCCCCGACGACTGGCACCTGCATGTGCGCGACGGCGAGCCTCTGCACACCGTCGTGCCGCACACCGCCGCCCAGTTCGGCCGCGCGATCATCATGCCCAACCTGCGCCCACCGGTCACCACGGCCGAGCAGGCCCTGGCGTATAAGCAGCGCATCCTGGCCGCCGTGCCCGCTGGCATGAGCTTCGAGCCGCTGATGACGCTGTACCTCACCGACAACCTGCCGCCCGAAGAAATCGTGCGCGCCAAGGCCGCCGGCGTGGTGGCCTGCAAGCTCTACCCCGCAGGCGCTACCACCAACAGCGATGCGGGCGTGACCGACATCCGCAAGACCTATAAAACGCTCGAAGCCATGCAGAAGGCCGGCATGCTCCTGCTGGTGCATGGCGAGGTGACCAGCAGCGACATCGACCTGTTCGACCGCGAGGCCGTGTTCATCGAGCAGCAGCTCATCCCGCTGCGCCGCGACTTCCCCGAGCTGAAGATCGTCTTCGAGCACATCACCACCAAGGACGCGGCCGACTACGTGATGCAGGCCGACCGCTTCACGGCCGCCACCATCACCGCGCACCACCTGCTGTACAACCGCAACGCCATCTTCATCGGCGGCGTGCGGCCCCACTACTACTGCCTGCCCGTGCTCAAACGCGAAACGCACCGCGTGGCCCTGGTGCAGGCCGCCACCAGCGGCAGCAGCAAGTTCTTTCTGGGCACCGACAGCGCACCGCACCCCGCGCACCTCAAGGAGCACGCCACCGGCTGCGCGGGCTGCTACACCGCCCACGCCGCCATCGAGATGTATGCCGAGGCATTCGACAACGCCGGTGCGCTCGACCAGCTCGAAGGTTTTGCCAGCTTCCACGGACCGGACTTCTACAGCCTGCCGCGCAACACCGGCACCATCACCCTGCGCCGCGAGTCGTGGACACCGCCCGACAGCTTTGCGTTTGGCGAGGCCGAACTCAAGCCCCTGCGCGCCGGTGAAGCCCTGCCGTGGCGGCTGGTGTAAGTCAGCCTTTCGACGCCATCGACTGGAGCGCTCCCTGGCTGGCGCCGTGGCGCGCCCTGGGCCAACCCCTGGCCCAGCAGCTGCTGCAGGATGACCCATCGGTGCACCAGACATTGCAGACCGCAGCGCCACAGGCTGCCCCGGTGGTCTTCGTGCCCCAGTCCGACCTGCCCGAAGGCACCGCCTACGAGCAGTACATCTGGGACACCCGCCGGGTGCCCACGCGCGACAACCTGCACGACTTCTTCAACGGCCTGGTCTGGCTGCAGTTTCCGCGCACCAAGCGGCGCCTGAACCAGCTGCAGGCCCAGGCCATCGCCGCCGATGGCGTGCAGGCCGTGCGCGGGCCGCTGCGCGATGCCGTCACGGTGTTCGATGAAAACGGCGCATTGCTGCAGGCGCCCGATGCCCTGTGGGATGCGCTCCGGGCGCGGGACTGGCAGCGTCTGTTCATCGACCTGCGCCCGCTGTGGGCCGAGGCCCGGCTGGTGCTGTTCGGGCACGCACTGCTCGAAAAGCTGGTTGCTCCACGAAAACCCATGGTGGCGCACGTATTTCATGCGCCGATAGCTATGAATTCAATAGCGGATGTGGATGGCTGGTTGGCCGATCAGGTGGACGCCTCGGCATGGTCCACCAAGCCCTTCACGCCGCTGCCGGTCTTGGGCGTGCCCGGCTGGTGGCCTGCCAACGAGGCGCCGGGCTTTTATGACGATGCGCAGGTGTTCCGGCCCTTGCGCGCAGCGCCTGTGCCGTAATTCCCGCCAAGCCTTGTGTGATAAGGCCCTGGCCGGGGTTTGCACCTACCATAGCGCGATGCAATCGCGGCCATGGGGCGGGTGCCGTTGTCACCCAGGGTGGCGGCGCTTGAAGCGCGGCACCCGGCCCCCATCTGAGCCAGCAAACACTCGTTGTTGTTTACCCCACGGAGAAACCATTCCATGAAGCGGATCCTTTTGTTTGTGATGACCAACCTGGCCGTCGTTGTCGTGCTGGGGGTGGTGGCCAGCCTGCTGGGCGTCAACCGCTACCTCACGGCCAACGGCCTGAACCTGGGCGCGCTGCTGGGCTTCGCGCTGGTCATGGGTTTTGGCGGCGCGATCATCTCGCTGCTCATCAGCAAGCCCATGGCCAAGTGGACCTCGGGCGTGCGCGTGATCGACGGCTCCGGCTCGCCCGACGAGCGCTGGATCGTCGAGACCGTGCGCAAGTTCGCCGACCAGGCCCAGATCGGCATGCCTGAAGTCGGCATCTTTGAAGGCGACCCCAATGCCTTTGCCACGGGCGCGTTCAAGAACTCGGCGCTGGTGGCCGTGTCCACCGGTCTGCTGCAGGGCATGACGCGCGAAGAGGTCGAGGCCGTGATCGGCCACGAGGTGGCCCACATCGCCAACGGCGACATGGTGACCATGACGCTGATCCAGGGCGTGATGAACACCTTCGTGGTGTTCCTGTCGCGCGTCATTGGCTACGCGGTGGACAGCTTCCTGCGCAAGAACGACGAAAACAGCTCGGGCCCCGGCATCGGCTACTACGTGACCACCATCGTGCTCGACATCGTGCTGGGCTTCGTGGCCGCGATGATCGTGGCCTGGTTCAGCCGCCAGCGCGAGTTCCGCGCCGACGCAGGCGCTGCCCAGCTGATGGGCCGTCGCCAGCCCATGATCAACGCGCTGGCCCGCCTGGGCGGCATGCACCCCGGCGAGCTGCCCAAGAGCGTGGCCGCCATGGGCATTGCCGGTGGCATTGGCAAGCTGTTCAGCACCCACCCGCCCATCGAAGAGCGCATTGCTGCGCTGCAAAACGCTCAGCAGCAGCAATAATCCGCTGCAGGCGCTGCGCCTGACCGACCCGAGGGCCGCCACAGTCTTGCACTGTGGCGGCTTTTTTGTGGGTGTGCGGGCGGCTGTTGCTTTGGCGCTCCGGCAGGGTGGGGCCTGTTGTGGGCCGGCTCAAGGACTTGTAACCTTTTGTCGATACATTCCCGACGGGTGCCACCCTGAACGGTAGGCCCGCGTTGTCCCATTCACCCTCACGAGAGCCTCCCATGTCCATCTCCCACGCACGTGTTGCCGTCCGCCTGGCCCTGGCCTTTGGTGTGGTCTGCCTCGTCATGTCACTGTCGGCGGCGGTGGGCATCTGGCGGCTGGCCGGGCTGCAGGACATTGCGGACGACCTGGGGGGCGCATCGTCCGAGCGCGCGTTGCTGGCCCGCGAGCTGCACGCCATCGTGGTGCTCAGCTCCGCCCGCGCCGAAACGCTGCTGGAGATCGATAACAACCCCACCTATGCGGCACGCATCGACGCCGACCGCAAGACCACCTCGGCCCGCTCGTCCGAAGTCCGCAAGCGCCTGGACGAGCTGGCGGCAGACCCGGAATCGCAGGCCTTGTTCGACGCCATTGACAAGGCCGGCAACGGTTTTCGCACGGTTCGGGACGATCTGGTCAAGCGCCGCAAGGCGGGCGAGGCCTTGCCGCCCGATGCCATTGCCACCCAGCTGCGCCCTGCCGCTGACGCCTATGCCGCAGCCGTGGACAAGCTGGCCGACTACCAGCGCCAGCGCGTGGCCGAGGCGCGCGCCGCTGCGGCCCGCAGCGAGAGCCAGGGCATCACGCTGCTGGCAGCGGGCTCGCTGGTGGGCCTGCTGCTGAGCCTGGCCTGCGCCTGGCTGCTGTCGCGCTCCATCCTGCAGCCCCTGGCCCATGCGTCCGAAGTGACTGACCGCATTGCCGAAGGCGACCTCACCTCCCCCGTGCCCGCGCCGCAGGCGGGTAACCGCGACGAACTGCAAGCGCTGCTGGCGCGCCTGGGCGGCATGCAGGCGCGGCTGGCCGAGCTGGTGGTGGGCATGCGCCAGGCCAGCACGTCGGTGGCCGGGGCCAGCAGCGAGATTGCGGCGGGCAACAGCGACCTGTCGGCCCGCACCGAGCAGACGGCCTCCAACCTGGAAGAGATCGCCGCCAGCATGGAGGAGCTGCTGGCCACCGTGCGCCACAGCGCCGATGCCGCTGCGCAGGCCAGCACCCTGGCCGCCGGTGCCAGCAGCGTGGCCCAGCGCGGGCGCGAGGCAGTGGACCGCGTGGTGGGCACCATGGACGGCATTGCCCTGTCGTCACGCCGCATTGCCGACATCACCAGCGTGATCGATGGCATTGCGTTCCAGACCAACATCCTGGCACTGAATGCGGCCGTAGAAGCCGCCCGTGCGGGCGAGCAGGGCCGGGGCTTTGCGGTGGTGGCCAGCGAAGTGCGCAGCCTGGCCCAGCGCTCGGCCACGGCAGCCAAGGAGATCGGTGGGCTGATCAGCGACAGCGTGCGGCAGGTGGACGAGGGCACGCAGCTGGTCCACGCCGCTGGCGGCACCATGGGCGAGATCGTCCAGTCCGTGCAGCAGGTGGCCACCATCATTGGCGAGATCAGCACTGCCGCCCGCGAGCAGACCACGGGCCTGAGTCAGGTGGGCGAGGCGGTCTCGCAGCTCGACCAGATGACTCAGCAGAACGCCGCGCTGGTCGAGGAGTCGTCCGCCGCCGCCCAGGGCCTGCGCGTGCAGGCGCAGCAACTGGCCGAGCTGGTGGAGGCCTTCCGCCTGCCTGCAGCCGCTGGGGGCCAGAAGGCGCTGCGGTAAGCCTGCAGGTCAGGTGCGGGTCACCATCAGCCCCAGCCACGGCCAGTAGGTCAGCGCAAAAACCACCAGCAGGATCATCCCGGTCAGCGTGATCACGATGCCGGTGCGCACGAAGTCGTGCGCGTCGAAGGTGTCGGTGCCGTAGGCGATCATGTTCTGCGGCGCGTTCACCGGCAGGATGAAGCCAAAGCTCACCACGAACTGCAGGATCATCGTCATGCCCACGATGTTGATGCCAGGCGTCTGCACGGTGGACAGCACGCTGATGACGATGGGAATCATGGTGGACGCCAGCGCCGTGGCGCTGGCAAAGCCCAGGTGAATGACGATCAGGAACGCGGACAGCAGCATCAGGATGGCAAAGGCCGACGCCATCTGCAGGCCCAGGTGGCCCACGATGAGCTGGGCCAGCCAACCCGCCGCCTTGGTCTGCAGCAGCGCAGAGCCCACGCTGATGCCCACCGCGAACAGCACTACCGTGCCCCACGGGAACCCCTTTTGCGACTGCTTCCAGTCCATCACGCCGATGCGCGGAAACAGCATCAGCGCCACGGCCGCAAGGGTAGTGGAGGTGGTGTCAAAGTCGTGCAGCACCTTCTCGGTGGACCAGAACCCCAGCAGCACCAGCACCATGGCCAGCAGCTTCCACTGGTTCAGCGTCATCGGGCCCAGTTCGGCCAGCTGCTGCCGAATGGTCTCCTGCCCGCCCGCAATTTCCTTCATCTCGGGCTTCATCATGCGCGTCATGATGAAGAACAGCGCCACCGTCATCAGGGCTGCAAACGGGGCGGCCGCCACAAACCATTCGCCCCAGGTGATCTGCGCACCAAGCTGCTTTTCGATGAAGCCGATGGCCACCATGTTCTGCGCGGCGGCGGTCTTGACGCCCACGTTCCAGATGCTGGCCGTCTGCGCCGTGGTGATGACCAGCAGCGCGGCAAAGCGGCTCTTGCGGTCTACCTTGAAGGCCAGCACAAAGCCCATCATGATCGGCATCAGGCAGGCCACGCGCGCCGTGGTACTGGGCACGATGAACGACAGCAGAAAGCCCACCACCATGGCCCCGATCACGATGTGATGGGTTTGGGCGCCGACCTTGGACAGCACTGTGAGCGCGATGCGCCGGTCGAGCCCCGTGGCGGTCATGGCCGACGCAATGAAACACGCGGCAGCGACCAGCGCCACGGCGCTGTTGGCAAAGCCCGAGAGTGCGAGGTTCAGCGCCGCGCCCGTGCCCATGTCCGCGCCATCGGGTTTGGCCACGCTGGGTGCGTAGGCCAGCAAGAACACCATCAGCGCGGCGATCACCACCGCACTCACCGAGTATTCGAGCGCCTCGGTCATCCAGACGATCACCGCGAACGCGAGGATGGCCAGCATGGTTTGCCCCGCCACCGGCAACCCGGCCGGGGTGGGCAAGGCCTGCACGGCCAGCAGCGCCACCAGGGCGCCGAGCAGGCCGAGCCGTTTGGCGAGGCTCGCCGATGCGGGGGCAGGGGCCGGGGATGTGGTCGGTGCGGCAGTGGACATGGGGTGGCTCCGGTGAAGGCGCGCTGGGCGCGAATCCTTGCGCCGCGCGTGCGAATGCATGGCCGACCCAAGGGCTTCCAGTGTTGCGCGCTGTCCGCTGCGGGTGTTGATTCAGGTCAAGGAGGGACGGTGGTGCGGCCGCGTTCGCAGCGGGGCAGAGAGGCTGCTGCGTCTCATGCCCCCACATCCACCCGCCAGCGCCTGCGCGGCGCGCGCAAGGCGTGGCGCTTGCGGTACTCCCCCGGTGCCATGCCGGTGTAGCGCACAAAGATGCGGCGGAACGCAGCCGGGTCGGCATAGCCGCAGGCCACCGCGATGCTGGGCACACTCTCCAGCGTCACCTCCAGCAGCACCTTGGCGCGTGCGCAGCGCAGGCTGTGCAAGTGGTCTAGCGGCGACTGCGACAGCTCCTGCTGAAAGTGCCGCAGCAAGGTGCGTGGGCTCACCGCCGCTGCCTCCGCCAGCCGGGCCAGCGAGTAGGGCTCGTCCAGATGGTTCTCCATCCAGGCCATGGCGCGGGCCAGGGTGCTGTCGCGTGTGGCGGGGATGTGTTGCTGCGCGTTGGCCTGCAGGGCGGCACGGGCGCGGTCGTGGTCGGGCCGCAGCACGCTGGCGCAGGTCTGGGCCAGCGCATCGCCCAGCGCATGGCGCACCAGGGCAATCGCCATCTCCCCCAGGCTGTGGGGCAGCGCGCAGCTGAGCCAGGGGCCGTCATCGCTCAGGTCGTGACCGGCGTCCAGCCCCACCTCGGGAAAGTCCCGCTCAAACCCGGCCAGGTAGAACCACGGCAGGCAGCCGCGGCGGCCCTGCAGGCGCCCGCTCTGCGCCGCCAGCCAGGCACCATTGCCCACGGTAAGCACCTTGTGCCCGGCGTCCAGCGCAATGCCGATCTGGCGCGAGAGGGCGCGGTGGCGCGCCGCCACATCGCGGATGGCCGGGATGTCGGCCGCGTGGAACGAGGGGATGAACCAGGCCTGTGCGGGGTCGTCGGCTGGCGCCGCCGTGGGCTGCGTGTAGGCCGCCAGCAGGCCCGGCTGGTGCGGCAGGGGCTGGCCCTGGGCATCCAGCAGCCGCCAGGCCAGGCGGGGCGAGCCTGCACCGCCCCGCAGGCCGGCCAGCAGGTTGGCGCCGCGCAAGAGGTCGATGAACTGCAGTGCGTTGCCCACCGCCGATTCGGGCAGCAGCGGGATGTCGATGCGAAAAACCGGTGCCGTCGCAGACAGGACAGAAGAACGGGGCATGGCGATATTGGCTCTGTGGATGGCTATTTTCGCTTGTCTGCAGCGCGGGGTGGGCCCGTAGCATGAACCTGCGTTTTTTTGCTGCGTTCCTTTTTGTTTTCACTTCCTGCACGGATCTGCCTCATGCACACCCCCCTCTCTGCCATCTCGCTGGCCACCTGCTTGCTTCTCAGCGGGCTCACGTTCGCATCGTCCGCCCAGGCCCAGGCCCTGGACGCCGCCGGCCTGCAGGCCATCGACGCCGCCGTGACGGCCGTGGCGCCCAAGATGGTCAACTGGCGCCGCGACATCCATTCCCACCCCGAACTCTCGGGCCAGGAGGTGCGCACCGCCAAGCTGGTGGCCGAGCATCTGAAGAAGCTCGGCATGGAGGTGCAGACCGGCGTGGGCGGCACCGGCGTGGTGGGCACGCTCAAGGGTGGCCTGCCCGGCAAGGTGGTGGCCCTGCGCGCCGACATGGACGCGTTGCCCGTGCCCGAGAACACCGGGCTGCCCTTTGCCAGCAAGGTGAAGGCCACCTACCTGGGCAAGGAGGTGCCGGTGATGCACGCCTGCGGTCATGATGCCCACGTGGCCATGCTCATGGGCGCGGCCGAGGCGCTGGCCGGCATGAAGGCGCAGCTGCCCGGCACCATCAAGTTCATCTTTCAGCCCGCCGAGGAAGGCGCGCCCGTGGAGCCCGATGCCAACGGCAAGGTGCCCAGCTTTGGCGCCAAGGCCATGGTGGAGGCGGGCGCGCTCAAGGATGTGCAGGCCATCTACGGCCTGCACATCACGGCCAACCTGCCCTCCGGCGTGGTGGGCTACCGCAGCGGGCCGCTCATGGCGGGCTCGGACAACATCAAGATCCAGGTCGAGGGCCGCGGCGGCCACGGCTCGTCGCCCTGGAACGCGGTGGACCCCATCGTGGCCGCCAGCCAGGTGGTGCTGGGCCTGCAGACGGTGGTGAGCCGACAGCTCAACATCAGCCAGGAGCCGGCCGTCATCACCATCGGCCAGATCCAGGGCGGCACGCGCTACAACATCATCCCCGACGGCGTGGAGATGCTGGGCACGCTGCGCACCTTTGACGAAGGCATGCGGCAGGAAGCGCTCAAGCGCATCACCACCACGGCCGAGCAGATCGCGGCATCGAGCGGCGCCAAGGCCCAGGTGCGTTTTGGCCCCGTGGCCTACCCGGTGACCAGCAACCCGGCGGAGCTGACGGCCGCGTCGCTGCCCGCGCTCAAGCTGGCCTCGGGCAGCAAGGCCATGGTCATCCCCAAGGTGAGCGGCTCGGAAGACTTCTCGGAGTTCCAAAAGGTGGCGCCCGGCTTCTTCTACTTCCTGGGCGCGCCGCCCAAGGGCGCGGACTTCACCAAGGCGCCGTCCAACCACTCGCCGCTGTTCGACATCGACGAAGACCAGATGCCGGTGGGCGCACGCACGCTGGCCGCGCTGGCGGTGGACTTTTTGCAGCGCAAGTAAGCCGCGACGAGAAGACGCGAAAGGCGCCGCGCGGCTCAGGTCGCGCGGTGGTGCGTTGCCAGCTGGCGGCTGATGAACAGGCGAAACGGCAGCAGCAGCGCCACCCCCAGCCCCAGCTTCACGCCCAGGTCGCCCAGCGCCCAGGTGACCCAGGGGTCGCTGGTGCCCGCAAAGGCAATGCTCCAGAACACGGCCGTGTCCAGCACCGCAGCGAGCAGCGTGGCCACCAGCGGCGCGCGCCACCAGGTGCCGTGGCGCAGCCGGTCGAACACGCTGATGTCCAGCCCCTGCGAGAGCAAAAACGCCGTGCCCGACGCGATGGCAATGCGCACCGGCGCCAGCACCAGCGAGGCCGCCACGGCCACCGCAAACCCCACCCACGCCACCCGTCGCGCCTGCTGCGGGCCATGGGCGCGGTTCACCAGCTCGCTGACCAGAAAAGCCACCGGGTAGGTGATGGCGCCCCAGGTGAGCCAGTCATTGAGCGGGAACTGGACGAGGATGTTGGACGCCAGCACCACGGCGGCCATGGCCAGGGCCGCCGCTGCAAACTGCGCCAAACTGGGCGCCCGCATCATGCGGCCGCGCCGAGCAGGCTGCGCGCCACGGCCTCGCCCACCTTGATGCCATCCACGCCGGCCGACAGAATGCCGCCCGCGTAGCTGGCGCCTTCGCCCGCCGGGTACAGCCCCGGTGTGTTCAGGCTTTGCATGTTGTCGCCGCGCCCGATCTTGAGCGGTGACGAGGTGCGCGTCTCCACGCCCGTCAGCACCGCGTCGTGCATGTCAAAGCCCTTGATCTTGCGACCGAACACGGGCAGTGCCTCGCGCAGCGCCTCGATGGCGTAGCCGGGCAGGGCGGCGTGCAGGTCGCCCAGGGCCACGCCGGGTTTGTACGAAGGCTCCACGCTGCCCAGCTGTGTGGACGGTTTGCCTGCGATGAACTCGCCCACCAGTTGGCCCGGTGCGCTGTAGTCACGGCCGCCCAGCACAAACGCATTCGATTCCAGCTGGCGCTGCAGCACGCTGCCCGATAGCGGGTGGAACTGCCCGGCGGGCAGGGTCTCCACGCCGTAGGTCTGGCCCAGGTTGGTTTCAAACGCCTGCGCGTCCTGCGGGTAGTCGCGCGGGTCGATGCCCACCACCATGCCTGCGTTGGCATTGCGCTCGTTGCGCGAATACTGGCTCATGCCGTTGGTCACCACGCGGTTGGGCTCGCTGGTGGCGGCCACCACGGTGCCGCCGGGGCACATGCAAAAGCTGTACACCGCACGTCCATTCGCGGCGTGGTGCACCAGCTTGTAGTCGGCCGCGCCCAGCAGCGGGTGGCCCGCGTGGCGGCCCCAGCGGGCGCGGTCGATCACGCCCTGCGGGTGCTCGATGCGAAAGCCGATGGAGAACGGCTTGGCCTCCATGGCTACGCCGCGCTGGTACAGCATGGCAAAGGTGTCGCGCGAGCTGTGGCCCAGCGCCATCACGACGTGGTCGGCGCGCAGCTCAGTGGTCTCGCCCGTGACCTGGTTCAGCACCTTCAGGCCGCGCAGGTGGCGCTGCTCGCCCTGGCCTTCGATGATCACGTCCGTCACGCGCTGCTCGAAGCGGATCTCGCCGCCCAGCGCAATGATCTGCTCGCGCAGGTTTTCCACCACCTTCACCAGCTTGAAGGTGCCGATGTGCGGGTGGGCCACATACAGGATTTCTTCGGGCGCACCGGCTTTGACGAACTCGTTCATCACCTTGCGGCCCAGGTGGCGCGGGTCCTTGATCTGGCTGTAGAGCTTGCCGTCGCTGAAGGTGCCAGCGCCGCCTTCGCCAAACTGCACATTGCTTTCGGCATGCAGCTCGCGCTTGCGCCACAGGCCCCAGGTGTCCTTGGTGCGCTCGCGCACGGTTTTGCCGCGCTCCAGCACGATGGGCTTGAAGCCCATTTGCGCCAGCACCAGCGCCGCAAAAATGCCGCAGGGCCCAAAGCCCACCACCACCGGGCGCAGAGGCAGCTCGGCAGGCGCCTGGCCCACGGGGTGCCAGGCCATGTCGGGCGTGGGCTGGATGTGCGGGTTGCCCGCAAACTTTGCCAGCAGCGCGGCCTCGCGCTCAGGCTGGGCCAGCGTGATGTCCACGATGTACACCGCCAGGAGGTCCACCTTGCGCGCGTCAAAGCTGCGCTTGAAAACGTGCAGGTGGGCGATGTCGGCGTCGGAGATGCCCAGGATATGGGTGACAGCGGCGCGCAGGGGCGCCTCGGGGGCTTCGGCAGCGGTGAACGGCAGCCGGATTTCAGAGAGTCGGATCATGGTCTTGCGGGCCCGTGTCGATCGGGCGAAAAGCAATGGCGTGGGGCCGGGATGATACGGGGTCTGCGCAGCGGGCGGAACCCCGTCGGCCTACGCGACCGGGGTGTGGGAAGCGCTGGCTATATAAAAATGATAGCAATCAAGGCATGTTGCACTAGCGCATTCGGCTGTTTTGGCTGAATTTTTGTCTTCGGGACGCGATTAGGCGTCCTGGGCAGGCCGCTGGCGCCAGCGCAGCTCGGCCACACCCAGTGCCACGGCCGCCAGCACCAGTGGCCCAAAGTAGTACAGCGCCCGGTAGGCCAGCAGTGCCGCCAGCACCTGTTCCTGCCCCAATGCGGCGGTGGCCAGCAGCGCCACGCCCACGGCCTCCAGCACACCCAGGCCCGCGGGCACGCGCAGCACCAGCCCGGCAACGGCCCCCAGTAGCACGGTGGCCAGGGCGGCGGGATAGGGCACCTGGTGTTGCAACACCGTCCATAGGGCGGCGCCCATCAGCATCCAGTTGGTGGCCGATGCCGCGATCTGCCACAGCGCCACCGGCCAGCGCGGCAGCGGAAAAGCGTGGCCCCGCAGCGTCAGTGCTCGGCCCCTGCGCATCGCGCACAGTGCCAGGTAAACCAGCGGCAAGCAGCCCAGCACCGTGCCGCCCAGGCTCCACTGCCAGGGCGCTACCGTCCACCCGGCCACTGCAGGCGGCTGCCACAACCAGGCCAGTACCCCGGCCAGCAGCAGGTAGCCCACCCAGTTGGTCACGATGCTGGTGCCCACCACCTGGCCGATGGTGCCGGGGTCCACACCGCGCCGGTCGTACAGCCGATAGCGTACGCCCACGCCTCCGATCAGCGAGCCCAGGTTGAGCGTGAACGGGTAGCTCGTCATGGCAATGGCCAGGGTGGTGCCGCGCGGCAGGCGGTGGCCGCTGCAATGGCGGCCCACCCAGTCAAAGCTGCCGTAGGTGAAGTGGCTCAACAGCGCCACTGCGCCGCCCAGCGCCAGTGCGGCGGTGGGCAGGTCGCGCAGCGCCTGCAGCACGGCGGGCCAGTCCACTGTGCGCGCCTGCCGAACGATCAGCGCGGCCACCACCGCAAAAAAGGCGATGGCAACCCCCCGCGTGAGCCAGGGCCACCAAGCCTGCTGCGGCCAGTGGCGCCAGCCGCTGGTGGTCTGCCGGTTGCTGCCCACCTGGGTGTCCGCGTGCAGCGTGGGGGTGGCCATGGTGTGTGCCCGCTAGTTCAGGTGGCGGGGCTGCCTGCGGGCTCTGCGGCACCCGGGTTGGCGAGCGTGATGTGGGGCTCGTGCCGGGGCAGCCAGCCCGCCCAGGCGGGGAACCAGCGCAGCAGGTGGAACACCGCATAGCTGCGCAGCAGGCGCAGGCCGTTCCAGCGGCTGGGCGCGGTGGCTTCGACCTGCTTGCAGCTGTGCTCCATGAGGTGCGACAGGCGGCGGTGCAGGTGGGCGTTGAAGGCACGGTCCTGGATGATCACATTGGCCTCCAGGTTCAGCGACAGGCTCAGCGGGTCGAGGTTGCTGGAGCCCACGGTGGACCAGTCCTCGTCCACCAGCGCCACCTTGCCGTGCAGCGGGCGGTCGCAGTATTCGTACACCCGCACCCCTGCGCGCTGCAGGTGGTCGTACAGCAGGCTGGCCGCCGTCTTCACGATGGGCATGTCGGGCTGGCCTTGCAGGATGATGCGCACATCCACCCCCCGTTTCGCGGCGCGCCGCATCTCGCGGATGAAGCGGTAGCCGGGGAAGAAGTAGGCATTCGCAATCACGACCCGGCTGCGCGCTGCGCGCAGGGCCACGCGGTAGTGGCGCTCGATGTCGTTGGTGTGCTGCTGGTTGTCCCGTGTCACAAACATCGCGTGCGCTGTACCCGCGTGTGGGCGCCCGGTGATACCGGCAGCCTGGTGGCGCTTGCGTTCCTGGCGGCTGAGCACCGCCTCGCGGGTGAAGTGGTGCATCTGCGCCACGATGGGGCCGCGCACCTGCACGGCGTAGTCCTGCTTGGCCTCGGGGCCAAAGTCGGCCACATGGTCGGCCGAGTAGTTGATGCCGCCAATGAACCCCAGGTGCCCGTCCACCACCACGATCTTGCGGTGCATGCGGCGAAGCATGTTCAGCCGCTGGCCCAGGAAGCGGCGGCCCGGGTCAAAGATGCGAAAGTGCACGCCCGCCTCCACCAGGCTGCCGACAAACCGGTCCGACAGGTCGGGCGATCCAAAGCCGTCCACCAGCACATGCACCTCCACGCCACGCCGGGCGGCCGCCAGCAGCGCGGCGTGCAATTGCTGGCCGATCTTGTCCTCGAACAGGATGAAGGTCTCCAGCATCACCTCGCGCCGGGCGTCGGCAATGGCCTGGAACACGCGGGGAAAGAACTCCTCGCCGTTTTCGAGCAACTCGAAATGGTTGCCGGGCACCCAGCGCGAGGACCGGGGTGCGCGCAGGGCGCGGGGCGTGCTGAAGGCAGGGCGTTTCATAGCAGGATCTCCGCAGCCAGAGGCGCATGGTCCGAGAGCTTGTCCCAGGGCTTCTTGGGCAGCGCCAGCGGCGAGTGCACGGTGGCGTTGCGCACATAGATGCGGTCAAGCGCCAGCAGCGGCATCGCCGCCGGGAACGTGCGCACCGCCCGGCCAAAGGCCTGCACGAACACCTCCTGCAAGCCGGCTTCGCGGTGCAGGATGTCGTGTGCGCGGTGGCGCCAGTCATTGAAATCGCCGGCCAGCACTACGGCCTCATTGGCGGGAAAGCTGTTGACCAGATCGCATACGCGGCGCAGCTGGTGCTGCCGGTGCGACTCTTGCAGGCCCAGGTGCACACAAACCGCATGCACGGGCAGGTGGTGCCCAGGGGGCTGCAGCACGCAGTGCAGCATGCCGCGCCGCTCGGGCCCGCTCACCGAAATGTCGTGGTTCTCGTAGTGCGTGATCGGAAACTTGGACAACAGCGCGTTGCCATGGTGGCCGTTGTCATACACCGCATTGCGCCCGTAGGCGTATTGCGACCAGAGGGTGTCGGCCAGAAACTCGTAGTGCGGCACCTGCGGAAAGTTGGCCAGACGGCTGGCGTGCCGGTGGTGCGTGCCCAGCACTTCTTGCAAGAACACCAGGTCCGCCGCCACGTCGCGCACGGCCTCGCGCAGCTCATGCAGCATGAAGCGCCGGTTGAAGGTGGTGAAGCCCTTGTGCACGTTCACGGTGAGCACCTTGAACGCAATAGGCTGGGAGTCTGTCGCGGAGTTCGGGGCCATGGGCAGTTGCAATCGTTGGAAGGGGCTCCGGCGAAGCCACTAGGGATGTCCTGCATAACTCCCTGCGGTCGGCGGTAGCGCGGCCTCGGGCAGCCCGCTGCGTTGCTTTTGTTGCCAATAGCTTGGCTATTGACTGCCAAAAGACGCCTTGCGGTCTATCCCGATCCACGCTACCACTGACTCGCGGGGGTTATGCAGGACATCCCCACGGTGAGCCGGTGCGAACCTTGATTGTTCTGGCCCGAGCGCGTTACCGCTGTAGGACGGCTGGCCGTGGCTTTGTGCTGCGTAGCCCAAAAAAAAGGCCCCGAAGGGCCCTGGTGACAGCGCGCTGCGCGTGGGGGGGCCATCAGGCCGGCAGGAAGCCTTCCACCGACAGGTAGCGCTCGCCCGTGTCGTAGTTGAAGCCCAGCACCTTGGCGCCTGCGGGCAACTCGGGCAGCTTCTGGGCGATGGCGGCCAAGGTAGCGCCGGACGAGATGCCGACCAGCAGGCCCTCTTCGCGCGCAGAGCGGCGGGCGTATTCGCGGGCGGGCTCGGCATCGACCTGGATCACGCCGTCGAGCACACTGGTGTCCAGATTCTTGGGGATGAAGCCAGCGCCAATGCCCTGGATGGGGTGGGGCGAGGGCGCGCCGCCCGAGATGACGGGCGAGGCCGTGGGCTCCACCGCAAACACCTTGAGCTGCGGAAATTTCGCCTTGAGCACGCGGGCCGTGCCTGTCAGGTGGCCGCCGGTGCCCACGCCGGTGATGATGGCGTCCAGCCCGTCGGGGAAGTCGGCCAGGATTTCTTGCGCCGTGGTGCGTACATGGATGTCGATGTTGGCGGGGTTCTCGAACTGCTGCGGAATCCACGAGCCGGGCGTTTGCGCCTGCAGCTCCTGCGCGCGGGCAATCGCGCCCTTCATGCCCTTCTCGCGCGGGGTCAGGTCAAACTGCGCGCCATAGGCCAGCATCAGGCGGCGGCGCTCGATGCTCATGCTGTCGGGCATCACGAGGATCAGCCTATAGCCCTTGACGGCCGCTACCAGCGCCAGGCCGATGCCGGTGTTGCCGCTGGTGGGCTCGATGATGGTGCCGCCGGGTTGGAGCGCGCCAGACTTTTCCGCGTCCTCCACCATCGCCAGCGCAATGCGGTCCTTGATGGAACCGCCGGGGTTGCTGCGCTCCGACTTCACCCACACATTGGCGCCAGGGCCAAACAGGCGGTTGATGCGCACGTGGGGCGTTTTGCCGATGGTTTGCAGAATGTTGTCAACTTTCATGGCGTCTCCTGTTAAGCGTTGGGTTGGACACAAAGTGGAAGGTCTGTGACGCGCATTCTGAACCACTTGTTCTACGGCTCTGGCCATATGGATATAGCCAGGGTATGGGGCGGGCCGCCGCAACGCCCATCACGGCAGGGGTGATACCTCCACGCGCATAGCGCCCGCTGCGGGCGTGATCTGCACCCGCACCGGCAGGCCCATCCCAATGGTCTGCGCGTTGGTGGCCGTGTGCTGCGTCACTTCACTGCAGGTATAGCTGGCGGCCTGCCCGCTGCGCCACACCGCCAGGGCCAGCGGCAGCATCCACTGGTCCGCCAGGTGCGGGCCCAGCGCGCCGGTGCTGCGCTGGTAGGCGCGCACTTCGTCCACCAGCCGCTTGGCCACCTGCTCGGCCGACAGGCCGCGTTCGCCCAGCTGGCAGAACACCTCGGTCACCTGCGCGTACTCCAGCGTGGCGATCAGCGCATTGCCCGGCCCTTCGTTCTGGCGCGTGGGCGGCTGGCGCAGCTGGCCAGCTTCAAACGTCCAGCCCATGCGCTGACCCAGCGCCGCCAGCTCCCGCGTGGCAATGTGGCGCGCCAGGCCGGGCACCAGCGCCTCGCCCCAGGCGTCTTGCAGCTCGCCGCGCTCCAGCACATCCACCGGCGCCAGAGGTCGGGTGGATGGGGCAGGCGTGATGTGCGCCACCAGCTCGCCGCCCCCGGCGGGGTAAAAGCCCCGTCGCTGCAGTTGCAGTTCCAGCCCCACCCCTAGCCGCCGCACCAGCGGCGCAAAGGCGCGTTCCAGAAAATCAAACGGCGGCGCCATCGGGTTGTGCGTGCCGCCCGCCAGCTCGACCTTGCTCGGGCCATCGGCCAGCATCAGCGCGGGCAGCACCGTCTGCAGCACCAGCAGGCAACTGCCTGCGGTGGCGATCTGAAAACGGTAGTCGCCTGCACGCACGTTGCCGGGTGTGAACACCAGCGTTTGCGAATTCAGCTCCGCGCCCTCGGCCTGCCCGCCGCACACGGCGACCGCTGCCTGCGTGCAGGCCAGGTGCTGGCGCATGAGGCCCGGCTTGGGCCGCCCGGCGCGGATGCGCGAGATGTGCAGCGGGCGGCCGGTGACCATGGACAGGGCCAGGCCGGTGCGCAGGATTTGCCCGCCACCTTCGCCGGTGGAGCCGTCGAGAACGAGGGGTGCAGAGGTGATTTTCTCCGGATTATTCTTGTGCATAAAAAGCAGCTACTGCGCCCAATGGACAAGCGCAAGCAGCTATCAAATCAATAGTTACAAAGGGTGTCACCCCTTCACACACACCACCTGCTTGAGCGTGTACACCACCTCCACCAGGTCTTCCTGCGCCGCCATCACCGCATCGATGTCCTTGTACGCCATCGGAATTTCGTCAATCACGTCTGCATCCTTTCGGCATTCCACGCCTTCGGTGGCCTTGATCTGGTCCGCCACAGTGAACAGCTTCTTGGCCTTGGTGCGGCTCATGGTTCGCCCCGCGCCGTGGCTGCAGCTGTTGAAGCTCTCGGGGTTGCCTTTTCCGCGCACGATGAAGCTCTTGGCCCCCATGCTTCCCGGGATGATCCCCAGCTTGCCTTGCTCGGCACTCACCGCGCCCTTGCGGGTCACGAACACGTCTTGCCCGAAGTGCGTCTCGCGCTGCACGTAGTTGTGGTGGCAGTTCACCGCCTCAATGTGCGTTTCGAACGGCTTGGTGATCACCTTGCGTAGCGCGGCAATCACACGTCCCATCATCACTTCGCGGTTGGCGGCGGCAAACTTTTGCGCCCACCCCACGGCCTTCACGTAGTCGCCGAAGTACTGCGCGCCTTCCTCAAAGTACGCAAGGTCTTTATCGGGCAGGTTGCGCTGGTTCATCTCGGCGTCTTTCTTGGCCAGCTCGATGAAATGGGTGCCGATGGCGTTTCCCACCCCGCGCGAGCCGGAGTGCAGCATCACCCACACGCTCTGGTGCTCGTCCAGGCAGATCTCGATGAAGTGGTTCCCCGTTCCGAGCGTTCCCAGGTGCTTGTAGTTGTTCGTGTTCTTGATGCGCGGGTGCGCTTCGCAAATCTCGTCGAACTCATCCACCAGCGCGGCCCAGGCGCGGTCGGTCTCGGCGGGCGGCATATCCCAGCTTCCCTTGTCGCGGCCGAAACGCTTGGGGGTCATCCCCACGGGCACGGCGCGCTCAATGGCGGCGCGAATGCCAGACAGGTTATCGGGCAGGTCGCTCGCAGTCAGCGTGGTCTTGCACGCCATCATTCCGCACCCCAGGTCCACCCCCACCGCAGCGGGGATGATGGCCTTGAGGGTGGGCACCACCGAGCCGATGGTCGCGCCGATTCCCAGGTGCACATCGGGCATCACCGCCACGTGCTTGAACACGATGGGCAGGCGCGCAATGTTGCGCAGCTGGTTCTTGGCGTCTTCTTCTACGGGCACGCCGTTGGTCCACATCTTTACGGGCACGCCGTTGGGCACTTCGTATTGTTCGTAGTGGTTGTTCATCTCGTTCTTTCGTCTTGGTCGTTCATTGCACCATTCCGCGTGCTGCGGCCTGGGCGTAGTTCTTCAGTTCTTCGTCGTTCTTCACGTTGCGGATGAAGGCATCCATATGCGCCTGCAGCTCTTTGTATCGCTTCAGCTCCGCTCCCTCATGACCAATGCCATGCAGTGCCGATATCTGCGCCTCGCGCCAAGGCATTTCCAGCATCTCGCAGAACACCTGCCACATCGCGTCGCGCCACTCGGGAATGTGTTTGGCATTCCAGAATGTGGGCCACACGTCAAACCACATGTAGCTCACGAAGTAGAGGCGGTCCCTTCTGCTGCCGATGGCGTTGTGTGCTGTGCTCAGCCGCGGGCCGAGGCAGTCGCGCCATAAGGTGGGCAAAGCTTGCATCATGCGCATGGCGTCGGCCAGGGGCACCGAAGGGTCGTTCACCATGTGCGGAATGTCGCCCGCGTTGTTGCTCATCACATGGTTCAGGCCCATCCCCACCTGCTCGTCGCTGTAGGGTGCCAGGTCGGTGCCCGCGTTGGCGAACAGCACGGTCTGGATGTGCGTCCATTGCAACGGCGTGGCCTCGAACTCCGGCTCGTCCATATCCCAGTACCACTCCTGTTCGTTCTTGTGGGGAACAGGGCGGTCGAAAAGGTAGCGCAAGGCCGCGCCGTAAAGCGCTGGGTCCAGGCCTATGGCTTCGCAGGTCACCGGCGAGTGGTCCCGCTGCTGGCGCTTTTCGCGCGCTGTCAATTTCTTGTTCTTCATGGCATTTCTCCCTTGCGCTGGGTTCGTCTTAGCGCATCTTCACCAATCCATTCAGCACCTGGTCCAGGCCGCCAAACACCGAGATCTTGTCGATGCGCTCGGCCACGCGTTCCAGCGTCTCCAGCTCTTTCATGCGCAGGGCGACGGGGTTGTCCTCCATCACCTTGGCAGTGTTGAGCAGCGAGCGCGTGGCGGCAGTTTCTTCGCGGCGGCGGATCACGTTGGCCTCGGCCTGCTTCTGGGCTTGCACTACCTGGGTCAAGATGGTTTTCATCTCGCCGGGCAGCACGATGTCCTTCACGCCCACGCTTTCCAGTTGCATGCCATAGGGCAACAGCTTGGCGGCCATGTGGGCGGTCACCACTTCGTCGATCACCGTCTTGTTCTCCAGCAGCTCATCAAGCGTGCGGGTGCCCACGGCGGCGCGCAGCGCAAACTGCAGCTCGCGGTACAGGTAGTCGGCAGGCTTTTGCAGCTGGCCATAGGCCTGCAGCACATGCACAAAGCGGTAGGTGGCGCACAGGTTCAGGCGCAGGCTGACCTTGTCGCGGGTCATGATGTCCTGGCCCGATACTTCCACGGCTTGCAGGCGCAAATCCACCATCTCCACGGCCACGGTGCGGCCGTACTTCCAGAAGGCGTAGGTGCCTGCGGTCAGCAGGCGTTCCACCTTGCCGTCCACCGTCAGTAGGCCGCACTGGCCCTCGGGCACTTGCACCTGCTGCACGCCGTTCAATCCGGTCACGCTGCGCTGGCGCAGCTGGGTTTGCGTCAATCGCGCCACCAGTGCGGCAGGCAGTTCTGCGCCTGCTTGCAGGTCCACCACTTGCACGCTCACCTCCACCAAGCCTTTCCAATAAAGACGGCGGGTGCCAGGGGGCAGGATCTCGACCAGCACGCCGTTTTCGCTGCGCAGGCCCACTTCGGTTTCCGACAGGCTCACCTGCACAAACTCGGCCGCCACCACGGCGGGCTCCTGTGCCATCAGGTACTCGGCCAGGCCGTGGGTGAAGGCGGGTTGTTCGAGGGCGAAGGTCTCCACGCGCAGCGCGTCGGTGCCCGCAAACAGCCAGTAGGTGCCGCTGCGCAGCACGCGGTCAAAGCTGCCATTGCGCAGCAGCAGGGCGCGTTCGTTTTTCTTCACGGTGGCGCGTTGGAACATCTTCATCAGCATCTCTTTTTCCTCTTTCTTTCTTCTTCGTTGTCGTCACTCGTCACATATCGGGTTGCCGTTACAGCGATGGCGGGGTGCCAGGGGGCGCAGCCTGGGCCGTGCAGTGCGCCGTGGTGGCTGCCCCCATCCCCAGCGGGAAGGGCGGCAGCGCGGCTGGCTGCGGGCGCGGGCTGTGCCGGGTGCTGGCACAAACCGCCACCGGCTGACGGGGTGAATCCCTTGCGGTTGCAGCGCAACCTGGGGGCTTCTCCCCGCGTTCGGCGGGTGGTCTTTCGACCGGTACTTCCAATCAAGGTCTTGCGACCGTGGGCAGGAATCGAACCTGCGACAACCGCCTTTCGGCGGGGCTCTACCAGACTGAGCTACCAGTGGTGGCACGCCTGGAGTCGAACCAGGCAGTTCCTTTCGGAGTGGTCACCACGACCGTGCCGTCGTTACCCAGCGTTTGCGATGTGCGGCATGCAGAACGTCAACAGAACCCGAAGGCCCCGGATGCCCGGCACCGGTGGGGCGAACGTTGGTCCTAACCCCGACCTGTGAGCGGTCACCGCTTGCACTGGATGCATCTTCTATTGCCAGATGCATGCCAGCTTGCAATGCAGGGCGTTAATGCGTTCAGGTTGTTGATTTGTATGGGGTATTTTCCTTTCGGTGAAATTGATTGGGTGTTTAGATGCCAAAATAATTAGAATGAAAGCTAGTTAAATAGATAAAAAAATATGCGCAAAAACAAGGTGGTCATCGGCTTCCTGGGCACCCAGCTGGACTCTGGCAAGGGCGCAGGTCGGTGGGAGAAATGGCGCCCCACGGTGTCCCTGGTGCAGCATGAGGATGTGGTGATCGAGCGGCTGGAGCTGCTCTACACCCCGCCGCACCGCGAGCTGGCCCACCAGGTGCGCGCGGACATGGCCACCGCCTCGCCCGAGACCTCGGTGAACCTGGTGCCGCTGCCCATCGCCGACCCGTGGGACTTTGGCGAGGTCTATGCCCAGCTGTACGACTGGACGCAGGCCTACCGCTTTGACACCGAGCGCGAGGAATACTGGACGCACATCACCACCGGCACGCATGTCGCACAGATCTGCCTGTTCCTGCTGGTGGAGTCGCGCCGCATTCCGGGTGTGCTGGTGCAGACCTCTCCGCCCAAGCGCCAGCGTATCGGCGACCCCGGCAGCTACACGCTGATCGACTTGGACCTCTCGCGCTACGACGTGATCGCACAGCGCTTTGGCGCCGAGCAGCAGAACGCGGTGCAGTTCCTCAAAAGCGGCATTGCCACGCGCAATGCCCGCTTCAATGCGCTGATCGACGAGGTGGAGCGCGTCGCAGTGCGCTCGCGCGCGCCCATCCTGTTCACCGGGCCCACGGGCGCGGGCAAGTCGCACCTGGCGCGGCGCATGTTCGAGCTGAAGAAGGCCCGCCACCAGGTGGGGGGCGAGTTTGTGGAAGTGAACTGCGCCACGTTGCATGGTGATGGCGCCGCGTCCACCCTGTTCGGCCACAAGAAAGGCGCGTTCACCGGCGCGGCGGCCGACCGCGCAGGCCTGCTGCGCACGGCGCACAAGGGCGTGCTGTTTCTGGACGAGATCGGCGAGTTGGGCGCAGACGAGCAGGCCATGCTGCTCAAGGCCGTGGAAGAAAAGCGCTTCTACCCCCTGGGCAGCGACCGCGAGGTGGAGAGTGACTTCCAGCTCGTGGCGGGCACCAACCGTGACCTGCGCACCGAGGTGGCGGCGGGGCGCTTTCGTGAAGACCTGTTTGCGCGCATCAACCTCTGGAGCTATGTGCTGCCCGGCCTGGCGCAGCGACCCGAAGACATCGAGCCCAATGTGGACCACCTGCTGCAGCGCGCGGGCGAAGAGCTGGGCCGCAGCGTGCGCTTTTCCAACGAGGCGCGCGCCGCTTACCTGCGCTACGCCCAGTCTCCCGAAGCGCTGTGGACGGGCAACTTCCGCGACCTCTCCGCCAGCGTGACACGCCTGGCCACATTGGCTGACAGCGGCCGCATCGGCCTGCCGCTGGTGGAGGCTGAGATCGCGCGCCTGCGCTGGCTGTGGCAGCCCGCGAGCGACGCACGCCATGGCCTGGCTCCCGCCGCAGGAACGGTGGGGCGCGACGAACTCGCGGCTTTGCTGGGTGTCGAGGTGGTGGAGTCCATGGACCTCTTTGACCAGTTGCAATTGGCCGCTGTGCTGCAGGTCTGCCGCCAGTCGCGCACCTTGTCGGATGCAGGGCGCGTGCTGTTCCATGCCTCGCGCACGCAGCGCACCGTGGTCAACGATGCGGACCGGCTACGCAAGTACCTGTCGCGGTTTGGGCTGGATTGGGAGCGGGCATCGGGTGCTGGGAGATAATCTCGCCCGTGAAGCACGCCAGACCGCCGCTGGTGCAATCTGGGAAACCAGGCACTGGAGGAACGTCCGGACTGCACAGGACAGCGTAGCAGCTAACGGCTGCCCACCGTGAGGTGAGGATCAGAGCAACAGAGACGAGTCCCGGGGGAGTGCCGCAAGGCAAACCACCGGGGGTGAAACGGGCAATCTCTACGCGCAGCAATACCAAGTAGGCCAGCGTTGATGTGGTTCCGCAGAGCTGGCGGGTAGGTAGCACCGAGCCGTGGTGGCGACACCCGGCCCAGATTAATGGCGGTCACACTGCGGGCAACCGTGGTGCACAGAATCCGGCTTATCGGCGCGCTTCACACTTTATTTTCTGCACCCGCTGGCATGCGGGTTTCATGCACATCCCTGACGCCGTTGCTCAATGCGCCAGTTCAGCTTTTGGCGCAGTGCGGGGCATGGCCCTGTTCCAGCTCAGTCGCACGTTTGACCGTTTCGGGGTGGCTGCTGAGCAGCGACCAGACCGGATGGGATTCAGCCTCCTGGCCTGGTTTGCGCTTGTGCGGGGCGCCGGGCGCACTGGCGGTGGACTGGGGCGCAGCAGGTGCGCTGGCGGCGCTAGCCGAGTCTTTGTCATCTTCCTTTTCTTCGTCCCGCGCAATGGCCAGCAGCAGCTTGCCCATGGGCGCAGTGGGCAGTGCGGCGTGGCGCATGACGGCGATGGCATAGCAGTCGGCCTCGCGCTCATGGCTGCGGCTGTAGGCCAGGCCGGTGAGCAAGGATGCGCCGGTAGAGACGATGCCGGACACATCACCCAGCGCCAGCCCCAGGCCCATGTTCAGCACCCCCTGCTGCACCACCATGCGCGTGGTGTGGCGTTGCACCACATGGCCCACCTCGTGGGCCAACACGCCCACCAGGGCGTTGTCGTCCAGGCCCTTGTCGGCCGCTGCCTTCACGATACCGTCGGTCATCACGATCTTGCCGCCGGGCAGGGCAAAGGCGTTGGCGCCCATGCCGGATCGGAACTCCAGGGACAAAGGCGGCCGATAGCCGGCGTAACGCTGCAGGCCGGGGGGCGTTTGTAGCACCAGGGCGTCAAAGCGGGCCTTGAGCTGGTCTTGCCGCTCCTTGGGGAGCTTGCTGGGCTTGAGGGTGCCTTCATCCATCTGTTTGAGCACGTTCTCAGCCACGCTGGTTTCCCAGCCCAGGGGCACAAACCGCGTGAGTTGCGTGGCGGCCCATGGTGTGCCGTAGCGGTAAAACAGCGTGAGGCCGATGACGGCGGCAGCCGTCACGCCCAGCAGCACGGGCCAGCGGGTCTGCATGCGTTGTGCGATGCCGGGGCGCTCGCCCGCAGCGGCCAGGGCCGCGCGCCACTCGGTCACGGCGTCGATCTCCACGCTGCCATGGTCGCGCAGATCGACGACCACGCGGGGCTGCGGCTTGCGCTCGTTCCAGGCCTCCGGCCAGCCCACCTGCTTCCAGGTAAAGACCACCGGCTCGGCACCCGGCTGCGAGAGCGGATGCAGCGCCAGCGATGGGCCTTGCGGTGTGGGCCGCAGGCTCACCACCACCGGACGGGCCTTGCTGCTCTGGCCGTCAAACCAGCGCCCGGGGACCAGGGCGGGGTGCTCGGGCGCCGACATGGTCAACCGATGAGGTCGAGGCCAGCGGCATCCGCCAGCGCATCGCCCAGGCCACCCTGCTGCTGGCGCACCATGGCCCCGCTCACCTGTTCCACGCCACCCTTGACGTGCAGGGTGACGGACTCGCACTTCATGCGGTATTCACTCACCCGCGCAAACGGGCGGTACAGCCCCAGCGTCAGCAGGGTGAGCAGCATGTTCTTGATGCGCAGCCACACGTACTGGCCGCTTTTCAGGTGGCACTTGAAGCGCGCCACATGGCTCACGCCGATGTTGTTCCACATCAGCTGGAACATGCGCGCCTCGCGGTAGGCGCGGGCGGGGGCCGACGCCAGGATCAGCATGAAGATGCCGGCGATGATGGACACGATGATCACCACAAACATCCACAGGCCCAGCCGGTTGCTCTGGCTGGCCACCAGGGCGATGGAGCTGCCTGCCAGGATGCCGATCAGCGCCGAGAAGCCCACCACGCACAGGATGAATACAGCCACGGTGGCCATCCACACCTTGACGAAGTCCATGTACACGGGCTTCCAGCGGCCTCGCTCGGCGCCCACCTGGGCCTTGAGCACCAAGAGGCTCTTGAAGTTGTATTCGGTGCGGATCACGCACAGCACCGACAGCACCAGGCCCAGCAGTATCAAGCCGCCCATGGCGGGCGTGAAGCGGGGCATGGGTTGTTTCTTGCCCTCTTCTTCGATGGCCTCCAGCGCCTGGGCCAGGTCGGGCGACAGCAGCTGCAGGCCATAGAACACACCAAACCACACCAGCGCCAGTGCAAACACGGGCCAGCTGGCGAGGTAGACCTCTTTCCAGCTTGCAGTGAACTGCAGTCGCAGCCCGCGCCAGCGTGTGGCCCCCAGGCGAAACCGCATGGCGCTGGCCCAGATGAAGGGCGCCAGCGCGGCGCCGGCCAGCAGGAACAGGCCCACGGCCGTATCCTGGCCGGTGTTGGCGGCCAGGTTATAGGCAATGGTCAGCAGCATCAGCAACACAAAGCCCATCACCATCTTGCGCTGCTGCGCGGTGAATTCGAGGGGGCTGCCGGCCACCAGCGTGTGGCTGTAGAAATACTGGGCGGTGCGGCGGCGTGCCCAGGGGGTGTAGATGCCCAGCGTGACGATGGACAGCAGCACGTTGACGATCCAGACCCGGAAATACTCGCCCCCGCTGCCCGTGAACTCGAGCGGGTGGGCATCGATGTTCATCGGCATGAAGGTGGACATCGGCCCCGCAGCGCCGCCTGACGATTGGTTTGTGTTCATGAACTCCCTCCAGAGTGCTGCGCAGTGTAGCAGCGGTGCGGATCGAAGGAATTCAAATGAAAAAGGCTTGAAGCGCTTGTTGTAAAAGCGCTGGTAGCTATGTTTTCAGGAGCATATGTGCTTGACTTGTCCGGTGCGCATCGGCAGGGCGCCGCTGGGCCCGCAAGCCCTTAGGGCAACGCTGAACAAGTCCCTCGCGCACCGCGCACCCCTGCTTTGGGCGGTCTGCCGCGTTGCAAATCCTCGCGATAGCTACGGCTATCGCTGTGGTTTGCGCCTTGCATCCCATCCCAAATCAGGGCGCGCGCCACTGCGGGGACTTATTCAGCGTTGCCTTAGAACTTCTCCCACGGTTGCAGGTAGCGCCACTGCCCCTCGGGCACCTTGGCCAGCGGCACGCGGCCGATGCGGATGCGCTTGATGCCCACCACCGTCAGGCCCACCGCTTCGCACATGGCAGGGATCTGGCCGGGGCGGATGCCCTTGAGCGCAAAGCGCAGCTTGGTTTCGTTCTGCCAGCTCACCTTGATGGGGGGCAGGGGGCGGCCGTTGAACGTGAGGCCATGGCACAGGCGCTGCAGGCCATTGGACGCGATGTCGCCCTTGACCTCGACGATGCACTCTTGCTCCAGCGACTCGATGTCTTCGGCCAGCTTGCGCGCAATGCGCTTGTCCTGCGTGTAGACCACGAGGCCACTGGCCTCGGTAGGCAGGGGGGTGAAGCATTCGAGCTGCTTGAAGTGGCGCTGCAGCACGCGGATGCCCGAGGCGTCTTCTGGCAGATGCGACGCGGCATTGAGCAGCGTGAGCGCCTGTGGCGCCCCCTGGCTGCGGCTGGCGTGGGCCGCTTGCCCTGTGGCTGCGCCCGGCAGGCCCAGGCCGGCTTCAAACCCTGCGGGCTTGTGCAGCAGCAAGGTCACCGGCGTCAGCGCCAGCAGACTGGCATCGGGTGCGACCGTCACGGCCTGATCGGGGCGCACACGCGCGCCGGGGGCTTCCTCGATCTGGCCGTCCACGCTCACAAAGCCGCCCTCGATGAATTGCTCGGCCGTGCTGCGCGAGCAGTTCAGTTGTTCGGCCACGCGTTTGGCCAGGCGGATGTGGGTGGGGTCGGGGTTCTTGTCGGTCATTGAATATGAAGGCGGTCTTGTTGTTCTTGTGGCTCAGTTGTTGCCGGGTTGTAGCGAGCGGATGCGCTCCACATGCGCCAGCAGCGAGCGCTGGGCCACGGGCCACATGCGCTGCGGTACGTCGTCGTAGGCGTGGCGCACCCAGTCTTCCATGCTGCCTTGCGGCAGCGCCTGCATGGCGGCCAGCACCTTGGCCTCGCGCGCCAGGCGGTGGACCTTGAGCTTGGCGATGGCATGGCGGGCACCCAGGACCGGGCCCCCCAGCACGTAGCCATGCGCGGGCAGGATGAACTCCACGCCGTGCTCGGCGCAGACCGCATCCAGCCGGTCCAGCGAATCCAGGTAGTCGGCCATGTTGCCGTCCGGCGGGTCGATCACGGTGGTGCTGCCGTTCAGGATGTGGTCGCCGCTGAACAGCAGCGCGTCTTCCACCAGCAGCAGGCACAGGTGGTTGGCGGCATGGCCGGGGGTGTGGACCACCTGCAGGGTATGAGTGATTTTGCCCTCAGGCGCTAGTCCTTCAAGCACAAGCAGCTCATTATTTTGTAGCGCCCGGTCGGGGGTGAACTGGCTGGCCGCGCGGGCCGTGGGGGCGGACGGCAGGCCCAGAACGGGCGGGCGTGCCTTGCCCGCCTGCGCGCACAGGGACTGCAGCGGCGCAGCGCCGGGGGAATGGTCGGCGTGCGAGTGGGTGCACACAATCATGCGGATGTCACCCCCCGCTGCACGCCAGAGCTTGTCCAGGTGCTCGGCGTCGGCCGGGCCGGGGTCGATGGCGATAAAGCCCGTGGCAGGGTCGCCCACCAGATAGCTGTTGGTGCCGGGGCCGGTCATCACGCCGGGGTTGGGCGCGGTCAGCCGCATCACGTTGCCCAGCAGCGGCACGGGGCGCTCGGTCTGCCAGTCCAGCGGGTGCACGATCTGCCCGTCGGGGCACACCAGCGCCAGCTCGCCAAACGGCATGTCGTCTTCCATGTAGCGCGCTTCCTTGCCCGCCAGCAGGCCTGCGCGTGGGCAGCTCACCCACAGGGGCTGCTCGTGCGCCACGGCGTCCAGCACCGCCTGGGTGTTGGCAAATTGGGCCAGGCGCTGCAGCGTGCGGATGGTAGGGAAGATCATGAAGAACTGCCCCGCCTCGTGCCGCGCCAGCGCGTCGGCCGGGCGCACCCACACGGGCTCGAACTGCTCGGCCTCGTCGGCCACGGGTTCCTGGCCCTCGGGCATGCGGGCCACCAGAAAAGGCACCTCAAAGCGGCGTGCCAGGTCGCGGTCGGCCGTCCAGTGGGCCAGCAGGTACACGCCGTCGGCTGCCAGGCGCAGTCCGCGTGCGGTGCACTGCGCAGCGAAGGGCTGGTGGCGGTCGATGGCGGCAATGTCCTGCGCATCGGCCATCTGTCCCTGGCGGGGGCCCTCGGCATGGCGCGCCAGCAGCACGCCCAGTTCTTCAAAACTCTCGCGGATGGCCGCAATCGCCTGGGTGAGGTGCAGGTCGCTCTGGGTGGGGCGGCGGTCCGCAGCGGCGTGGGTGGCGGGGGCGGCATCCAGCGCATCAATGCCTCCGCCGGGGAAGACATAGGCGCCGGGCGCAAAACTGGCCGTTGCCGAGCGCCGGGTCATAAGGACTTCTAGCCCGCCGCCGTCAGGCACATCGCGCAGCAGCAGCACGGTGGCGGCGGGGCGGGTGGCGACGGGTTCGCGGTGGGGGTGGAGTTGTTGGCTGGAGCGGGGCATCAGGCCATTATCGAGGCGCGCTGGACTCCGTGCACTCCTGCCAGCGCACAGGCTGCAGCGGGTAGCCCATGGCGCGTGCCCCTTTGTGTGAGGGGTACGGTTCGGTCAGTGCCCCACGGGCACAGGGCCGCTGGCGCGCACGGGGATGCCGCTGCGCCGGTCCAGCACACCGCTCCAGTGCGTGAGCGCGAGCGATACCAACACCACCAGCGCGCCGATCCACGGCGTGTGCTGCAGGCCCAGGTGCGTCACGATCAGGCCCCCCGCCCAGGCGGCGCCTGCAATGCCCAGGTTGAAGGCGGCGATGTTCAGACCCGAGGCCACGTCCACCGCCTGCGGGGTGAAGCGCTCGGCCTGTTTGACCACGTACACCTGCAACCCCGGCACATTGCCGAACGCCACAGCGCCCCACAGCAGCACAGTGCACACCGCCAGCCAGGGATGGGGGGCCGTGAACTGCAGTACCAGCAGCACGGCCGCCAGCAGCGCAAAGATGATGCGCAGCGCCGGGATGGGGCCCAGGCGGTCGGCCAGCTTGCCGCCCCAGAGGTTGCCCACGGCCACGGACACGCCGTAGACCAGCATCACCCAGCCCACGGCACTGGCGCTGAAGCCCGAGATGTCGGTGAGGATGGACGCGAGAAAGGTGAACGGGATGAAGGTGCCGCCGTAGCCAATGGCTGTCTTGGCGTACACCAGCAGCAGGCGGGGCTCGACCAGCACCTGGGCTTGTTGCGCCAGCGAAGCGGGGGGCGTGTGGGCGATGTGGCGGGGTACAAAGACTGCACTGCCGACGAAGGCCACCACCCCCAGGACCGACACGGCCAGGAAGGTCTCGCGCCAGCCGAAATGCTGGCCGATGAACGTGCCCAGCGGCACACCGGTGACCAAGGCCACCGTGAGACCGGTGAACATGATGGCAATCGCGCTCGCGGCCTTCTCGCGCGGCACCAGGCCGGTGGCGATGGTCGAGCCGATCGAGAAGAACACGCCATGCGCCAGCCCGGTGAGGATGCGCGCGGCCACCAGTGTCTCGTAGCTGGGGGCCTGCCAGGCCAGCAGGTTGCCGGCGGTGAACAAGGCCATCAGCGCCAGCAGCAGCGCCTTGCGCGGCAGCTTGCCCGTGAGTGCGGTGAGCACCGGGGCGCCGACGGCGACCCCCAGGGCGTACAGGCTGACCAGCAGGCCCGCCGAGGGGATGCCGATGGAAAGGTCTGCCGCCACGGTGGGCAGCAGGCCAACGATCACGAACTCGGTCGTGCCGATGGCAAAAGCGCTGAGCGTCAGCGCGAGCAAGGCAATGGGCATGGGAACACTCCAGTTTTCAGGCTTTCGGGCTCTGGAGTGTGGGTGTTCGGGTCTTGCAGAAAAAGAGGGTGAGATGCCATTGATAATTGACTGAAAATCAACAATCAAAGCGCCAGGAGCACCCATGAAAACCACGCTGGAAGAACTGCAGGCCTTTGTCGCCGTGGTGGATGGCGGTTCGATCACGGCCGCAGCCGACACCCTGGGCCAAACCGTCTCGGGCATCAGCCGGGCGCTGGCGCGGCTGGAGAAAAAGCTGGACACCACGCTGCTGCGCCGCACCACACGCCGCACCGAGCTGACGGAGGAGGGCCGGGCCTTTTTGCAGCGCACGCGCGCCATCCTGGTCTCGATCGACGACGCCGAGGAGCACATGGCCGCGCGCCGCCAGCAGCCCGCCGGCCGCCTGCGGGTGAATGCGGCCACGCCCTTCATGCTGCACGCCGTGGTGCCCCTGGTGCCTGCGTTTCGCAAGGCCTATCCACAGATCACGCTGCAGCTGGACACGGACGAGACATACATCGACCTGCTGGAGCGGCGCACGGACGTGGCCATTCGCATCGGGCAGCTACCGGATTCCACCCTGCATGCGCGCCCGCTGTGCACCAGCCGCCTGCGGGTGCTGGCCAGCCCCGACTACCTGGCGCGGATGGGCAAGCCCAAAAGTGTGGCCGACCTGGCCCGGCACACGCTGTTGGGCTTCAACCAGCCCGAGTCGCTCAACCAGTGGCCGCTGCGCGGCGCCCATGGAGACGCCTGGCCCATCGTGCCCGGCCTCACCGCATCGAGCGGCGAGACACTGCGCCATCTGGCGCTGCAAGGGGTGGGCATCGTGTGCCTGTCGGACTTCATGACGGCCGCTGACCGTGCGCGCGGCGACCTGGTACAGGTGCTGGCCAAAGACACAGTGGAGGTGCGCCAGCCCATCAGTGCGGTGTATTACCGCAACACGCAGCTGGCGGCGCGCATCGCGTGTTTTCTGGATTTCTTGCAGGAGCGTCTGGGCTGAGCAGGCCCGCCTTGCCGGCCCGCCGCTAGCGCAAGGCGCGCAGTTGCTGCAGGCGCTGCAGCACGGCGTCGATGACGGCGTTGGCGCCCTCCACATCGCAGCTCCACAGCATTTCCAGCAACTCGATCAGCGCGATGGCATTTGTTTCCTGCAGCGCCGCCCGGGCGGCAGCCTGCAGGTCGTGCAGGTCCAGATCCTGAAGAACATCAACGGTCAATCCCATGGGGTGCTCCCTGTTTTTTTTTGAGGAGGCCCATGGTAGGTGCGTGGCGCCCGGGTGCCGGGCTGCGCGGCATGATCAAGATCAAGGGCGGATGAGAAACCCGGCGCCCTAGCCGTCAGCCGCGTGCCGGAATCGCCAGCCCCCGGGCCACCGCCGGACGCGCCACGAAGGCGGCGAGCACGCGCTGCACCTCCTTGAACTGGTCAAACTCCACCAGGTCGCCCGCGCCGTAAAAGCCCACCAGGTTACGCACCCACGGCAGGATGGCGATGTCGGCGACGGTGTACTGGTCGCCCATCACCCAGTGGCGGCCCGCAAGGCGCTCGTCCAGCACCTTGAGCAGGCGTTTCGATTCAGCGACATACCGGTCGCGCGGGCGCTTGTCTTCGTAGTCCTTGCCCGCAAACTTGTGGAAGAAGCCGAGCTGGCCAAACATGGGGCCCACACCGCCCATCTGCCACATCACCCACTGCAGGGTTTCGTAGCGCCCGGCGGTGTCCTGCGGCAGCAGCTGGCCGGTCTTGCTGGCCAGGTACACCAGGATGGCACCGGACTCGAACAGCGCCAGCGGCTGGCCGTCCGGGCCGTTCGGGTCCAGGATGGCCGGGATCTTGTTGTTGGGGTTGAGCGAGAGAAATTCGGGCGTGGTCTGGTCGTTGGTCTCAAAGCTCACCAGGTGGGGCTCGTACGGCAGGCCCAGTTCTTCCAGCGCTATGGACACCTTCACGCCGTTGGGCGTGGGCAGGGAATACAGCTGGATGCGGTCCGGGTGCCGAGCGGGCCATTTGCGGGTGATGGCAAAAGCGGAAAGATCGGTCATGCGAGGTTCCTGAAAAGCCGGTGGAATCGAGAGAAGCTGCCAAGCGTACGCCCGCGCGCGGTTTGGCGCAGGGGCGGGGCCATAATCCCATCCCATGCAGATTCGCTTCACCAAAATGCAGGGCGCGGGCAACGATTTTGTGGTGCTCGACGAAACCCAGGGCCGCCTGGGGCTGAACACGGCCCAATACCGCTTCCTGGCAGATCGACACTTCGGTGTCGGGGCCGACCAGATCCTCACCGTGCGGCCTTCTCCTGGTGACGGCATTGACTTCGAATACGTGATCCACAACGCCGACGGCGGCGAGGTGGAGCAGTGTGGCAACGGCGCGCGCTGCTTTGCGCGCTTTGTGCATGACCGGGGCCTGTCGGGCAAGGACACCATCCGCGTGCAGACCAAAAGCGGCGTGATCGCGCCCCGCCTCACGGGCGACGGCCGCGTCACGGTGGACATGGGGCGTCCCGAGTTCGACCCCGCCCAGGTGCCGTTTGACACCACCGGTCTCACGCCCGTGCAGCAGGGTTTGGGGCAAAAATGGCCGCTGGCGCTAGAGGAACATGCTTTCGGTGCTTCTGTTTTGATAGCTGTTGCCTCCATGGGCAACCCGCATGCGGTGCAGCTGGTGGACAACGTGGACACCGCTCCGGTCGCGCAGACCGGGCCGCTGATCGAGCGCCACGCGCGCTTCCCCCAGCGGGTGAACGCCGGCTACCTGCAGATCGTCGACCGCTCCCATGTGCGCCTGCGCGTGTTCGAGCGCGGCGCAGGCGAGACCCTGGCCTGTGGCACCGGCGCCTGCGCGGCAGTGGCCAGCGGCATCCGCCTGGGGCTGCTCGACCCCGAGGTGCAGGTGGACACGCGCGGCGGCCGCCTCACCATTGCGTGGAGCGGTGCCGACACCGATTCCGTTTTCATGACAGGCCCCGCCACCACGGTGTTCGAGGGCCAGATCGACATTCCCGACACGCTCGTATGACTAACCACATCCCACCGATCACCGAAGACGACATCGCCCAGTTCCTCACCAACACTCCCGGCTTCTTCGAGCGCCATGCCGAGGTGCTGGCCAGCGTGCAGATCACCAGCCCGCACGGAGCGCGCGCCGTGAGCTTGCAAGAACGCCAGGCCGAGATGCTGCGCGAGAAGATCAAGGGCCTGGAGCATCGGATCATGGAAATGGTGCGCAACAGCACCGAAAACGCCGCCATTGCCCACAAAGTGCACCAGTGGACCGGCAGCCTGCTGCAGGTGCGCGACCCGTTCGACCTGCCCCAGGCCGTGGTCGATGGTGTGCGCACCCTCTTCGACGTGCCCCAGGCGGCGGTGCGTGTGTGGGAGGTGGCAGCGCCTTACATCGACGCCGACTTCACCCAGGGCGCGAGCGAGGACGCGCGGGCATTTGCGTCGTCGCTGACCATGCCGTTCTGCGGGCCCAACCTGGGCTTTGAGCCTGCGGGCTGGCTGGCGCAAGAGGCCGGTGAGCCTGCACAGTCGCTGGCCCTGCTGCCGCTGCGCGCTGGCGCCATCGACAGCGCCACGCCTGCGTTTGGCCTGCTGGTGCTGGGGTCGCACGATCCACAGCGTTTTGATGCCACGATGGGCACCGACTTTTTGTCGCGCATGGCAGAGCTGGCGAGCGCAGCACTTCTGCGGCTTCAGTAAGCAGTCGCAAGCCCCGCCGCCATTGCCAACCCAACGGCGTCTCGGCGACGGCACCATGTCTGAAACGCCCGCAGCCCCCACCACGCTCGACCCTCAGGTCGTGCGCTATTTGGAGCATGTGCGCGTTGAAAAGCGGCTGGCCGCGCGCACGCTCACGCTCTACACCCTGGACCTCGAAAAGCTGGCGCAGTTTGCGGCTGGCGTGAACGTGCCGCTGCTGCAGTTGCAGACCGCTCACATTCGCCGCTTTGTGGCGCAGATGCACAGCGGCGGGCGCAGCGGGCGGGGCATTGCGCTCATCCTCTCGGGCTGGCGCGGCTTCTTCATCTGGGCCGGGCGGCAGGGGCTGATTCCGCACAACCCGGTGCAGGGCGTGCGCGCGCCCAAGGCGCCCAAGCCCTTGCCCAAGGCGCTCGGCGTGGACGACTCCGTTCGGCTTGCAGAATTTGACAACACCGGCGCCGACCCCTGGCTGGAGGCGCGCGATGCGGCCATGGTGGAGCTGCTGTACGGCTGCGGCCTGCGCGTGGGCGAACTGGCGGGGCTCGATGCCATCCCCAACGCCGACACCCAGCGCCAGGGCCGTGGCTGGGTGGACCTGCAAGCGGGCGAGGCCCATGTGTTCGGCAAGGGCAGCAAGCGCCGCAGCGTGCCGGTGGGCGCGGCGGCCACGGCCGCGCTGCAGGCATGGTTGCAGCTGCGGGCCACACCGTTTGGTGGCGAGGGCTCTGCACGGCTCGACACCGCCCTGTTCGTGGGCCAGCGCGGCAAGCGTCTCACCGCCCAGTCCATCTGGCTGCGTCTGCGCCAGCGCAGCCAGCAGGCGGGGCTGACCACGCCGGTGCACCCGCACATGCTGCGCCACTCGTTTGCCAGCCACCTGCTGCAAAGCAGTGGCGACCTGCGCGCGGTGCAGGAGCTGCTGGGCCACGCCAACATCACTACCACGCAGGTCTATACGCGGCTCGATTTTCAGCACCTGGCCAAGGTGTATGACGCCGCCCACCCGCGTGCGCGGAAGAAGTCCCCCTGAGCCGCCGCGCGGGTCTCCGCGAAAGCGAAGCAACCGCCCGCCCGCCGCGCGGAACCAAGTGGCCCCCCGGCGCCTCCGATCCATCTGCCGCCCGCCGTGGGCGCCCTGGAGTTGTCGTCATGCTGCTGAACTGGATCCAATCGAACCTTAAATCGAACCGGTGGTTCATCGTGCTGCTGTTGTGCTTTGGCGTCTTTCGCACTGCCGTGGCTGACTGGAACCCTATTCCTTCTGGCTCGATGCGGCCCACGCTGCTGGAGGGGGATGTGGTGCTGGTCAACCGCCTGGCCTACGACCTGAAGCTGCCGCTCACCGACGTCATCCTGGCGCACATCGACGACCCGCAACGCGGCGATGTGGTCACCTTCTCGTCCCCGCTGGACGGCACCCGTCTGATCAAGCGCATTGCCGCCTTGCCCGGCGACACGGTGGAGATGCGCAACGAGGTGCTCTACATCAACGGCCAGGCGGCCGAATACGAAATGCCTGATTCCGTGCAGGAGGCGGTGCTGCCGGGCCGCACGCTCACCGCCACGCGCTGGACGGAGCGCCTGCTGGGGCATGAGCGCCGCGTGCAGTGGCTGCAAGGCGTGACAGCGCGCAGCAGCTTCGATCCGGTGCAGGTGCCCGAGGGCGAATACCTGGTGCTGGGTGACAACCGGGACAACAGTGCCGACTCGCGCTACATCGGCCTGGTGCCGCGCCATCTGCTCATCGGGCAGGCGCACCGCGTGCTGCTGTCGGCCGATGTGCTGGGCCACTGGGCGCCGCGCCTTGAGCGTTTTGGCAAGGCGCTGTAGTCCGGTTCATTCACAGCGTGATCGGCCGCCCTAAGCCGCTCAGGCGGCCGCCATCGGCAGATGGGCGTGACCCAGCAAGGGACGGCGTACGGGCCGGTGTTGCAAGACAGCGCGTGGCTCCTGCACGGAAGCCTGGGCTTGCTCCTGGCCATCGGGCAGCTTGAAGGTGGCAACCGTCTGGACCAGTTCGCCCGCCTGCTGGTTCAGACTGGCAGCGGCAGCGGCCATTTCTTCCACCAGGGCGGCGTTTTGTTGTGTGGCGTGGTCCATCTGCGTCACCGCTTCGTTGATCTGGTCCATGCCCTGGCTTTGCTCGGTGCTGGCGGCACTGATCTCGCCCATGATGTCGGTGACACGCCGGATGGAGGCAACGACCTCGCTCATCGTTTGACCGGCGCGGTCCACCAGGGCCGATCCGGCTTCCACGCGCTCCACGCTGGTACCGATCAGGCCCTTGATCTCGCGGGACGCCTCGGCCGAGCGGCTTGCCAACACGCGCACCTCGGTGGCCACCACGGCAAAGCCCCGGCCCTGGTCGCCTGCACGGGCGGCCTCCACGGCAGCGTTCAGCGCCAGGATGTTGGTCTGGAACGCGATGGAGTCGATGACGCCAATGATCTCGGAGATCTTGTTGCTGCTGTCGTTGATGTCCTTCATGGTGCGCACCACGTCGGCCACCACCTCGCCCCCTTGCACGGCAATCGATGTGGCGGCCTGGGCCAGCTGGTTGGCCTGGCGGGAGTTTTCGGCGTTCTGGCGCACGGTGGCGTTCAACTGCTCCATGGAGGCAGCGGTTTCCTGTAAGGCGCTGGCCTGCTGCTCTGTGCGCGCTGACAGATCGTTGTTGCCCTGGGCGATTTCGGCTGACGCGTAGGAGACGCTGTCACTGTTGGTCCGCACCTGGCCGACCAGATGCACCAGTGACTGTTGCATCTCCTGCAGCGCCTGCAGCAGTTGTGCGGTTTCGTTGGTGCCACGGTAGGTGATGGGCAGGCTCAAGTCCCCGGCCGCCACGGCGCGGGCGGCATCCACTGCGCGGCGCAGGGGAGCCGTGGTGGAGCGCACGATGCCAAATCCAATCGCCGCACCGGCCACCAGGGCCAGCCCTGTGAGCGCCAGCACCGACACGTTCAGCGTGGACACCGCCGCCACGGCATCGGCTTGAGCCGTCTTCGCCAGCGACTCCTGGAATTCGATCAGGCCGTCGAGAGCATCAAAGTACGCCTTGCGCGGCGCCGCCATGGACCCTGTCAGTACGGCCCGTGCATCTTCCATGCGCCCGGCGGTCAGCAGTTCAGAGTAGCGTGACAACTGCGCCGCGTACTCACCGCGTGCGCGCAGGGTTTCGGCCAGTGCGGCTTTGCCTTGGGGCGTGGTGATCTGCTGTGCGAGGGTCTCGAACAGCTGGGTGATCTGTTGTCGCTTGGCGTTGATTGTGGCCTGGTGCCGTTGCACGTTTTCGGTGCTGGTATCCAGCAACATCTGAGTGAGGGCCAGCTCGACCCCAGTCACGTCTTCCTTGGCCACATGCAGGTGCAGCACCTTGGGGAAGCGGTCGTCGATGATGGAGTGGAAGGCCTTGTCAGCGCTGCGTGCCAGCACCACCGACAGTGTGCCCATGAGGCCTATGAGCAGCGCCATCAAGCCAAAACCCAGCGTGAGCCGGGTCGAAATCTTCAGGTCATTGAATTTCATGGTGTGTCCAATTCTTGGGGTATGGGATGGCCGCTCAGTGGCTGACGGCAAGGGCGTCACCTGCTACGGATTTGGCAAGGAATTTCTCGATATCGAGCAGGATCAGCATGCGCGGGCCCACCGAGCCGATGGCCAGCAGGTGTTCGGGCTTGACGTTGCCGCGCAGGGCGGGCACGGGGCGCAGCTGTTCGCGCTCCAGCGTGAGCACGTCGGAGACCCCGTCCACCACCACGCCCACCGTGCGCTGGCCGATGTGCAGCACGATCACCACCTTCAGGTGGTCGTACTGCACGGCGGTCTGCCCCAGCTTCAGGCGCAAGTCGATGATGGGCACGATCACGCCGCGCAGGTTCATCACGCCCAGCAATTCGCCCGTGGCGTTGGCAATGGTGGTGGGCTTCTCGTACGTCCGGATCTCCTGCACCCGCAGGATGTCCACCCCGTATTCCTCGTTGCCGATCTTGAAGGCCAGAAATTCGCGCAGGTCGGTCATCACTGCCTGGGCCGTGCCGGGCGCGGGGGCGAGGCGGGTGGTGCTGGGGCGTGTGGCGGAGGTAGTCATCGGAGTGTTTTGATAAAAATAATAATTTCCGTAATTCTATCGATTGAGAATCATATTTGTCAAATATGCGGTTTCGAGAGAGCGACTCGGCCGGGTGTCTGCCGGGCGAAGAGGGGCGGGCGGCGCGTGTCTGACCAAGGCGTGATCAGACGCGGTGATGGCTTCTGCGCGCGTTTTTCCGTCGGCGGGGCACTCTCCCGTGCCCGCCAGCCCGCACAATTCGGGGCATGAAAACCCTTCGACTCCGCGCAGGCAAAGAGCGCTCGCTGCTGCGCCGCCATCCCTGGATCTTTGAATCGGCCATCGCCAAGGGCGGCGGCGACAGCGGCGAGACCGTGCGCGTCGAGTCGCACGAAGGCCAGTTCCTCGCCTGGGCGGCTTACAGCCCCAGCTCGCGCATCCGCGCACGAGTGTGGAGCTTTGACGAGGCGCAGCGTATTGATGCTCCGTTTTTCATAGCTGCTTGTGCACGTTCCATCATCGCAAGAGCTCGTTTTGATGTGCAGAGCGATGGCGTACGCCTGGTGCACGGCGAGTCCGACGGTCTGCCGGGGCTCATCGTGGACCGCTATGGCGATACCCTGGTGGCGCAGTTCACCAGCGCAGGCACTGAGCGCTGGAAGGGCGTGATTGCCGATGCGCTGCTGCGCGAGACGGGGCTCACCAAGCTGTACGAGCGCTCGGACGCCAGCGTGCGTTCGCTGGAAGGTCTGGAGCCCGCCACCGGCTGGCTGCGCGGCGGGCCGACGGGCGCTGCGGGCGATGGCGAGGGGCCGCCGCTCGAACTGACGATCCGCGAGCACCAGTGGCGCCTGACCCTCAACATCGCCGAGGGCCACAAGACGGGCTTTTATCTGGACCAGCGCGACAGCCGCAAGCGGTTTGCTGACTACACCCAGCGCCTGGGCTTCAAGCATGTGCTCAACTGCTTTTGCTACACCGGCGGCTTCAGTGTGGCGGCGCTGGCGGGCATGCGTGCTGCGGGCAATGTGGCCGACGGGCACGTGACCTCCATCGATTCCTCCGGCCCGGCCCTGGAGCGCGCCCGCGCTCACGTGGCGCTCAATGGGTTCGATCCGAACCGCGCCACCTTCCTCGATGCCGACGTGAACGCCTCGCTGCGCCAGTTCCTCAAGGAAGGCCAGCGCTTCGACGCCATCATCCTGGACCCGCCGAAGTTTGCGCCCACTGCGGCGCACGCCGAGCGCGCCGCACGCGCCTACAAGGACATCAACCGGCTGGCGCTGCAGTTGCTGTCGCCGGGGGGCGTGCTGTTCACCTTCTCCTGCTCAGGCGGCATCAGCGCCGACCTGTTCCACAAGATCGTGGCCTCGGCCGGAGCGGATGCTGGGGTGGACGGCTACATCCTGGAGCGCCTGGGCGGCGCGCCCGACCACCCGATGACGCTGGAGTTTCCGGAGGGCGAGTACCTCAAGGGGCTGGTCGTCATGCGCAAGGGGTGAGCTTTCCGGCGCCAGCAGGGGCTTGACAGCCTCGGTACACTGAAAAAGATGCCCCTGGGTGGGGCACTGCTGCCGCGCAGCGCGAGTATTTGATTCCCTTGAAAGACAGATTTATGGCACTGATCCCCGTCACCATCCTCACCGGCTTCCTGGGCTCGGGCAAAACGACGTTGCTCAAGCGCCTCTTGAGCGAAGCCCATGGCCAGAAGATCGCCGTGATCGAGAACGAGTTCGGCGAAGAAAACATCGACAACGACATCCTGGTGACCGAGTCCAAGGAGCAGATCGTACAGATGAGCAATGGCTGCATCTGCTGCACCATCCGCGAAGACCTGCGCGAGACCCTGCAACTGCTGGCCGCCAAGAAGCGCAAGAACCTGCTCGACTTTGACCGCATCGTGATCGAGACCACCGGCGTGGCCGACCCGGGCCCCGTGGCGCAGACCTTCTTCATGGACGAAGAGATCGCCGAGACTTACCTCATCGACTCGATCATCACGCTGGTGGATGCCAAACATGCGCCCCAGCAGCTCAACGACCGGCAGGAGGCGCGCCGCCAGGTGGGCTTTGCCGACCAGATATTCCTGTCCAAGACCGACCTGGTCAGCGCCGAGGAAACCGATGCGCTGATCCACCGCCTCAAGCACATGAACCCGCGCGCGCCCATCAAGGCCGTGCATTTTGGCGAAGTGCCGCTCAAGGAGGTGCTGGACCTGCGCGGCTTCAACCTCAATGCCAAGCTGGACATCGACCCGGACTTTCTCAAGGAAGAGGAGCACGGCCATGACCACCACGATCACGACCATGAGCATGGCGAGCACTGCAACCACCCGTCGCACCAGCATGGCCACGAGCACGGGCACCACCATCACCATGACGATGACGTGAAGAGTTTTGTGTACCGCTCGGACCGCCCGTTCGATCCGGCCAAGCTCGAAGACTTCCTTGGCGCCATCGTCAACATTTACGGCCCGCGCATGCTGCGCTACAAAGGGGTGCTGAATATGAAAGGCACGGAGCGCAAGGTGATCTTCCAGGGCGTGCACCAGCTCATGGGCAGCGACCTGGGCCCCCAGTGGGCCGAGGGCGAGCCGCGCACCAGCAAGATGGTTTTCATTGGCATTGACCTGCCCAAGGACATCTTCTTGCAGGGGCTGGAGCAAAGCCTGGTCTGACCTGCGCACGGGGTTTGAGGGGGCGATGGCGCCCGATTTGTGTTGTATCCGCAACGTTTCCGTTTGCGTCAGCCCAGGTCGATACAATCGCGCCCCGGTAAAACCACCCAAGGCTTGCCACCAGTCCCGGGCCGTGAGAGCGGCCAAGGGCCCGCCCGTACTGCGAGGAGACCAGGAAGTGAAAGCCGACACCAGCAAATCCAAGGGGGCCACCAAGGCAACCCCTGCCGCGGCGAAAAGCGCCGCCGCCCCAGCAGCACCCAAGGTGGCTGCGAAGGCCGCTGCCAAGGCTGCTGCGGCACCCAAGGTGGCCGCGCCCCCCGCCGTGGCGGCACCCGCTGCGGCGCCTGCGCTGCAGGCGGGCTCGCAGGTACCCGTGCGCACAACCCGGCCTTCTTCCCGATTGGCCCAATTGACCGTACCATCCATGGCACAGACGGTGGCCTCCACGGCCGCCAAAGCCAGTTATCAACACACCATGCCCACGACCGCGCAAGCGCAGCCCACTTTCACGGCTGCCAAAAAAGACCCCAAGCTGGCGAACAACTGGAAAACCAAGTCCGTCGCCGAGCTGACCGACGCTGAAGTCATGGCCATGCCCGACAGTGAGTACATGAACGAAAAGCAGATGGCGTTCTTCCGCCTCAAGCTCGTTCAGCTCAAGCAGGACATCCACAACAGCGCCGGCGAAACCACCGAGCACCTGCGTGAAGACACCGTGGTGGTGCCCGACCCGGCCGACCGCGCCACCATCGAAGAAGAGCACGCACTGGAACTGCGCACCCGCGACCGCGAGCGCAAGCTGCTCAAGAAGATCGAGCAATCCATCGCCCGCATTGATGCCGGTGACTACGGTTACTGCGACGAAACCGGTGAGCCCATCGGCGTGGGCCGCCTGATCGCTCGCCCCACTGCCACGCTGTCGCTCGAAGCACAGCAACGCCGCGAACTCAAGCAGAAGATGTTTGGGGATTGAGCAGGCAGCGGCCTGTCAATCAACGCGCGCACTCTGCACCCTGAGCCATGAGCAAGGAAGAATCCACCCCCGGCGGCCTGCTATCGAAGGTGGTGCGGTTCGTGAAGAATCCGACCGTCAACTGGACGGAGCTGGATTCCCTTCAGGACGACCGGGAGAGCCAGTACAGCAAGCAGATGCTCAAGGAGATGATCGAGCGCAAGCGCCGCAACGACTTTGTGCGGCGCCGCGAGTTCGATCAGCTGCGCAAGCTGCGCCAGCGCGAGGTCTTGCACGGCCAGCGGGTGGAAGACGCTGCAGGGCGGCCCTCGTTCTTCCAGAGCAGCATGGCGTCGCCCGACGAGCGGGCCGTCACGCTCAAGAAGATCGACGAGATCGAAGCGCAGATGTCCCAACAGTGGTGGAAGAGCAAGCAGGGCGCCGACGCCCCCACCCAGCCCGGCGTGATGCCTGATTCCAGCACCGAGGCGTCTTCGGAAGAACAGGCCCGTGCGTACGCACCCACGGTGCCCGGCAGCTTGTCCGCGCCGCTGGACACCAAACCCGCCGTACAGCCCCTGTTCGCCGATGACAGCATGGCCATTGGCCGTTTTGGTGGCACGGACGCCACCATGCTGCCCGGCAGCACCCCAACCGTCGAAGCATCCTTCAGCCCTGCGGCTCCCACGGCTGCGCCCGCGCCCGCATTCGAACCGGAGGAATTCGTGCACGAACCCGATCTTGAAGAAGCCGCCATCCGGTTTGCCAATGGTGACCACGCAGGGGCCGAGTCTGGTCTGCTGGAGGTGCTGGCCCAGCATCAGCAGGACGATCCAGCGCAGCAGCTGGAAATCTGGATGACGCTGTTTGACCTGTACCGGGCCACCGGGCAGCACGACCGTTTTGACACCCTGGCCATCGACTTTGCCGCGCAGTACGGCCGTTCTGCGCCGCTGTGGTTCTCCATTCCGGCGCAGCTGGGTCTGGCCGCAGAGGCCGCACCCGCCGCCGAGCCCGCCGTCGCCATGCGCCGCGACTTCAGCTGGAACGCACCACCCACCGTCGCCGTCTCTTCGGTGGCGGCCCTGCAGGCCTCGCTGGCGCGCGCCGCATCGCCCTGGACCTTGTCCTGGTCGCGCCTCACTTCCATTGACGAAGCTGCGGTGCCCCTGCTGGCCGACCAGTTCAGCCAGTGGGCCGACCGTGATGGGCAGATCGTGTTTTCGGGTGTGGAAAAGCTCCATGCCCTGCTGGATGCCAAGACCCAGTCGGGCGATCGCTCCAACAGCCCCGAGTGGTGGCGCCTGCGCATGGCCGCCATGCGCCTGATGGGCAAACCCGACGAATTTGAACTGGTGGCCCTGGATTACTGCGTGACCTACGAGGTCTCGCCGCCGTCCTGGGTGTCGCCACGCTGCGGATACTCGGACAACGAAGGGGTTTCGTCTGGTTCCGCCCCGCTGGCGGCGGACAGCGACTTCATGGCCTCCGACCTGGGCGAGCTGTCGGCCCCGGCCCCGCTGGATGCGGGCCCGGTGGCAGAGCTCAAGGGCCACATCGATGGCGATGCCACGCCCCTCTTGCAGCCGTTCGAGGCGCACTTCAAGCCCGGCGTGCCGCTGACCATAGCCTGCGACAAGCTGATCCGGGTGGACTTCGCGGCCGCAGGCTCTGTGCTCAACTGGGCCGCCGAGCAACAAGGCCATGGCCATGTGATCCAGTTCCACAACCTGCAGCGGCTGGTGGCGATCTTCTTCAACGTGATCGGCATCAACGAACACGCCTGGGTGGTTCCCCGCAAAAACTGAGCGGAGCTAACCCCGCCACAGGCGGCTGGGTGCGCCTCTCTGTTTCTTGTTTTCTCGGGTTGTCGGCGGAGCCGCCTTCTGCGGAGTGTGTGAGGGGCGTTTTACCCGTCTTTCCGCCGGATGGCTGCCTTGCAAAATGGGCCGCCGGCCCCATCTGCCGCAGCTATGGACTCATCACAAGACAACCACCCGGTGTTCCACGGCACCACCATTCTCAGCGTGCGCCGCCAGACGCCTTCCGGCATCCAGGTCGCCATTGGCGGCGACGGGCAGGTCACGCTGGGCAACATCGTGGTCAAGGGCACGGCGCGCAAGGTGCGCAAGCTCTACCACGGCAAGGTGCTGGCCGGCTTTGCCGGGGCCACGGCCGATGCGTTCACGCTGTTCGAGCGGTTCGAGGCCAAGCTGGAAAAGCACCAGGGCCACCTGACGCGCGCGGCCATCGAACTCACCAAGGACTGGCGCACCGACCGCGTGCTGCGCCGCCTCGAAGCCATGCTCGCGGTGGCCGACGCCAGCGCGTCGCTCATCATCACTGGCAATGGCGACGTGCTGGAGCCCGAGCAAGGCATCGTGGCGATCGGCTCCGGGGGCGCCTATGCGCACTCGGCGGCCAAGGCGCTGCTGGTGAACACCGAGTTGTCCGCCGAAGAGATCGTGAAGAAGTCGCTCGAAATCGCGGGCGAACTCTGCATCTACACCAACATGAACCACACCATCGAGACGCTCTGAGCGTACGGCGGTAGAACCGGCCCCACGTTGGCCGCACGGTCAGCCCCTGATGGGCTGATTGCTCTGTTATTTATAGCTGCCAGCGCATGATCCACTAGCGCTACAGCCCCATTTGATACCAGGAAGACCTGTATGTCGTCCATGACCCCCCAGGAAATCGTCTCCGAGCTGGACAACCACATCGTGGGCCAGGCCAGCGCCAAGCGCGCCGTGGCCATCGCCCTGCGCAACCGCTGGCGCCGCCAGCAGGTGGAAGGCAGCCTGCGCCAGGAGATCACGCCCAAAAACATCCTCATGATCGGCCCCACCGGCGTGGGCAAGACCGAGATCGCACGCCGCCTGGCCAAGCTGGCCGATGCGCCCTTCATCAAGGTCGAGGCCACCAAGTTCACCGAGGTGGGCTATGTCGGCAAGGATGTGGATTCGATCATCCGCGACCTGGCCGAGATGGCCGTCAAGCAGACGCGCGAGGCCGAGATGAAGAAGGTGCGCACCCGCGCCGAAGATGCCGCCGAGGAGCGCATCCTGGATGTGCTGATTCCCCCGGCCCGCGCCGCAGCAGGCAGCGAGCCCGCCGCTGACAACACCGCCCGCCAGGTCTTTCGCAAGAAGTTGCGCGAAGGCAGTCTGGACGACAAGGAGATCGAGATCGACGTGGCCGAAGGCCGCCCCCAGCTCGAGATCATGGGCCCCCAGGGCATGGAGGAAATGACCGAGCAGCTGCGCGGCATGTTTAGTCAGCTGGGGCAGGACAAGCGCAAGACCCGCAAGCTCAAGATCGCGGAAGCCTTGAAGCTCATCACCGACGAAGAGGCGGCCAAGCTGGTCAACGAAGAGGAGATCAAGACCCGCGCCGTGCAGAACGCCGAGCAGAACGGCATCGTCTTCATCGACGAGATCGACAAGGTGGCCGCGCGCCAGGAAAGCAGTGGTGCGGACGTGTCGCGCCAGGGCGTGCAGCGCGACCTGCTGCCGCTGGTGGAGGGCACCACGGTGTCCACCAAGTACGGCATGATCAAGACGGACCACATCCTGTTCATCGCGTCGGGCGCCTTCCACCTGTCCAAGCCCAGCGACCTGATCCCCGAACTGCAGGGGCGTTTCCCGATCCGGGTGGAGCTGGAGTCGCTGTCGGTCAAGGACTTCGAGGCCATCCTCACGCAGACCCATGCGTCGCTGGTCAAGCAGTACCAGGCCTTGCTGGCCACGGAAGGCGTGACGTTGGAGTTTGCGCCCGAGGGCATCACACGCCTGGCGCACATCGCCTTTGAAGTGAACGAACGCACCGAGAACATCGGTGCGCGCCGCCTTTCCACGGTGATGGAGCGCCTGCTGGACGAAGTGAGTTTTGACGCCGCGCGCCTGTCCGGCCAGACCATCACCATCGACGCCGCCTACGTCGATGCGCGCCTGCAGACCCTGAGCCAGGACGAGGACCTGTCGCGCTACATCCTGTGACCACTCGGTCAAGCCTTGAGAGGTCACTTTCATAGGCCTCTCTAAGTACTTCTTTTTCAACGACTTTTGGCGTTTTGGTGGCTGAAAAAACGCATCTAAGTCGTTGATTTCATTGAAAAGTTTGTGGGACACCCCCCTTGTTCGGTGTGCTTTTCCTGCTACAGTGCAAAAAAGTGCAATTAAGTGGTGAAAAGTGCCCTCAAGGTCTCCTTTGGGATCTCCGAGGCGCAAAACCGAACTGGGAATCTGTCCGTGTTTCAAGGTGCCTCGTCGCTGAGTCTCGATGCGAAGGGTCGGCTGTCCGTGCCGACCCGGCATCGTGACGTCCTCGCGGCCACGGCATCGGGCCAGCTGACCATTACCAAGCACCCGCACGGCTGCCTCATGGTCTTTCCCCGTCCTGAATGGGAGAAGTTCCGCGAGCGTATCGCCCAGCTGCCCATGTCCGCCCAATGGTGGAAGCGCATCTTTCTGGGCAACGCCATGGACGTGGACATGGACGCCACCGGCCGTGTGCTGATCTCCCCCGAGCTGCGCGAAGCCGCCGGTATCTCCAAAGACACCATGCTGCTGGGCATGGGCAACCATTTCGAGCTCTGGGACAAGGCCACCTACGACGAGCAGGAAGCCAAGGCCATGCAGGGCGAGATGCCGGATGTCTTCAAGGACTTCTCCTTTTAAGGCGCGCTGTGACATCTCCCTTGCAACACACCACCGTCCTGCTGAACGAGGCTGTGGACTCTCTCTTGGGCGGCGCAGGCCCGGAGCCTTCCGGCACCTGGGTCGATGCGACCTTCGGGCGCGGCGGTCACTCCCGCCTCATCCTGCTCCGGCTGGGCCCACAGGGGCGCTTGGTGGCCTTTGACAAGGACCCCGAAGCCATCGCCGAAGCAACGCGCATCACCGATGCGCGTTTTTCCATTCGGCACGAAGGTTTTCGCCATCTGGCCGATCTGCCGCCTGCCAGTGCTGCGGGTGTGCTGATGGATCTGGGTGTGAGCTCGCCTCAGATCGACAGCCCCGAGCGGGGCTTCAGTTTCCGTTTTGACGGTCCGCTGGACATGCGCATGGACACCACGCGCGGCGAAAGCGTGGCCGATTGGTTGGCCACGGCCGAAGTCGGTCAGATTGCGGAGGTGATACGTGACTACGGTGAAGAACGGTTTGCTGGCCCCATTGCAAAGGCGATTGTTGCTCGGCGCGAAGAACGGGGTCCTCTTGCAACCACCGCAGAACTGGCCGACCTCGTGGCTGGCGCGGTCAAAACCCGCGAGCCGGGCCAGAACCCTGCAACGCGCACATTTCAAGCTCTTCGGATTTTCATCAACGCCGAGCTTGAAGAGCTGCAACAGGCGCTAGAGGCCAGCCTCTCGGTGCTGCAGCCCGGCGGGCGGCTGGTGGTCATCAGCTTCCATTCGCTCGAAGACCGTATCGTCAAACAATTCATCGCCAAGCATTCCAAGGAGGTCTACGACCGCCGTGCACCGTTTGCCGCGCCGCAGGCCATGAAGCTCATCGCGCTCGACCGCATCAAGCCCAGTGCGGCCGAGGTCGAGTCCAATCCCCGCTCGCGCAGCGCCATCATGCGCGTGGCCGAGCGCACGGCAGTCGTCTGACATGACGCGGCTGAACGTGGTCCTTTTGCTGGCGGTGCTGGCCAGCGCGATCTACCTGGTGCACACCCAGTACGAATCGCGCCGCCTGTTCACCGAGCTGGACCGCGCGGTGGCCGAGGCGCGCCGTCTGGAGACGGAGTACCAGCGCCTGCAGGTGGAAAAGCGCGCCCAGGCCACGCCGCTGCGGGTGGAAAGGATCGCGCGCGCGCAGCTGAACATGCGCACGGCCACACCGGCCATCACGCAGTACGTGTCTGACCCACAGGGTGTCGCAACTGCCAATGCAGCAGCGGCAGCCGCCGCTTCGCAACCTGCGGGGGCGCAGCCATGAGTCGCAGCGTGCTCTACACGTCCAGCCCCTTGCTGGCCAGCAAGACACCGGTCTGGCGCAGCAAGTTCATCGTGGCGGTGATTGCGCTGGGTTTTCTGGGGCTGGCCGGCCGGGCGGCTTATGTGCAGGTGTTTGGCAACGCGTTCTTCCAGCGCCAGGGTGAGGTGCGGTTTGCGCGCACGCTGGAGCTGCCTGCCAACCGCGGCAAGATCGTGGACCGCAACGGTCTGATCCTCGCATCCAGCGTGCCGGCTGCGAGCATCTGGGCCATTCCCGAAGACGTGGACCAGGACAAGCCCGAGGTCCGCGCCAAGCTCAAGCAGCTGGCCAAGCTGCTGGACATGCCGCAGGCCGATCTGCTGAAGAAGCTGGCGGACGAGGACAAGACCTTTGTCTGGATCAAGCGCCAGCTCGACTGGGATGTGGGCCAGCAGATTGCAGCCCTGGACATCAAGGGCATCTACCAGCGCAAGGAATACAAGCGCCAATACCCCGAGGGCGAAGCCGCCGCGCACGTGGTGGGCTTCACCAACGTGGAAGACCACGGCCAGGAGGGCATGGAGCTGGCGTTCGACAAGGAGCTGGCGGGCAAGCCCGGTTCGCGCCGCGTGATCAAGGACCGCCTGGGTCGCGTGGTGGAAAGCGTGGGCGAAACCGTGCCCCCGGTCGACGGCAAGGACATGCAGCTGTCCATCGACAGCAAGGTGCAGTTCTTTGCGTACCAGAAGCTGCGCGACCAGGTGGCCGCGCACAAGGCCAAGGCGGGCAGCGTGGTGGTGCTCGATGCCCACACCGGCGAGCTGCTGGCGCTGGCCAACTACCCCAGCTACGTGCCCGACAAGCGCCAGAACCTCACCGGCGAGCAGTTGCGCAACCGCGCGCTCACCGACGTGTTCGAGCCCGGCTCCACCATGAAGCCGTTCACCATTGGCCTCGCGCTGGAGACGGGCCGCGTGCGCCCCGAGACCATCGTGGATACCAACCCCGGGCGCATCACCATCACCGGCTCCACGATCTCGGACACGCACAACTATGGCGTGCTCACGGTGGAAGGCGTGATCCAGAAGTCCAGCAACGTGGGCACCACCAAGCTGGCCATGCAGATGCCCGCGCGCGAGATGTGGGAGACCTTCTCGGCGGCCGGTTTTGGCCAGAAGCCGCAACTGCACTTCCCGGGTGTGGTGACGGGCCGCCTGCGCCCTTACAAGAGCTGGCGCCCGGTAGAGCAGGCCACCATGTCCTACGGCTACGGCCTGTCGGCCAGCCTGTTCCAGATGGCACGCTCGTACACCGTGTTTGCCAATGGTGGCCGGGTCATTCCCGCCACCATGCTCAAGACCAGCGAACCCGCCGTGGGCGTGCCCGTGTTTTCTGAGCGCACGGCCGACCAGGTGCGCAAGATGCTGCAGATGGCCGCAGGCCCCGGCGGCACGGGCCAGAAGGCGCAGACCGTGGGTTACTCGGTGGGCGGCAAGTCAGGCACCGCGCGCAAGCAGGTGGGCAAGAACTACGCCTCGGGCAAGTACCGCGCGTGGTTCACCGGCATGGCGCCCATCGACAAGCCCCGCATCATCGTGGCCGTGATGATCGACGAGCCCAGCAACGGCGTGTTCTACGGCGGCGCTGTGGCCGCGCCCGTGTTCAGCGAGGTGGTGCAGCAAACCCTGCGCATGATGGGCGTGCAGCCCGACATGGCGGTCAAGCCGCAGATCGTGGCCAATGCGGTGGAGGAGTCGCTGTGATGCAAGCCCCGCTCCATACCCTGCAGACCGCTGGCGACGCGGTGCAATGGCTGCGCACGCGCGTCACCGGCACCCTGCACACCGACAGCCGCCAGATCACGCCCGGCGACGGCTTCATTGCCTGGCCTGGTGCCGCCACCGATGGCCGCGCGCATGTGGCCGATGCCATGGTGCGCGGCGCCACGGCCTGTCTGGTCGAACAGGCGGGGGTCGAGGCTTTCGCTTTCGAGGGCGACCACATGGCCGCGCTGCCAGGCCTCAAGGCCGCCACAGGGCCCATCGCCGCTGAATGGTTTGCACAACCCACGCAGCAGCTGAAGGTGCTGGCCGTGACCGGAACCAACGGCAAGACCAGCACGGCCTGGTGGCTGGCGGGTGCGCTGAATGTGCTATCGAACGAGGAGCGCTCGGGGCGAGATCAATGTGCGCTGGTGGGCACTTTGGGAATGGGAGTGCCTCCCGCGCTGGCCTCCACCGGCATGACCACGCCCGACCCGGTGCGGTTGCATCGCGCGTTTGCCCAGTTTGTGGCGCTGGGCCTTGTTGCCTGCGCCATCGAGGCCTCGTCGATTGGACTGGCCGAAGCCCGGCTCGACGGCACGCAGATCCACACCGCCATCTTCACCAACTTCACGCAGGACCACCTGGACTACCACGGCAGCATGGCCGATTACTGGTTGGCCAAGCGCGCCCTGTTTGATTGGCCCGGCCTGCAGACCGCCGTCATCAATGTGGACGACCCCGCAGGCGCCCAACTGCATGGCGAGCTGAAAGGCAGTGCGCTGGATCTGTGGAGCGTCTCGGCCCAGGCGCCTGCACGCCTGACGGCACAAGACATCACCCTGGGTGACCAGGGCCTGCGCTTCACGGTGGTGGAGGGTACTGACCGTCATCTGCTGCAAACCCGTGTGATCGGCCAGTACAACGTACTCAACCTGCTGGGCGTGCTGGCCACGCTGCGCAGCCTGGGTGTGCCGCTGGGCCGCGCCGTGCACGCCTGCGCCAGCCTGCAACCCGTGCCGGGCCGCATGCAGCGGCTGGTGGCAGCGGGCCAACCCCTGGTGGCGGTGGACTACGCCCACACCCCCGACGCTTTGGACAAGGCCCTGCAAGCCCTGCGCCCCCTGGCGGCCGAGCGTGGCGGGCGGCTGTGGTGCGTGTTCGGCTGCGGCGGCGATCGCGACGCGGGCAAGCGCCCGCTGATGGGGGCGGTGGCCCAGCAGCAGGCCGACCAGGTGGTGGTGACCAGCGACAACCCCCGCAGCGAAGACCCGGCCGCCATCCTGCACCAGATCCTGCAGGGCACGATTGCCGGTGGCACGGTGCGCGCCGAGCCCGACCGTGCCGTCGCCATCGCCCAAGCCATTGCTGAGGCTGCGCCCGCCGATGTGGTGCTGATTGCCGGCAAGGGCCACGAAGACACCCAGGAGACGGCAGGCGTGCGCGTGCCGTTTTCCGACATGGCCCACGCGCAGGCTGCGCTGCAGGCCCGAGGAGCCCACACATGGGCATGAACAGTTTTGAACCCGTCATGACCCTGCGGCAAGCCTGGGCGCTGCTGCAGCCAAGTATCCCCACCGCCCGTCTGGTGGGCGATGGCGCCACCCCGCTGGCGCGTGTGCACACCGACACGCGCACGCTGCAGCCGGGCGATTTGTTTGTGGCCCTCAAGGGCGAGCGTTTTGATGCCAACGCCTTTTTGGCCGATGCCCGTGCAGGCGGCGCTGCAGCCGCTATTGCGCACGGTGGCCTGGAAGCCGCGGGCTTGTCCGGCATCGAAGTGCCCAACAGCCTGGCTGCGCTGGGCGCACTGGCCACCGGCTGGCGCGCGCAGTTCCACCTGCCGCTGATCGGCGTGACGGGCAGCAACGGCAAGACCACGGTAACGCAGATGATTGCGTCCATCCTGCGTGCCTGGCAGGGCGACGCCGCATTTGCCACGCAGGGCAATTTCAACAACGACATCGGTGTGCCGCTGATGCTGATGCGCCTGCGCGCCAGCCACCGCGCCGCCGTGATCGAGATGGGCATGAACCACCCTGGCGAGATCGCCACACTGGCGGCCATGGCCCAGCCCACGGTGGCCTTGGTCAACAACGCGCAGCGCGAGCATCTGGAATTCATGCACACCGTGGAGGCTGTGGCCCGCGAGAACGGTTCGGTGTTTGCTAGCCTGCCCGCCGATGGTGTGGCCGTATTCCCGGCAGGGGATGCCTACACCAGCCTCTGGCAATCGCTTGCCATGCAGCAGCCCGGCCGCCGCACGGTGACCTTTGGCGATGGCGGGGACGTCCGCTGTGCGCAGGCCACCTGGGAGCGTGGCGCCTGGGCGGTCACCCTGGCCACGCCACGCGGCGAGATCACCACCCGTCTGCACATCGCAGGCCGCCACAACGTGTCCAACGCGCTGGCGGCCACGGCGTGCACGCTGGCAGCGGGTGCACCGGTTGCGGCCATTGCCCAGGGGCTGCGCGACTTCACGCCGGTCAAGGGCCGTTCGCGTGCGTTCAGCGTGTCCGTCGCAGGCCGCGACATCACGGTGGTGGACGACACCTACAACGCCAACCCCGATTCCATGCACGCGGCCATCCAGGTGCTGGCTGAACTGCCAGGCCCGCAACTGCTGGTGATGGGCGACATGGGCGAGGTGGGCGACCAGGGCCCGCAGTTCCATGCCGAGGCGGGCGCACTGGCCCGTGAGGCGGGCATCCCCACGATGTTTGTGCTGGGTGCGCAGTCGGTGCATGCTGCTTCGGCCTATGGCGATGGGGCCCGGCATTTCAACGAGATGGCCGCCCTGCAGGACGCCGTGCGCAACGCCCTGCCCACGGTGGGCAGCGTTCTGGTCAAGGGATCGCGATTCATGAAGATGGAACAGGTGGTCGAGGCGATCAGCGCCGCCGCACTGCCCGCAGAACAACAACAAAAGCCGATCAACCCACGGGAGGGACACCATGGCGCAACGCATTGAAATTGCCCGCACGGTGCCAGCCTGCGCCGGAGGTGCCACATGCTGCTGATGCTGTCGCAATGGCTGCAGGGCTTGTCGCCCGAGTTCGGCTTTTTCCGAGTGTTTCAGTACCTCACGTTCCGTGCGGTGATGGCCGCCATGACGGCGCTGCTCATCGGGCTGGTGGCTGGCCCCAAGGTGATCCGCATCCTCACCTCGCTCAAGATCGGCCAGCCCATCCGTGGCTATGCAATGCAGTCGCACCTGTCCAAGAGCGGAACGCCCACCATGGGTGGTGTGCTGATCCTGTTGTCGATTGCCATTTCCACCCTGCTGTGGTTTGACCTGTCCAACCGCTTTGTCTGGATCGTACTCATCGTCACGCTCGGCTTTGGCGCCATCGGCTGGGTGGACGACTGGCGCAAGGTGGTCAACAAAGACCCCGAGGGCATGCGCTCGCGCGAGAAGTATTTCTGGCAGTCGGTGATCGGCCTCATGGCCGCGCTGTACCTGGTGTTCAGCATTTCCGAAAGCTCCAACGCCAAGGTGTGGGAGCTGTTTGTGGGCTGGGTGCAGTCGGGCTTCTCCTTGGACCTGCCGCCCAAGGCGGGCCTGCAGTTACCCTTTTTCAAAGAGGTGAGCTACCCGCTGGGCGTGCTGGGTTTCGTGATCCTCACCTACCTGGTCATCGTGGGTTCGAGCAATGCGGTGAACCTGACCGATGGTCTGGACGGCCTGGCCATCATGCCCGTGGTGATGGTGGGCTCGGCACTGGGCGTGTTTGCCTATGTCACCGGTAGCTCGGTGTACTCCAAGTACCTGTTTTTCCCGCACATTCCGGGGTCGGGCGAGCTGCTGATCTTCTGCGCAGCCATGGCGGGCGCAGGCTTGGCGTTTTTGTGGTTCAACGCGCACCCTGCCCAGGTCTTCATGGGTGACGTGGGTGCGCTGGCGCTGGGCGGTGCCCTGGGCACCATCGCCATCATCGTGCGCCAGGAAATCGTGCTCGCCATCATGGGCGGCATCTTTGTGGTCGAGGCGCTGTCGGTGATGCTGCAGGTGACCTGGTTCAAGTTCACCAAGAAGCGCTACGGCGAAGGCCGCCGCCTGCTCAAGATGGCGCCGCTGCACCACCACTTTGAAAAGAGCGGCTGGAAGGAGACCCAGGTGGTTGTGCGCTTCTGGATCATCACCATGCTGCTGTGCCTGATTGGGCTGTCCACGCTGAAACTGCGATGAACCCGAACGATCCTCTTATCCCTGACCCCCTCGGTACACCCGAGGCTATGCCCCCGTTGGCAGGGGCCGGGGTGGGTGCGGACCGCGCTCCCGAGGGCGATTCGGCCATGCAGGCCCCTTTGCCCGCAGAGCCAGCAGAGCCAGCAGAGCCCGCAGCGCCTGAGGCGAATCCGCAGCAGGATGTTGCCGTGACAGGCAGTGAGGCCACAGACGCTGCGCCCGCAGCCAAAAGCACCAGCACCGCCTGGAACCCCGAGGCCGTGCCCGCCGTCTCCGCCGCGAAGGCAGCGGCGGACTTTGTGGCGCAGATCTTTGCCGAGGTGACCGCCCCCGAGCCGGGCGCTGCGGACAGCGCGGACGTTGCCGAGACCGCTGAGGCCGACGAGTCCACCACGCCGGATGTGCCTGCAGGCCCGGCGCGCGAGGGCGTTGCGAACCTGCTGCAAGACCAGCACATCCTGATCCTCGGCCTGGGCGCCTCGGGCATGGCGATGGCACGCTGGTGTGTGCGCTGCGGTGCACAGGTCACCGTGGCCGACACGCGCGCTGCCCCGCCACAACTGCCCGCGCTGCAGCAGGAGCTGCCCCAGGTGCGTTTTGTGTCGGGCGCATTCGATGCCAGTCTGGTGCAGGGGCAGAACCTGCACGCGGTCTATCGTTCGCCAGGGCTGAGCCCCGAGGCAGTGGCTCCTGTTTTGGAAGCGGCTCGTGCAAACAACATCAGCGCTGGCGGTGAACTGAGCCTGTATGCCACGGCCTTGGCCGCGCTGCGTGCATCGCATGCCTATGCCCCGGCCGTGCTCGCCATCACCGGCACCAACGGCAAGACCACCGTGACCTCGCTCACCGGCCAGCTAGTGGAACGCTCGGGCAAACGTGTGGCCGTGGCCGGCAACATCGGTCCGACGCTGCTCGACACCCTGGCAGAACACCTGGATGCCGACACCTTGCCCGATGTGTGGGTGCTTGAACTGTCGAGCTTTCAGCTGGATGGTGTGCATGGGGGTGAAGGCGGCTTCGAGCCCACAGCCGCCACGGTGCTCAACATCACGCAGGACCACCTGGACTGGCACGGCAGCATCGAGGCCTACGCTGCGGCCAAGGCACGCATCTTTGGCCAGACGGGCTTGATGATCCTGAACCGCGAAGACCCTGCGGTGATGGGCATGCTGCCACCGCCCGTCAAGGTCAAACTGCAAAAGCCCCAGGTGCGCGCGCACATCACCTTTGGTGGCGACATGCCGCGGCGTCCGGGCGACTTCGGCATTGAGGTGGTCAGTGGTATGCCCTGGCTGGTGCGTGCCATGGACGCCGACGAAACCCGCAAGCGTGGCCGCAACGAGGTTGAAGAGGACCTGCACATCCAGCGGCTCATGCCGGCGGATGCGCTGCGCATCCGGGGGCGCCACAACGCCACCAACGCCTTGGCGGCGCTGGCGCTGGCCACAGCAGCGGGTTGCCCGCTGGCGCCCATGCTTTATGGCCTGCGTGAATACCGGGGCGAGCCGCACCGTGTGGAGCCCGTGGCCATCATCCACGGCGTCGAATATTTTGACGACAGCAAGGGCACCAACGTAGGCGCCACGGCGGCAGCGCTGGTGGGGTTGGGCACGGAGCGGCGTCTGGTGGTCATTCTGGGCGGAGAAGGCAAGGGGCAGGACTTTGCGCCCCTGGCAGTCCCCGTCGCGCGCTATGCACGTGCGGTGGTGCTGATTGGCCGCGACGCACCGCTGATCCGCGCTGCGCTCCAGGACGCCGGCGTGCCGCTGCTCGATGCGGGCACCTTGCCGGAGGCCGTCGCACTGGCTGCGCAGCGCGCCCATTCGGGCGATGCGGTACTGATGTCGCCTGCCTGTGCCAGCTTTGACATGTTCAAGGACTACGAGCACCGCGCCCACGTCTTTTGCGAGACCGTGCGGGCGATGGCCGACGATGCGGGCCAGTCGGCGGAGGGCATGCAATGACGGCACCCGCCAGCACCTTGCTCCAACGCGTGACCGGCTGGTTCGGCGGCCTGCCCGGCAAGGCGGCCGACGTGTTGCCCGTGCGCGTGGGCGGCACCGAGTACCGCCAGTCGTCCAGCACGCCCGCGAGTGTGCTGGGTTTTGACCAGGCGCTGCTTTGGGTGGTGGTGGCGCTGCTGGCCTGGGGGCTGGTGATGGTCTATTCGGCGTCGATTGCTATGCCGGACAACCCGCGCTTTGCCAACTATGCGCCCACCCATTTCCTGACCCGCCACATGATGTACTTGGTGGTGGGCTTTGTGGCGGCGCTGCTGGCGTTCCAGGTGCCCATGGCGCTGTGGGAGCGCGTGGCGCCCTGGTTGTTCATCGTGGCGCTGCTGATGCTGGTGGCGGTGCTGATCCCCGGCGTGGGTAAGGTGGTCAATGGCGCGCGCCGTTGGCTGTCCATCGGGCCGGTGGGCTTCCAGCCGTCCGAGGTGGCCAAGTTTGCGGTGCTGATCTATGCCGCCGACTACATGGTGCGCAAGATGGAGGTGAAGGAGCGCTTCTTCCGCGCCGTGCTGCCCATGGGCGCTGCGGTGGCCATCGTCGGCGTGCTGCTGCTGGCCGAGCCCGATATGGGCGCCTTCATGGTGGTGGCCGTGATTGCCATGGGCATCCTGTTCCTCGGCGGTGTGAATGCCCGCATGTTCTTCCTGATTGCTGGCGTGCTGGTCGGTGCCTTTGCGTTGATGATCGCCAGCTCCCCATGGCGTCGCGAGCGCGTGTTTGCCTACCTCGACCCTTTCAGCGAACAACATGCGCTGGGCAAGGGCTACCAGTTGTCGCACTCGCTGATCGCCATCGGGCGCGGTGAGATTTTTGGAGTCGGACTGGGCGGCAGCGTGGAGAAGTTGCACTGGCTGCCCGAGGCGCACACCGACTTCCTGATGGCCGTGATCGGCGAGGAGTTTGGCCTTGTGGGTGTGGTGGCGCTCATCATCCTGTTCCTCTGGATGACCCGCCGCATCATGCACATCGGCCGACAGGCCATCGCGCTGGACCGGGTGTTCTCCGGCCTTGTCGCGCAGGGCGTGGCGATCTGGATCGGCTTCCAGGCCTTTATCAACATGGGCGTGAACCTGGGCGCGCTGCCGACCAAGGGGCTCACGCTGCCGCTGATGAGTTTTGGCGGGTCAGCGATTCTGATGAATCTGGTGGCGCTGGCGGTGGTGTTGAGAGTTGACTACGAGAACAAGCTCCTCATGAGAGGGGGGCGCGTATGAGCGTTCAGAAAACCGCTTTGATCATGGCCGGCGGTACGGGCGGCCACATTTTCCCCGGCCTGGCCGTGGCCGAACAGTTGCGCACGCGTGGCTGGCGGGTGCACTGGCTGGGCGCGCCCGGCAGCATGGAGTCGCGCATCGTGCCGCAGCACGGCTTTGCGCTGGAACTCATCGATTTCTCCGGCGTGCGCGGCAAGGGGCTCGTCACGCTGGCCCTGCTGCCGCTGCGCCTGTTGCGCGCGTTCTGGCAGGCGCTGCAGGTCGTGCGCCGTGTGAAGCCCGATGTGGTGGTGGGCCTGGGCGGTTACATCACCTTTCCGGGCGGGATGATGGGCGTGCTCGCGGGCAAGCCCCTGGTGCTCCACGAGCAGAACTCGGTGGCGGGCATGGCGAACAAGGTGCTGGCCGGTGTGGCCGACCGGGTGTTCACCGCTTTTCCTAACGTGTTTAAAAAGGGCCAGTGGGTGGGCAACCCGCTGCGAACCGCCTTCACGCAGCAGCCCGGCCCGGCCGAACGGTTTGCGGGCCGCAGCGGCCCGCTGCGCCTGCTGGTGGTGGGTGGCAGCCTCGGCGCACGTGCGCTCAACGAGATCGTGCCCCAGGCCATCGCGCTGATGCCTGCCAACCAGCGTCCCACCGTGGTCCACCAAAGCGGTGCGGCGCAGATCGATGCGCTGCGCGCCAACTATGCCGCCGCGGGTGTCGAGGCAGAGCTGACGCCTTTCATCGACGACACCGCCAGCGCGTTCGCAGCGGCCGACATCATCGTCTGCCGCGCGGGTGCGAGCACCGTCACCGAGATCGCGGCCGTGGGCGCTGCGTCCATCTTCGTACCCTTCCCGTCGGCCGTGGACGACCACCAGACCACCAACGCGCAGTTCCTGGTGAATGCGGGCGGCGGCTGGCTGGTGCAGCAGCGCGACCTGACGCCCCAAGGGTTGTCTGAAATGCTATTGAAATTGGAGCGGTCCACGCTTGTGGATGTAGCGCTCAAGGCCAAAAACATGCAAAAAATCAACGCCACCCGCGAGGTGGTGACTGCCTGCGAGGAGTTGGCATGAAACACGCGATTCGCCACATCCACTTCGTAGGCCTGGGCGGCGCCGGCATGAGCGGTATTGCCGAAGTGCTGTTCAACCTGGGCTACCGCATCTCGGGCTCGGACCTGGCCGACAGCGCTACGCTGCGCCGCCTGGCCGACCTGGGCATCAAGACCTGCCTTGGCCATGCGGCAGCGCACATCGATGGTGCCGACGCCGTGGTCACGTCCACGGCGGTCACTTCGGACAACCCTGAAGTGCTGGCAGCACGTGAGAAGAAGATCCCCGTGGTGCCGCGCGCGCTGATGCTGGCCGAGCTGATGCGCCTCAAGCAGGGCATTGCCATTGCGGGCACGCACGGCAAGACCACCACCACCAGCCTTGTGACCAGCGTGCTGGCCGAGGCGGGACTGGACCCGACCTTTGTGATCGGCGGCAAGCTCAACAGCGCGGGTGCCAATGCCAAGCTGGGCAGCGGTGACTACATCGTGGTCGAGGCCGATGAGTCCGATGCGTCGTTCCTGAACCTGCTGCCCGTGATGGCGGTGGTGACCAACATCGATGCCGACCACATGGAGACCTACGGCCACGACTTCGGCCGGCTCAAGGGCGCGTTTGTGGACTTTTTGCACCGCATGCCGTTCTATGGCACGGCCATCCTGTGCGTGGACAGCCCCGCCGTGCGCGACATTCTGCAAAGCGTGACCTGCCCTATCACCAGCTACGGCTTCTCGGAAGACGCCCAGGTGCGTGCCATCAACGTGCGCGCCGAGGCGGGCCAGATGCGCTTCACGGTGCAGCGGCGCAACGGCGTCACGCTGCCCGACATGGAAGTCGTGCTCAACCTCGCGGGGGAGCACAACGTGCTCAACGCGCTGTCGGCCATTGCCGTGGCGGTGGAGCTGAACATCCCCGATGAGGCCGTGCAACGCGCGCTGGCGGGCTTCAAGGGTGTGGGCCGGCGCTTCCAGCGCTATGGTGACCTGCCCGCGAAGGACGGCGGCACCTTCACGGTCATCGACGACTACGGCCACCATCCCGTGGAAATGGCCGCCACGCTGGCGGCCGCACGTGGCGCGTTTCCCGGGCGCCGCCTGGTGCTGGCCTTCCAGCCACACCGCTACAGCCGCACGCGCGATTGCTTCGAGGATTTCGTCAAAGTCATCGGCAATGCCGACGCGGTACTGCTCACCGAGGTGTACGCCGCAGGCGAGGCGCCGGTCGTGGCTGCCGATGGACGCTCGCTGGCCCGTGCCCTGCGGGTGGCAGGGCGGGTGGAACCGGTGTTTGTGGACAACGTGGCCGATCTGCCCCAGGCCATCGCCGACAACGCACGTGCGGGTGACGTGGTGATGTGCATGGGAGCCGGCTCCATTGGCGCCGTGCCTGGCAAGGTGGTTGAGATGCTACAAAATAATGAGCTAAAAGCGCATGAAGGGAGAGCACCATGACCCTTCCTGAATCGAATATCGACGTGAAATCGCTGGGCAAGGTCGCCGTCCTGATGGGCGGGGACTCGGCCGAGCGCGAGGTGTCGCTGATGTCGGGCAGCGGAGTGCTGCAGGCGCTGCGCTCGCGGGGCGTCGATGCCCATGCGTTTGACCCTGCGCAGAATGCGCTGGGCGATTTGAAGCGCGACGGATATGCGCGCTGCTTCATCGCACTGCACGGCCGTCATGGCGAAGACGGCACGGTGCAGGGTGCGCTGGAGCTGCTGCGCATTCCGTACACCGGCCCCGGGGTGATGGCCTCGGCCATCGCCATGGACAAGGTCATGACCAAGCGGGTGTGGCTGGCCGAGGGCCTGCCCACGCCGCGGTACGTATGGTTGGCCCCTGACCGTCAACAGCGTGAAGTGGTGCGCACCGTGCCCGACGAGCTGGGTCTGCCGCTGATCGTGAAGCCGCCGCGCGAAGGTTCGTCCATCGGCGTGACCAAGGTGCGCGGCTATTCCGACATGCAGGAGGCCGTGCAGCTGTCGGCCCAGTACGACCCGGACGTGCTGTGCGAAGAATTCATCGAGGGCGAAGAGGTGACCTGCCCCGTGCTGGGCCAGGGCGCCAATGCCCGTGCGTTGCCGGTGATCCGCATCGTGGCGCCCGATGGCGCCTATGACTACCAGAACAAGTACTTCACCGACGACGTGAAGTACCAGTGCCCGAGCGGCCTGCCCGAGGCCGAGGAGCGCGAAATCCAGCGCATCGTGCTGGAGGCCTACCGCACCCTGGGCTGCCGGGGCTGGGGCCGTGCCGACCTGATGATCCGCGCGAGCGACCGCAAGCCCTTCCTGCTGGAGATGAACACATCCCCTGGCATGACGGGTCATTCGCTCGTGCCCATGTCGGCCCGTGCCTCGGGCATCAGCTACGAAGAGCTGTGCCTGCGCATCCTCGCCGATGCAGCACTGGACACGCCCGCAAAGCCAAAGGCTGCCTGATGAATCAGACCCTGCCCGCACCCCTGGACGTCAAGCTCATGAACCTGACCGCATCGGTCCTGTTCGTGGGCTGCGCCATGGCCGTGCTGGCGGCGGGCGCGTGGTGGGTGCTGCGCTACCCCGGCTTTGCCATCGCACGCATCGTGGTGCAGGGCGAACTGGTGCACAACAACGCGGTGACGCTGCGGGCCAACGTGGCGCCGCACCTGGTGGGCAACTTCTTCACGGTGGACCTGCGCGCGGCGCGCGAGGCCTTCGAGCAGGTGCCCTGGGTTCGCCGCGCGCAAGTGCGTAGGGTCTACCCCGGCAGCCTGCGCGTGGAGTTGCAGGAGCACGACGCCGTGGCGTATTGGGGCCCGGACACTGGCTCTGCGCTGGTCAACAGCCAGGGCGAGGTCTTCGAGGCGAATGTGGGCGATGTGGAGCAGGAAGGCCTGCCGCGCCTGCAGGGGCCTACAGGCAGCTCGGCCGAGGTGCTGCAGATGTACGGGCTGCTGGAGCCGGTGTTCCAACCCCTGGGGCTGGACGTGGAAGAACTGGAGCTGACAGGGCGGGGCGGCTGGCGCGCCACCCTCGACAGCGAGGCTGTGGTGGAGCTGGGCGGCGGAACGCCGCAGGAAGTGGTGCAGCGCACGCAGCGGTTTGTGCGCACCCTCACCCAGGTGGCCGCGCAGTACGGCCGCCGCGTGGATGCGCTGGAGTCGGCAGACCTGCGCCACGCCGGGGGCTACGCGCTGCGCCTGCGGGGCGTGACCACAGTGAGTGCAGATGCAACCGGCGCGACGGCTGTGCGCAAGAGGTGATGGCATGAGGAACAACAGGACTGGACGCAGCATGCTGCAGGCCCCGAGAGGGCGGTGTGAGGGCTTGGTGGGACAGCGGGACAGAACCGAGAAGGGCAGAGACTGATATGGCAAGAGAATACAAAGACGTCGTCGTGGGGCTGGACATTGGCACCGCCAAGGTCATGGCCGTGGTGGCCGAGGTTCTGCCCAATGGCGAGCTGAAGCTCGCAGGCTTGGGCGTGGCCCCGAGCAATGGTCTCAAGCGGGGCGTGGTGGTCAACATCGATGCCACGGTGCAGAGCATCCAGCAGGCCTTGAAAGAAGCCGAGCTGATGGCCGACTGCAAGATCCAGCGCGTCTACACCGGCATCACCGGCAGCCACATCCGCGGCCTCAACTCCAGCGGCATGGTGGCCGTGAAGGACAAGGAGGTCACTTCGGCCGACGTGGCTCGCGTGGTGGAGACGGCCAAGGCCATCAACATCAGCAGTGACCAGCGCCTGTTGCTGGTGGAGCCGCAAGAGTTTGTGATCGACGGGCAGGATGTGAAGGAGCCCATCGGCATGAGCGGCATCCGCCTGGAGGCCAAGATTCACATCGTGACCGGTGCACAGAGTGCGGCCGAAAACATCATCAAGTGCGTGCGCCGCTGCGGCCTGGAGGTCGAGCAGCTCATGCTGAACCCGCTGGCCAGCAGCCAGGCCGTGCTGACTGACGATGAGCGCGAGCTGGGCGTGGTGGTGGTGGACATCGGCGCAGGTACGACGGATGTGGCCATCTTCACGGGTGGTGCGATCCGTCACACGGCGGTGATCCCGATTGCGGGCGACCTCATCACCAGCGACATCGCGATGGCGCTGCGCACCCCTACGAAGGACGCCGAAGACATCAAGGTCGAAAGCGGCTACGCCAAGCAGCTGCTGGCGGACCCCGAGGCGCAGGTGGAAGTGCCCGGCCTGGGCGACCGCAGCCCGCGCATGCTGAGCAAACAGGCGCTGGCCGGTGTGATCGAGCCGCGCGTCGAAGAAATCTTCTCGCTCGTGCAGCAGGTGGTGCGCGAGTCGGGTTACGAAGAAGTGCTGTCCTCGGGCATCGTGCTCACGGGCGGCAGCTCGGTGATGCCCGGCATGATCGAACTGGGCGAAGACATCTTCCTCAAGCCCGTGCGGCGCGGCATCCCCAAGTATTCCAGTGCGCTGGCGGACATGGTGGCCCAGCCCCGTGCAGCCACGGTGATGGGGCTGCTTGAAGAAGCCCGGCTGGCGCGCCTGCGCGGCTTCAAGGTGGCTCAGAAGAGTGGGTCCATGAAGACCGCATTCGGTCGCTTCAAAGATTTCATCGTGGGGAATTTCTGACCATGAAATATCCCCTGTGGCTAGCGCGTGGGAGCCCTCACCAGATACCGCGCGAGCGATGGCGATGTACAGGACCGCCACGCACTACAAGAAAAATGATCCCATCTCTCAATTGGCAATTGCATACGAATTTAGAACCAGGAGCTCCAAGATGACCATCGAAATGATCGAAGCCGAAGAATTCAACCAGGGCACCCAGATCAAGGTGATCGGTGTGGGCGGCGGCGGCAGCAATGCCGTCGAGCACATGATTGCTCGCAGCGTGCAGGGCGTGGAGTTTGTCAGCGCCAACACCGACGCGCAGGCGCTTACACGCAGCTCGGCCCACCGCGTTATCCAGCTGGGCAACAGCGGGCTGGGCGCAGGGGGCAAGCCCGAGAAGGCCCGCGACGCGGCCGAGGCAGCGGTGGCCGATATTCGTGAAGCCATTTCCGGCGCCCACATGCTGTTCATCACGGCGGGCATGGGCGGCGGCACGGGCACGGGCGCGGCGCCCGTGATCGCGCGCGTGGCAAAGGAGATGGGCATCCTCACCGTGGGCGTGGTCACCAAGCCTTTCGATTGGGAAGGTGGTCGCCGCATGAAGAATGCAGACGATGGCCTGGCCGAACTGGAAGCCAACGTGGACTCGCTGATCGTGGTGCTCAACGAAAAGCTGCTGGACGTGCTGGGCGACGACATCACCCAGGACGAGGCCTTTGCCCACGCCAATGACGTGCTCAAGAACGCCGTGGGCGGCATCGCTGAAATCATCAACGAATACGGCCAGGTGAACGTGGACTTTGAAGACGTGCGCACCGTGATGGGCGAGCCCGGCAAGGCCATGATGGGCACGGCCACGGCGAGCGGCCCAGACCGTGCACGCATCGCTGCCGAGCAGGCCATTGCCTGCCCGCTGCTCGAAGGCATCGACCTGTCGGGCGCCAAGGGTGTGCTGGTGCTGGTCACGGCCAGCAAGGGCAGCCTCAAGCTGTCCGAGTCGCGCCAGGCCATGAACACCATCAACGCCTACGCATCGACCGACGCGCACGTGATCTTCGGCGCCGCCTACGACGAAAGCCTGGGCGATGAGATCCGCGTGACGGTGGTGGCCACGGGCCTGTCGCGTGCCAATGCACGCCGCCAGCCCATCTCGGTGGTGCAAGGTGGTCTGCGCACGGGCACGGACAACATGGCCTACCAGATGCCCGTCGCCGGTGTGGGCACGCTGGGTGCCGCTGTGGGCGTGCCTGGCGGCCATGCGGGCAGTGCCCAGGCCGACTACGGCAGCATGTCGGTGCCCAGCGTGTGGCGCACCAACCGCACGCAGGCGGCAGCCCGCGTGGATGCCCTGTCGTCCGGCGGCATGGATGACCTGGAGATCCCCGCCTTCCTGCGCAAGCAGGCGGACTGACAGCCCCGCTGATCGCACTCCGCCGCCCCTTGATGGGGGGTAAAACAAAAAGCCCTGCCAGCGCAAGCTGGCAGGGCTTTTTTACTGATGTAGCGTGCTTCAGCGCGCGTTCAGGCCTGGGTGGCCCAAGGCCTCTCAGCGATCAGAAAGACTCCCAATCATCGTTGTTGTCTGCCGCAGGCTTGGGGCTGCTGGCCTTGGGGGGCAATGCCGCCGCTGGGGCGGGTGAAGGCGCCGCAGGGCGAGGGGCTGCCGGCGCCTTGGCCAGGGCCGGGCGGGGCGCTGCCGCACGCACGGCGGGGGCCACGGTGGGGTGGGGCGCGGCTGCGGGGCGGCTGGCTGGGGCGGGCGCGGAGGTGCTGCCGTTCACGCGGAACAGCGCCACCACCTGGGTGAGCTTCATGGCTTGCTCGCGCAGGCTGTCGGCGGCGGCCGTGGATTCTTCCACCAGCGCCGAGTTTTGCTGGGTCATCTGGTCCAGCTGGTTCATGGCCGTGTTGACCTGCGCGATGCCTTGGCTCTGCTCCGATGTGGCCGCACGGATCTCGCCAATGATGTCGGTCACGCGCTGCACGCTGGCCACGATCTCCGTCATGGTGGCGCCCGCATTGCCCACCAGGGCGGTGCCGGACTCGACCTTTTCGACCGACGCGCCGATCAGCGACTTGATCTCCTTGGCAGCCTCGGCGCTGCGCTGCGCCAGGCTGCGCACCTCGCCCGCCACGACTGCAAAGCCCCGGCCCTGTTCCCCTGCGCGGGCGGCCTCCACGGCGGCGTTGAGCGCCAGGATGTTGGTCTGGAACGCGATCCCGTCGATGACGCCGATGATGTCGCTGATCTTCTTGCTGCTGGCGTTGATGTCCTGCATGGTGGACACCACTTGCGACACCACCTCGCCCCCGCGTGCGGCCACTTCGGCGGCGGACGTGGCCATCTGGTTGGCGGTCTGCGCGGAGTCGGACGTCTGCTTCACCGTGCTGGTCAGCTCCTCCATGCTGCTGGCTGTGGTCTGCAGGTTGCTGGCCGTGTCTTCGGTGCGGTGGGCCAGGTCGTTGTTGCCTTGCGCAATTTCGCTGGACGCGGTGGCGATGCTGTCGGTGGCCGAGCGCACTTCGGTCACCAGCTTGCGCAGCGAGGTCACCATGTGTGCGAGGCCGTCCAGCATGGAGCCCGGAGGGGCGGCCGGAATCTGCGCGTCCAGGTTGCCTTCGGCCACCTCGGACATGATGGCAATGGCATGGGTGGGCTCGCCGCCAATCTGGCGCAATACCGAGCGCGACACCAGCAGGCCGATCACCCCCACCGCCACAAACACCGCCAGCACCAGCGCCAGGCTCGACCACAGGGCCTGGCGCAGCATGACATCTACGTCGTCCGTATACAGCCCGGAGCCGACCATCCAGTTCCAGCCATCCACCTTGACGATGTACTGCAGCTTGGGCACGGGCGTCTGCTGGCCGGGACGCGCAAACATGGTGGGCACAAAGGCCTTGCCATCCTTGCTGTTGCGCATGCCGTTGACCAGCAGGCCGATGATGTCCACGCCCGAACCGTCCTTGACCTTGCCGAGCATGTCCTGCCCGTCCCATTCGGTCTTGAAGGGGTGCATCACGCCCACGCCCTCCGTGGTCCAGATGTAGAAATATTCGGTCTTGCCCTCGGGGCCGCCGTAACGGGCAATGCGCAGGGCGTCCTTGGCGGCTTTCTGCGCATCTTCCACCGACATGGCGCCGCTGGCGGCCTTGGCTTGGTAGCCGACCACGATGCTGTGGGCGGACTGGACGGCGGTGGTCAGCATGTCCTTGCGGGACTCGGTGATCAGCCGTCGCTCCTGGAGGAGGGACAGGATGGCCATGATCAGCAGCGCCGTGAGCGCGGTGCCGATCATGAGCATGACCTTCATCTTGAAACTGAGCTTGCTCATGGGAGTCTCCTGTGGGGCGGGTTTAATGTGTTCATGTTGTGGTTTCCAAGGCCCTCTGTACCAAATTTTGCGACCAAGCATGGGGCCTGCACAGTAGGTGAAAACGCGGCGGTAGCTCTACGTAGCCGACAAGACCTCGGCGCGTGCGGGGCGGTGCCGCAGAAACTAAAATGCACGGATGCTCCAGCAACGCACCCTCAAGACCCTGACCCGCGCCGTAGGCGTGGGTCTGCACAGCGGCCAGCGGGTCGAGTTGACCCTGCGGCCCGCGCAGCCGGACACGGGCATCGTGTTCCGGCGGGTGGACCTGCCGCAGCCGGTAGACATTCCCATCCGTGCCGAGGCGGTGACGGACACGCGGTTGGCGTCCACCATCGCGGTGGGCAATGCCAAGGTGCACACCGTGGAGCATCTGATGTCGGCCTGTGCGGGGCTGGGCATTGACAACCTCTACGTGGACATTACGGCCGAGGAGGTCCCCATCCTCGACGGGTCTTCAGCCTCGTTCGTGTTCCTGCTGCAAAGCGCCGGGGTGGAGCTGCAGAACGCGCCCAAGCGCTTCATCCGTGTCACCCGCCCCGTGGAGGTGCGCGAGGGCGAGGGTGCCAATGCTAAGTGGGCGCGCCTCACGCCGTACCACGGCTACAAGCTCAGTTTTGAAATCGACTTTGACCATCCGGCCGTGGACTCCACCGGCCAGCGCGTGGAGTTTGACCTGGGGCAAGGCAACTACAGCCGCGACATTGCCCGTGCGCGCACGTTTGGCTTCACCCGCGATGTGGAGATGATGCGCTCCAACGGCCTGGCGCTGGGAGGCGGGCTGGACAACGCCATCGTGATGGACGACTACAAGGTGCTCAACAGTGACGGCCTGCGCTACGACGACGAGTTCGTGAAGCACAAGATCCTGGATGCCATGGGCGACTTGTACCTCATCGGCAAGCCGCTGCTGGCCGCCTACAGCGCCTTCCGTTCGGGCCATGCGATGAACAACCTGCTGCTGCGCGAACTGCTGGCCCAGCGCGATGCCTGGGAGGTGGTCACCTTCGAGGACGAGCGCCAGGCACCCACCGGCTTTGCGCAGCCTGCGCGTGCTTGGTAGGGCCCGCTGGCCATGTTGATCTTTCGCTGGCTGGCCATGCTGCTGCTTTTGGCGGCCGCCGTGTCATTTGCGTTTTATGCCGGCACCGGGCAGCCGCGCTACAAGCGCCTGGGGCTCGTCATCCTCAAGTGGACAGTGATTGCCGCCGTCTTTTTCTTCGCGGTGATCCTCATCGGCCGCCTGGCCTGATGTATCTGTTGATTGGGGGGCTCTGCTGCCCCGTTTTTCCTCTGCCCTATACTCGCGCCTGCTCCGGGGTGTGCTGATGCGCTGAGATGCGAGAGGCCTGAAGGAATTCAGGCCAGCTTGCGAACCCGACGAACTTGATCCGGTTCATACCGGCGGAAGAAGAGCCGACCTCCTTGTCCCCGTGCCCGCACTCCCTGTGGGCACGCCTTGCCTCAGGTGCTGCCATGCGCAGCCACCCGAGGGGCGCACAGGTCCATTCCGGAGCAGACCCACCGCCACCGGAACCAGGAGACCTGCCCATGAACGCCCCCGACCCCCACGCCACACTGGCTGCCCCTGAAAAGTTCGCCGAGCTGCTCGCACGCACCCGCGAACCCTTCCCCGCATCCCGCAAGGCCTATATCCCCGGCCATCTGCACACCGACCTGCGCGTGCCCGTGCGCGACATCGCGCTCACCAACGGCGAGCTGGTCAGCGTGTACGACACCTCCGGCCCCTACACCGATCCCAACGCCGTGATCGACGTGCGCCAGGGCTTGGCCAGCGTGCGCGGTGGCTGGATCACCGGCCGTGGCGATGTGGAGCACTACGAAGGCCGCGCCCCCGTAGCGCTGGACGACGGCCAAAAGAGCGAAGATGCCACCCGCCTCGCCCAGCTGCGCGCCGAGGCCGCCGCCTTGCAGCGCAAGCCCCTGCGAGCCAAGGCGGGTGCCAATGTCACGCAGATGCACTACGCCAAGAAGGGCATCGTCACGCCCGAGATGGAGTACGTCGCCATCCGCGAAAACGGCAAGCGCGAATGGATGGAGCAGTACATGGCCGACGCAGGCCGTGAAAAGCGCCTGATGGGCAACCCGATGGGCGCAAGCATCCCGCGCATCATCACCCCCGAATTTGTGCGCGATGAAGTGGCCCGGGGCCGCGCCATCATCCCCGCCAACATCAACCACCCCGAGGTGGAGCCGATGGCGATTGGCCGCAACTTCCTGGTCAAGATCAACGCCAACATCGGCAATTCGGCTGTCACATCGAGCATCGAGGAAGAAGTGGAAAAGCTCGTGTGGGCGATCCGCTGGGGTGCTGACAACGTGATGGACCTGAGCACCGGCAAGAACATCCACACCACACGCGACTGGATCGTGCGCAACTCGCCCGTGCCGATCGGCACGGTGCCCATCTACCAGGCGCTGGAAAAGGTGGGCGGCGTGGCCGAAGACCTGACCTGGGAAATCTTCCGCGACACGCTGATCGAGCAGGCTGAGCAGGGCGTGGACTACTTCACCATCCACGCTGGCGTGCGTCTGGCCTACATCCACCTCACGGCGCAGCGCCGCACGGGCATCGTCTCGCGCGGCGGCTCCATCATGGCCAAGTGGTGCATGGCGCACCACCGCGAAAGCTTTTTGTACGAGCACTTCGAGGACATCTGCGACATCATGAAGGCGTACGACGTGTCGTTTAGCCTGGGCGACGGCCTGCGCCCAGGCTGCGCATCGGACGCCAACGACGAAGCGCAATTTGCCGAGCTGCACACGCTGGGCGAGCTGACCCAGGTGGCCTGGAAGCACGACGTGCAGACCATGATCGAAGGCCCCGGCCACGTGCCCATGCACATGATCCAGGCCAACATGACCGAGCAGCTCAAGACCTGCCACGAGGCGCCGTTCTACACCCTGGGCCCGCTGACCATCGACATCGCACCCGGCTACGACCACATCGCCAGTGCCATCGGCGCCGCCATGATCGGCTGGATGGGCACGGCCATGCTGTGCTATGTGACGCCCAAGGAGCACCTGGGGCTGCCCGACCGCGACGACGTGAAGCAGGGGATCATTGCCTACAAGATCGCCGCGCATGCGGCCGACGTGGCCAAGGGCCACCCCGGGGCCCGCTCGCGCGACGATGCGCTGAGCCAGGCGCGCTTCGACTTCCGCTGGCAGGATCAGTTCAACCTGGGCCTGGACCCCGAGACGGCTAAGGAATACCACGATGAGACCCTGCCCAAGGACTCGGCCAAGGTGGCGCATTTCTGCTCGATGTGTGGCCCCAAGTTCTGCTCGATGAAGATCACGCAGGAAGTGCGCGACTTTGCAGCGCAAAAGGGCGTGGCTGAGGCCGAAGCCCTGGCCCAGGGTATGGAGGCCAAGGCGGCAGAGTTCCAGAAGGGTGGTGGCGAGTTGTACATCCCGCTCAAGCCGGTGTAACGACGGGGCAATAAGCACAGCTACTGGCCCCGAGGTTTCCCTGAAAGAGCTTATGGGGGCCGTGCTTACCCTGTGCGGCAGGCGGCCCTGCCCGGCATATAGTCGCGCCCACTCCCGGCCCAGAAGGTAGGGTGTGTGCGTGGCACCAAATTTGCTATGCTGGACTATCTGTTAAAAAATGTAAGGAAGAGCCATGAATGCTCTCGGCCGCTTCTCCATCCGCACGCGTCTCTACTTCGGAACCGTCTTTTCCCTGATCCTTCTGGTCGTCATCGGTGCCATGGGCTACGTAGCCCTGGACCGCACGCGCGGCACCCTGCAGGTGCTGTTTTCAGAGCGCGTGCAGACGCTGACCGACATGTCCGAGCTGCGCACCACCCTGGGTGACCTGCGCCGGACCGAAAAAGACATCATCATCAACTTCAACAACTCGGTCGAGGTCTCTGCCCTGCGCGAGTCCTGGGCCAAGACCCTGACCTCCCTGCGCAAGCGCCTGGCCGATGTGCGCCAGGTGCAGTCGGGTGATGCCGAATTTGTGGCCTCCATCGACAAATCGCTGGACGAGATCAAGCAGTACGAAACCGGCATTTCGCCCATCTTCGAGAAGATCGAAGGCGCGCAGCTGGACGGCGCGGGCGGCGGCGCCTACGCCGATCGCCTGAAGGTCCACATGGAGGCCACCGACAAGCTGTTCTCCAGCCTGGCCGCCTCGGCCCGTGCGCAGATGGACGAGGCCCGTGCGGGCGTCGAATCACGCACCTCCACCATGGCCGCGCTGATCGGTGTAGGCCTGGTGCTGGCGCTGGCCGTGCTGATTCCGCTCACCTTCTTCAGCGTGCGCTCCATCACCAAATCCCTCGGGCAGGCGCAGGAGCTGGCCGAACGCATCGCCAGCGGCGACCTGTCGCGCGATGTGGCGGCCATGAATCAGGACGAAGTGGGCCAGCTGGTGGGCGCCATGGGCCGCATGCAGGACTCGTTGCGTGACCTGGTGCGCCAGGTGCAGGACGCGGCGGGCAACATCTCCACCGCCAGCTCCGAGATCGCCAGCGGCAACCACGACCTGAGCCACCGCACCGAGCAGACGGCGGCCAATCTGGAGGAGACGGCCTCGTCGATGGAAGTGCTGACCAGCACCGTGCAGCAAAGCGCCCAGGCCTCGCGCCAGGCCAGCGACTTCGCCTCGACCGCCGCCGAGGTGGCTGCGCGCGGTGGCGCTGTGGTGTCGCAGGTGGTGACCACCATGGACCAGATCACCACCAGCTCGCGCAAGATTGCCGACATCACGGGCGTGATCGATTCGATTGCATTCCAGACCAACATCCTGGCGCTCAACGCCGCCGTGGAAGCCGCACGTGCCGGCGAGCAAGGCCGTGGCTTTGCGGTGGTGGCCAGCGAGGTGCGCAACCTCGCGCAGCGCAGCGCCGAAGCGGCCAAGGAGATCAAGGGCCTGATCGGTTCGTCGGTGGAGCGGGTCGAAGACGGCTCGCGCCTGGTGAGCCAGGCCGGTCAGACCATGACGGAGATCGTGAGCAGCGTGCGGCGTGTGTCCGACATCATTGCGGAGATCACCGCCTCGTCGGCCGAGCAGAGCGACAACATCGGTCAGATCAGCCAGTCGGTCACCCAGCTGGACCAAATGACGCAGCAGAACGCGGCGCTGGTGGAGGAATCCACCGCAGCGTCCGAGTCGCTGCGTGAGCAGGCCCACCACCTCAACAGCGCGGTCAGCCAGTTCAAGCTGCAGGATGGCGCATCGCCCTCGGCCACGTTCAACACCCCCGTTGCCGCAGCACCCGCCGTCGCCCAGGTGGCGCGCCGACCTGCGTTGCAGATCCGGTAATTTCAGGTGTTTTTGGCTGGTAGTGCTAGTGCTTCATGCGCTAGCAGCTATCAGATGTATAGCAAATCAGTCCCGCGTCACCCGCAGCACTTCTTCGCGGCTGGTGATGCCGGCGGCAATCAGGCGTTCGCCATCCTCTCGCATCAGTGCCATGCCATCGGCCATGGCGGCGGCGCGGATGTCGGCCTCTGACGCCTGGGCGTGGATTTGCGCGCGGATCGCGTCCGTGGTCACCAGCAGTTCGAACACGCCGGTGCGGCCGGTGTAACCCGTCTGGCCGCAGTGCTCGCAGCCCGCGCCGTGGCAGTGGCTGCAGAACTTGCGCACCAGGCGCTGGGCCAGCACGCCCAGCAAAGACGACGACAACAGGAACGGCTCCACGCCCATGTCCGTCAGGCGCGTGACGGCGCTGGCCGCATCGTTGGTGTGCAGCGTGGCCAGCACCAGGTGGCCGGTGAGTGACGCCTGGATGGCGATCTGCGCGGTCTCGAAGTCGCGGATTTCGCCAATCATGATGATGTCCGGGTCCTGCCGCAGGATGGCGCGCAGGGCCTTGGCAAAGGTCAGCTCGATCTTGCTGTTGACCTGGGTTTGCCCCACGCCGGGTAGCTCGTATTCGATGGGGTCTTCCACCGTCATGATGTTGTTGCGCGTGGCGTCGAGCCGGCCCAGCGCCGCGTACAGCGTGGTGGTCTTGCCCGAGCCCGTGGGGCCGGTGACCAGGATGATGCCGTGCGGCTGACCGATCAGGCCCTCGAAGCGGTGCAGGGTGTCGCCCTGCATGCCCACGGCCTCCAGGCTCAGCTTGCTTTCGCTCTTGTCCAAAAGACGCAGCACCGCGCGTTCGCCATGGGCGCTGGGCAGGGTGGAAACGCGCACGTCGATGGCTCGGGTGCCCAGGCGCAGGCTGATGCGGCCGTCCTGGGGCAGGCGTTTTTCGCTGATGTCCAGGTCGGCCATGATCTTCAGGCGCGAGATCAGGGCGGCGTGCAGTGCGCGGTTGGGCTGCACCACTTCGCGCAGCGTGCCGTCCACCCGAAAGCGCACGCTGCTGTGCCGCTCGTAGGGCTCGATGTGGATGTCGCTCGCGCCGTCGCGCGCGGCCTGCGTGAGCAGGGCGTTGAGCATGCGGATGATGGGTGCGTCGCCGGCCGACTCCAGCAAGTCTTCGACGGCCGGCAGCTCCTGCATCATGCGCGAGAGGTCGGCGTCGCTCTCGACCTCGCTCACCACCGTGGCAGCGCTCGATTCGCTGTGCGAATAGGCGGCGCTGATGCGCTGTGCCAGGGCCGGGGCATCCAGCGGCAGCAGCTGCTGCACCGGGTGCTTGCGCAGCACTTCGGACAGCGCGCCCGCGTCGGGGCTGTGGCCGTGCCACAGCACCAGCTGGTGGCCGTCGTCCTCCAGCAGCAGTTGGGCGGTGCGGGCAAAAGCGTAGGGCAGGGGGTGGCGCATGCGTGGCGACCCTTCAGCGTGGCGAAGTTTCTGCGGGCAGCGGGGCCAGCGGCTGCGCAGGCACGGTGGCTGCGCCGGGCTCTGCGCGCTGTGGCAGCGCGGGCAGGATGGGCGCGCCGGACACCGACTTCATCACCACGCTGGGTGCGGGCTGCGTGGTCTGCTGCAGCGCGCGGATGGCCTCGTAGCGGTCCATCATCAACGCGTCGCTGGTGGCGTTGTCGCGCACCACAATGGGGCGCAGGAACACCATCAGGTTGGTCTTGTTGCGGGTGCGGTTCTCGCTGCGGAACAGGTTGCCCAGCACCGGGATGTCGCCCATCACCGGCACCTTGTCCTGGCCTTGCGAGTAGCTGTCTTCCAGCAGGCCGCCGATCACGATGATGTTGCCGTCGTCCACCACCACGTTCGACTCGATGGAGCGCTTGCTGGTGGTGGGGCCGTTGGCGTTGCTCAGCGTGGCGGTGTCGATCTTGGAGACCTCCTGATAGATCGCCATCTTCACCGTGCCGTTCTCGCTGATCTGCGGGCGCACCTTGAGCATCAGGCCCACGTCCTTGCGCTCCACCGTGGTGAACGGGTTCACCGTGCTGCTGCCCGTGCTGTTGGCGTACGAGCCGGTCACGAAGGGCACGTTGTTGCCGATGATGATGCGCGCCTCTTCGTTGTCCAGCGTCATCAGGTTGGGGGTGGAGAGCACATTGGCGTCGCCGCTGTTCTGCAGGAAGTTCGCCAGCGCGCCCAGGTAGTACTGGCCGTTGACGCGCGGCGCCAGCGCCAGGTTCAGCCCCTTGCCTAGCGAGCTGGCCGCCGAGGCGATGGAGGTGGTGGAGCCCGAGGCCAGCGCGGCTGTCACGTTCAGGATGTTGGCGCCCGCCTGGCCGGAGTTGGTGCCGATCACGCCCACGGTGCCATCACCGTTCTTGCCCAGAACGCCCTGCCACTGGATGCCGAACTCGGCCACCTTGTTGGCGGAGACCTCGACGATCAGACTCTCGACCAGCACCTGCGCGCGGCGGCCGTCGAGCTTGTCGATCACGTCGCGCAGCTGGCGGTACAGCGGCTCGGGCGCCGTGATGATGAGCGAGTTGGTGGTGGGGTCGGCCTGGATCTGCCCGCCAGTGGAGGGCTGGTTGTTGTTGGTACTGCTGGTGCCCATGGCGCTCGCGCTGGAGCCCAGGCCGCCGGTGCTACTGCTGCTGGACGAGCTGCCGTTGGTGGACAGCATGCCGCCGGTGCTCAGCCCCGTGCTGGGTGCGGGCGCGCTGGCACCACCCCCGCCGCTGGCCGCACCGCCATTGTTGCCGCCCATGGCTGCCATGGCGGCGCGCAGGGTGGTGGCCAGCTTGGTGGCGTCGGCGTTCTTGAGGTAGACCACATGGATGTTGCCGCTGGCGGCGCTGCTGCCGGGCGCAGGCGCCTGGTCCAGCTGTGCCACCAGGGCGCGCACCTGGGCCACGCGGGCCGGGTTGGCGGCGCGCAGGATCAGCGAGTTGCTGCGCGGCTCGGCAATCAGGGTGGTCTTGAACGATGTGTCGGCCTGACCGGGCGCGGCCGCAGCGGCGGCGCCCCCGTTGGCGCTGCCGCCGTCGATCAGGCGCGACACCAGCGGTGCCAGGTCGCTGGCAATCGCGTTCTTGAGCGGAATCACCTCCACATCGCTGGCGTTGGACACATCCATGGCCGCCACGATGCGCGCCAGGCGCTGCAGGTTGTCGGCGTAGTCGGTGATCACCAGCGAGTTGTTGCCGGGGTTCACGTTGATGGTGTTGTTGGGACTGATGAGCGGGCGCAGCACCGGCACCAGATTGGCCGCGTTCTCGAAGTTGAGCTTGAAGATCTGCGTGACGATCTGCCCGCCGCCGGGCGCGCTGCCCGCGTTGCCCTGCACCACGCTCACGCTGCCGCCCTGCAGCTTGGCGTCTGCCTCGGGCACCACCTTGTACAGGCCGGCTGCCTCCACCACCGTGAAGCCCTGCAGCCGCAGCGCGGCTAGGAACTGCTGGAACGCGGCGGCGGGTGTCACGGCGCGCTCGGTCACCAGGTTGAGCTGGCCTTTCACGCGCGGGTCCACCACCACGTTGCGGCCAGTGATGGTGGCCATGGTGCGGGCCACGGCCTCGATCTCGGCGTTGGCAAAGTTGAGCGTGACGGGTTCGCTGGGGCGCACGCTGCCGGTGCGGGTGTCCACCGCCGTTTGGGCGCCAATTTGGCCGCTAGCGCAGGTAAGTATTGCGCTGGCAGCTATTGTTTTGAGAGTAAATCGCAGGCGTGGAGCAAACAGGAAAGTCATAGATTCAACCCACGGTGATGATGGAGCGCGCGCCATTGCGCCGTCCGATGATGTTCAGAAGATTAGACAGTGCGGCCTCTCGCTCGGGGGCGGCACTGGCCTCGCCCGCAAAGCGCAGGCGGTTGCCCACCCACTGGCCGCTGCCGCTGAGTTGCAAGGCCCCGTCGAGGGTGCTGAGGGCGAGCGTGGGCACCTCGCCGCCCTGCAGCACCAGCCGGTAGCTGCCCATGGGGCGCAGGGTGGACAGGCGTGAGGACATGGCCCGCGCATCCAGCTGGGCCTGGCCCGACAGCACCATGCGGCCAGCGGCCCATTGCACGGCCAGCGCGCGGGTCTGCAGCGCCAGCTGGCCCTGCGGCTGTAGCGTGTTCCAGGGGGTGCCCAGGCCCGCCAGCAACGCGGCGGGCCACTGGCTCTGGCCGTCGGCCAGGGTGATTTGCGGGCCGGCCCGGCGCAGGTGCACCTGGGCTTGCAGGGGCTCCGCCGTGCAGCAGCCCGCTTGCAGCCGGGCGCGCAGGCCGCCCCAGGTGGGGCGCAGCTGCCAGTCCACCCGGCCGGGCAGGGCGGCGCTGTCTTTGCTGGCCTGGCCGCCGGTCAGCACCAGCTGGGCCGAGCCGGTCCACACCGTGCCGCGTGGCTGCAGCAACAGCACCTGCCCTTGGGTGGCACGGGCCACGCCGCCGGCCAGCCAGTGCGCGGGCGCAAAGGCCACCACGGCGGGCAGCACGCCGGCCAGCACGCCGGCCCATGCCCAGCCCCACGCTGTGCGGGGGGCGGAGCGGGGGGCAGGGCGTGTCGGACGGAGGTTGCGGGCCACGGTGGGGAGGGTGTCGTTCAGGGCGGTGACGGAGCGGCGGGTCAGCGGGCGGGTGCGGCGGGCAGGGCCAGCACCACGGTGCCATCCCAGCGGGGCATGGCCACGGGCGTGCTGCCCAGGGTGACGGGCGCATTGCCAGTCGGCGCCGCAGCAGCAGGAGCAGCACTGCGGGTCAGCCGCGCTTCGAGCGGTGTGGCGCGGGCGTTGCTACGGGCCTGGGCCAGCCACTGGGCCAGCGCGTCGGCCGATGCGCCTTTGAGCGTGACCGTGGCCCGGTCGCCCGCCACGTTGAGTTGGGCCGTGTTGCCCAGGCGCTGCGTGAGGGCGGTGCGCAGCGCGCCCACGGCATCGCCGGGGCTGGTGGTGGGTGTGGCCTGCAGCTGCTGGGCCTCGGCCTGCAGGCTTTGCATGCGCTGCAGTTGAGCATCGAGCGCGGCGTGCCGCGCGGGCGCGGCGCGCAGGGTGCCGAGTGCGGGGGCGACAGCCACCCACCACAGCAGGGCCAGCGCCACCACCGTGCTGGCGGCCAGCACCAGGTTCTGCTCGCGGGGCGCCAGGGCTTTCCAGCGGTCCTGGAGGGCGGAGGGTTGGGTCATGGGCTCACCTCGGTGCGCAGCAACAGGCTGCCATCGTCCATGCGGGCGCGGTAGCCGGCGGCTTGCAGGCGGCCAGACACCACAGATTCTTCATCGGGCGCCAGGGTCACGCCACGCAGGCGCAGCTCGCCGGGCGTGTATTCGATGCTGCTGGGCAGGCGGCCATCGGGCAGTGCCGCACCGGCTGCTGCCAGCAGGGGCTCCAGGTCGCGCGGCGACACGCTACCGGCGGCCTGCCGCAGCTGGGCGAGTTCGCGTTCCATCTGCACTGGCGCATCGACGACCACCTGCACCTTGGGAAAGGTCTGGGTCAGGGTATTGCGCACGCTGGCCTGCTTGGCGGTCAGTGCCTGCCGTTCTTGCCAGGCCCAGGCGTTGAGCCCCACCAGGTGCGCCACCACCAGCACGCCCGCACCCCAGCGGGCGGCACGCCACTGCGGCGCGTACAGCGCCGCGCTCAACGCGCTGCCCACCTTGCGCAACGCGCGGGTGCTGCTGGTGCTGGAGAGGTCGAACTGCGCCAGGTCCCAGTCGCCACGGGCGGCATCGAGCGCGCGCTGGCTGGTGGTGTGCAGGGCAATGCGTTGGCCTTGCTGGCCCAGGGTGCGTTCGGCCAGCGCAGCCACGGCGGGCTCGGCGCGGACCATGAGGGCTGGGTCGTCGCCGCTGTCGGCGGTCGGCAAGCCGGTACGCGCCAGCGTCAGGGCCATGGGCGTCAGCGGCAGCACCGCCACGCCTTGGTCGGCACCGTGGCCGGTGAGCACCACGTAGGCCTCTTCGGGCGTGCCCAGGGCGCACAGCTCAGGCTGGCCGCTGGCCGTGGGGCCCGGCGCAAATTCGGGCACCACGCGGGCCACGCGGCGGCCTGCGGCCTCCAGCGCCTGCAGGTGTTCGCGCAGCCAGGCGCGGTCGCACACGGCCACCCACACCGGCTCGCCGGCCTGCGCACGACTTTGTGCGCCGGGTTGCAGCGCAAAGTGCAGCTGGCTGGCATCGTCCAGCACGCGGTCTTCCAGCAGGCCTTCCAGCACCGAGCGCAGCCGGGGCGTCTGCTGGCCGGCACCCAGCGGCACACCGGCCGGAATGGTCACGCGCTGCCACGACAGCGCCCGTGCGGGCACCACAGCCACGACCTCACCGCCGGGACGGGTGGGCTCGGGCAGCAGGGCAGCGGGTGCGGTGGCGTGCTGGAGGGCGGAATGGCCGTCTGCCGTGAGCGTGTAGGCGTACTCGGAGGCGGGTCCCGGGCGTGCCGGCGGCAGGAAAAGGATCAGGGTGCTCATGGGCGGGTTTTGCGGGCCATTTTAGGGGGCGGGCGTGACACAGCGGCGGTGTGGGTGGTGCGGTGTTGAGGGTTGTTGTGCCTCAGAACAGGTTCTCAGCGCTGCGCTCCGGGCAGGGTTTGCGTGGTTTCCCGGTCGAAGGCCCCGCGCTCGCGCCACAGCGTGGTCACGTCGATACCCTGTTTGCGCACCAAAGAGCGCTCGTCCACCATCGCATCGCCCAGGCGCAGGCGGCCCCGCACTTCAAAGTACGACGAAGCCACGGCATGGGCGCTTTCGTTGATGTCGATGCTGGCACCCACCAGGTCGCGCACGTCGCTGAGGGTGCGGAAATGCCGCGCTTCGCGGGTCTGCACGATCTTCTGGGCCGTGGCGCTGTCCAGCCCGTCGATGGCGGCCATGAGCACGTTGATGTCGGCGGTGTTCAGGTTGACCGGGGTGCGCACGGGCAGCAGCGTCACATGGGGGGCGAGCGCCGCCACCGTGGCCGGGGTCAGGCCCAGCCACCCCAGCTGGGTCACGCTGGGTGGCAGCAGGGGGGCGGAGCCGCTGTCTGTGCCTGCACCTGCCTGTGCGCGGCGCAGGCCGTCGATGAGGGTGCTCAGCTGCTGGCCGGGCAGGCCCAGGCGCTCGAACAGCCGGGTGAACTGCCGCAGCGCCACGGCCTGTACCTGCCCGCCTTCTGCGAGGTTGGTGATGTTCAGGCGGCCCTGCAGGTCGGTGATCTGGCCCGACAGGAAGGCCTCGGTGGTGTCGGTGCTGGCGTCGTCCACCTGCGTCACGTTCTTGTCGGCCGCGAGAAAGGTGGACAGGCGGGCCTCCTGCAAGGGAATGGCCCAGGGCTCGGCCAGGTGGTCGGCCCCGCCCGAGCGCCCGTCCTCGCGCAGGATCAGCCGCGACCAGTCGAGCGCGCCGATCAAGATCCACGCGGACTGCACGCGGCTACGCTCGGCCGTCTCGACCTCCACCGCGCGCCACTGCTGCCACATCGCGGCGGCCGCAAAGGTGGCGACCAGCGTGACGGTGAGCATGGCGGCGAGCAGCGCCGCACCGCGAGCCCTGTGCCTGTGCAATGGGTGCTGCCACAGCGAGTGCCTCCGTGGAGCTGGCTTTGCCAGGCCACGGGTGGCGTCCCCCTGGGGGGATGCGGCGCAGCCGCTCAGGGGGGGACTCACGATCTGCCTCCACCCAGCACGGGGTTGACCCAGTCGCGTGTGAGCTGGCCCGTCAGCGCCTGGCCCGGGGGCAGGGTGATCTGCAGGCGGATGCCATCCGGAGTGGCCGAGGTGCTGTCGCCCGACGGGGTGCCCGTGCTCGACTGCGGGTTAGACCACGCGCCGCCCCGGTAGTAGAAGATCTGCCAGCTGTCGAGCGGCAGCAGCGTCACCTCGTAGCGCCGCTCGGCGTCGCCCGGCGTGCGCGCCCACTGGGCGGCCTGCTCCCAGGCCTGCCGCCAGTCGGCACGGGTGCGCACTGGCGGCGACTGCCAGCGCAGCCACTGGCCCACGCCCTGGTTGTTGTTGCGGCGGGTCCAGGCCACCACCAGCGCCCCCTCGTCGGGCACGGCGCTGCTGCGGCGGGTGAGGCGCAGCACCTGGCCGTCCCAGTCCAGTGGCGTGGTGTTGGCGATGGAGACCAGGGCGTCCAGGTCCGTACCCCACTGCCCCAGCGCGGCCTGCAGCACCAGCATCTCGTCCGCCCGCTGGCGCGTGGACTCTTGCGCCCGCACCATGCCATCGAGCCCGCGCCAGCTCAGGATGGCAATCAACGCCATCACGCTGATGGCGACCAGCAGCTCGATGAGCGTGAAGCCGCGCGGGACCGTGCCCCCACTGCAGAGGCGCCGGCGCGAGGCCTGAGCAACTGGCGCGGCCCAGGCCAGCGGACGCCGCGCAAGGGCCGCCCCGCCGCGCTGGCAGCGTCCCCCTGCCCGCATTGCGCAGCAATGCGAGAGCGGGGGGAAGGCCCGCAGGGCCTCAGGGGGGTGTTCCATCAATACCTTCCAATGATGGTGGAAAGGCGCAGGATGGAGTTGTCCCCATCCAGCACCTGCGCATCGATGCGCCGAAAACTCGGGTTGGGCGTGGGCCGCACGATGGTCACCACCTGCAGCTGCCGCCCGGCCTGCTCGCAGGTCAGGCTGCTGTCACCCACGCTGGGCATCTGGCGCGAGAGGCGGGCCTTGACCAGTTCGTTCTCTGCGCACAGCTGCGCGAGCACGATGTCGGACTGCCGCAGGGCGCTGCGCGTGAGTGCCGTCGTGGCTTGCAGTCCCGCCATGAGGGCAATGGCCACGATGGCCAGCGCCACCAGCACTTCCACCAGCGTGAAGCCCCGGTGGCTGACAGGGGGGCGGCGCGTCCTCACTGCACTGCATCCACGGAAAACGGACGCACACCGTCGGTGGCAATGCGCAGGGTGCGGTCGGGGGAGGACTGGTGGGTGATCAGCACCTGCTGCGGGCCAATCAGGGGCTCGGGGCCGAGTTGCAGCACTGCCGGTCCGCGCACCACGGTGCCGGGGTCCAGCCACTGGTTGGGCAGAGCGGCCTGTGCGCTGCGCGGCAGCCCTTCAAAACGGAACCCCCCCGGCAGCGCGCGCCAGCGCACCGGGATGCCCCCGGCGCGCGACTGGGCGCGTGCGGATTCGAGCAGCGCCGCCAGTCGAGCGGCCTCCCGCTCCAGCTGCGTCTGCCCGCCATCGCGCATCGCCAGCCCCACGCCCGCCGTGGCCAGCGCCATGATGCTGATGACCACCAGCAGCTCCAGGAGGGTGAAGCCCCCTTGAGCTGCAGCGCGGCTTCTTCCGTGGGAGAAGACGCCTGTGGCCTGGCAAAGCCAGTTCCACGGCGTCCCTCGCTGGGTGCGCGCCCGGTTCATGGGGCTGGGGCACCTTCGCAATAAGCGGTCACTGCCAACTGCCAATATCGGCGTCCTTGCCTTCGCCACCCGACTGGCCATCGGCGCCGAACGACATCACGTCGATCTCGCCCTTGATGCCGGGGTTGAGGTATTGGTAAGGGCGGCCCCAGGGGTCGTTGGGCAGCTTTTCGAGGTACAGCTTCCAGTTGCCCGGTACGGGGCCCGCAGTGGGCTTGATGACCAGGGCTTGCAGGCCCTGTTCGGCCGTGGGGTAGCGCTGGTTATCCAGGCGGTAGAGCTTGAGCGCCTGCATGATGTTGGTGATGTCGGTGCGGGCGGCCGTCACGCGGGCATCGTCGGCACGTTCGAGCACGTTGGGCACGATCAGCGCGGCCAGCACGCCGATGATCACCAGCACCACCATCAGTTCGATGAGGGTGAAACCACGGGCCACGGACTTGGCAACGCGGCGCGGGGCGGAGCGCACGAGGAGGGAGAAAGAGGTGTTCACTGCTGGCGGTCTCTCGGATGGTCGAATCGCGTGAATCATAATCCCCGCATGGTGACCAATACGTACAGCAAATGGGGCGTCCGCCTGGGGACTCTGGTGCTCTGGGCAGCAGCCGGTGCCAGTGTGGTCTATTGGGGGCTGCGCCTGTCGGCGCCTTCGTCTGCATCCACCGCGCCGGCCGTGGCGCCTGCCCCGGTGGCCATGGATGCGCAGGCGCTGGCGCGTTTGCTGGGTGCGGCACCTGCCGCCCCGGGTGTGGCTGCACCGGTGGCGCCTACCGCAAGCCGGTTCACGCTGATCGGCGTGCTGTCGGGGCGCAGCAGCGGCGGTGGAGCCGCATTGATTGCCGTGGACGGCAAGCCCGCCAAGCCCTTCCGTGTGGGCGCTGCCGTGGATGAGGGGCTGGTGCTGCAGGCCCTGGGCCCCCGCCAGGCGCAACTGGGGGCCAGCATGGGCGGGCCTGCCACGGTGACGCTGGACATGCCGCTGAAAAACTGACGGTCTTTTTGTTGGCCTGCCGCACGTGGCGTCAGGCCAGCTCCCTGATTTCCCATTCCCCCCAGCCCGGTGCCGCCACCGGCCAGTCCTCCGAGCGGGGCAGGGCGCTTTCTCCACGCTCCTGCAACCAGGCCACGCAGCGTGCCACCCCGGCGTGGGTAATCCACACCACATCCATCGTCCCCTGATCATTGCGCCATTCGCGGGCGGTCTGCAGGGCGGCCGCCACGCGGTGCAGCATGTGCGCCAGGCTTTCGCCCCCGCCGGGTGCGTGGGTGGCGAACCCGGCCACCCAGGCATCGATGGCACTTTTGCCGATGGCGTCCCAGGTTTGCCCTTCCCAGCGGCCAAAGTCCATCTCGCGCAGCCGGGTGTCAGGGGCGAATGTCAAATCGGGTCTGAGTGCCTGTAAATCATGCGCTAGCAGCTCACATCTTTGTAGCGTGGAATACGCCACGCGAGCTCCGGGTGGCAGTGCCGTTGCCAGTCGCTCTGCCGCAGCGCGGGTGTCCTGCGCGTCGGCCAGCACGTCCAAAGCGCCGTAGCAGGTGCCCGGGGCAACCAGCGGGGCCGCATGGCGCACCAGCCACAGGCGGCTTTTGGCGGCGGCGGGAGGGGGCGTCATAGCCATCGCAATGCGATGGCAGCGCCCAGGTAGAACCCGATCTCGCTCACCTGCTGCGTGGCGCCCAGGCAGTCGCCGGTGAAGCCTTGCAGCCGTCGGGCGAACCAGCGCGCCATCCAGCCCGCGCAGAGCGCGCTGAGAGCGATAGGCGCTACCAAAAAGAGAGCTGTCTGGGCATATCCGACTAGCACCAGGGGCGGAAAACACCATAAAAGTGCCGCAACCAGTGCCTGGCCGGAGATCTGGTCGGCCAGCGGCTTGCTTTTGGAGCGCGCCGTGTCGCCCACATGCGGCAGGCTGCGCACGATGAGCAGGGGCCAAAAGCGCGACAACACGTGCGCGCCGACCAGCGCGGCCAGGGCGGCCAGTAGGCTGTGCGCCCCCAGCAGCGCCAGCAGGCTGAGCTTGGCCAGCAACGCCAGCACCAGCGCCATGGCCCCGAAGGCGCCGATGCGCGAGTCCTTCATGATGTCCAGCGCGCGTTCGCGGTCGTAGCTGCCGCCCAGGCCGTCGGCGACGTCGGCCAGGCCGTCTTCATGGAAACCGCCCGTCATCAGCACCGTGGCGATGGTGCAGAACACCGCCGCCACAGCCGAGGCCAGCGGGTTGGGCGCCAGCGCCCAGTGCAGCGCGGCGTACACGGCCACAGACAGCAACGCCGCCAGCCAGCCAATGCCCGGAAAGTGCGCCGCGCTGGCCCGCAGCATGGCCGGGCTGTAGCCCACCCAGTTCGCCAGCCGCCCGGTGACGGGGATGCGGGTGAAGAACTGCACGGCCAGTAGGTAGTGGCGCAGGGCTTGCATGGTGTGCCGTAGGGGCTTGATGCTTCTGTTTTGATAGCTGCTAAGGCATGCTCAACAAGCGCTTGCAGTCATTTTTTGCATTATTTGGAGCGCAGGAACAGCCGGTAGGCCGGATTCAGTGTTTCTTCCACATAGGGGTAGCCCAGTGTGGCCAGGAAGGCGTCGAAGGCGGCCTTGTCTTCGGGCGGCACCTGCATGCCCACGAGGATGCGACCATAGTCCGCGCCCTGGTTGCGGTAGTGGAACAGGCTGATGTTCCAGGTTGGCTGCATCAGGCTCAAAAATTTGAGCAGCGCGCCGGGCCGCTCGGGGAAGGTGAAGCGCATCAGGCGCTCGTCCTGGGCCAGGGCCGAGTGTCCGCCCACCAGGTGGCGCAGGTGTTCCTTGGCCAGTTCGTCGTGCGTCAGGTCCAGCGCCTCGAAGCCGTGGCGGTTGAAGTTCTTGGCGATCTTTTCCGATTCGCCCTTGCCGTTGGTGGTCAGGCCTACAAACACATGGGCCCGGGCGGCGTCGCTGATGCGGTAGTTGAACTCGGTCACGTTGCGCGGGCCGCCGGGCAGTCCGCCCACCACCTCGCAGAAGCGGCGGAAGCTGCCGCGTTCTTCGGGGATGGTGACGGCGAGCAGCGCCTCGCGCTCCTCGCCCACCTCGGCGCGCTCGGCCACAAAGCGCAGCCGGTCGAAGTTCATGTTGGCGCCGCAAAGGATGGCGGCGTAGGTCTCGCCCTTGGTCTTGTTCTTGGCGACATATTGTTTGATGGCCGCCACTGCCAGCGCGCCAGCGGGCTCGACGATGCTGCGCGTGTCCACAAAGATGTCCTTGATGGCGGCGCAGACGGCGTCGGTATCGACGGTGATGTAGTCATCCACCAGGCCCTGCGCCACGCGGAAGGTTTCCTCGCCCACCAGCTTCACGGCGGTGCCGTCGGAGAACAGGCCCACATCGGCCAGCGTCACGCGCTTGTGGGCCTGCACCGACTGGATCATGGCGTCCGAGTCGTTCATCTGCACGCCGATCACCTTGATCTCGGGCCGCACGGCCTTGATGTAGTTGGCCACGCCGGATATGAGCCCGCCGCCGCCGATGGCCACGAACACGGCGTCAAGCTGGTTGCTGCCCAGGCTTTGCAACTGGCGCAGGATCTCCATGGCGATGGTGCCCTGGCCCGCGATCACGTCCGGGTCGTCGAACGGGTGCACGAAGGTCAGGCCCTGTTCTTTCTCCAGCTGGACGGAATGGCCGTAGGCGTCGGAATAGCTCTCGCCAAACAGCACGACCTCGCCGCCGAGCGTCTTCACGGCATCAATCTTGAGCTGCGGCGTGGTGGTGGGCATCACGATCACGGCGCGCGTGCCCAGCCGGTGGGCGCTCATGGCCACGCCCTGGGCATGGTTGCCAGCCGAGGCGCAGATCACGCCGCGCTGCAGTTGCTCGGGCGTGAGGTGCGCCATCTTGTTGTAGGCGCCCCGCAGCTTGAAGCTGAACACGGGTTGCTGGTCCTCGCGCTTGAGGAGCACCTTGTTGTGCAGACGGCGGCTGAGGTTCTTGGCGGGCTCCAGCGCCGACTCCACCGCCACGTCGTACACGCGGGCAGTCAGGATTTTCTTGAGGTAGTCGGCGGGGGTGAGGTGCTGGGTCATGGCAGGTGCAGGAGGAGAGCCCCACCGGCGCAGGGCGGCGGGCGGGGGGCCCACATCATAGGGCGTCGCCCTGGGGAGGGGCTGAGGCATCTGGGCGGGCTGCCTGTTGCGGCGCAGGGCGATCGGGCAAAAAAAAGCCCCGGGCCGTGAGGCCTGGGGCTAATCCATCCTTTGAGGAGATGGAGGAGACAATCGGTGCAAGGCAAGTGCCGGGTTCCGGGCTTCTTGCCGCCTGCCGGTTCCTTTCTGTTCGAAAGCGGCAGCGCATGGGCGAAGTTTAGCGCGAGTCTTGTTGCGATGCAGCAAAATTCGCATCAAATTCTTTTCGTTTCGGTTTTCCGTGCGAAAAAAACCACGTGTCACACAGGAGAAACACAAATGGAATGCACAGTCAGTTGGACCGGCGGGGCGGGAACCCGTTCCGGCATGGGTTTTGTGGCCGAAACCGGCAGCGGCCATGTTCTGACCATGGATGGTGCCCCCGATGCCGCCAACCCTGCCAATGGCGGCCAGAACCTGGCGCCCCGGCCTATGGAAACCGTGCTGGCGGGCACGGGCGGGTGCACCGCCTATGACGTGGTGCTGATCCTCAAGCGCGGCCGCCATGACGTGCGCGGCTGCAGCGTCAAGTTGACGACGGAACGCGCCGAGACCGACCCCAAGGTGTTCACCAAGATCCACATGCACTTCACCGTCACGGGCAAGGGCATCCCCCCAGCCGCCGTGGAGCGCGCGATTGCCATGAGCCATGACAAGTACTGTTCGGCTAGCATCATGCTGGGCAAGACGGCCGACATCACCACCGGCTACGAGGTGCTGGAGGCCTGACGAAGTCGTGAGACGATCTGGACTGCCAGCCTGAGCGGGCTGTTGTGCGTATGTTTTTGGCGCACCTGCTGCCCGCGTGAACCAACTGGGGGTTCAAAGATAGTGCGCCGTGGTGGTCATGACCTTGGCGGCGCCTTTCATGGCCAGGCGCACCGGGGCGGGCAATTCCAGCGCGCCGGCGGCGCGGGCCTGGTCTGCGTGCCGCTCCTCGTCCTGCTTCATCCGGGCGACCACGGCCCTTGATGCCTGATCCTGCTCGGGAAGCCGGTCGAGGTGGCTTTGCAGATGCGCTGCCACCTGGGTTTCTGTTTCCACCACAAACCCCAGGTTGGCTCGGTCACTGACCTTGGCGGCCACCAGTCCGAGCGCAAAAGCCCCTGCGAACCACAGAGGGTTGAGCAAGCTGGGGCGGGCACCCAGCGCGTCCAGGCGCTGTTGCGTCCAGGCCAAATGATCGGTTTCTTCGCGCGCCGCTGCCTGCAGGTGGTCCCGCAGGGCGGGGTCGCGGGTGACCGCCGCCTGCGCGCTGTAGAGCGCCTGGGCGCACACTTCTCCCACATGATTCACCCGCATCAGGGCCCCCGCCAGCTTTTTCTGTGCGGGATCGAGCGACGCCTCGGGCACACCGTGGGCTGGTGTCTGCTCGGAAGCGCGGGGTTGGGCGAACAGTGTGCGCAGCGCGTTGTCTGCGGCAGTCAAAAAAGCGTCCATGGAAAGCTTTCGAGTGGCAATGGTGTTGAAACACAAATTGCACTTGGATACAAAAAACCACAAGGCAAGGCACAGGAGTTGCATGCAGCAATCGTGATTTTGCCCGTACGCACTGAAATGTTGCAACACTGCAACGAATTTCCCCTTTCGGGGCGATTGTGGGTGAATTCCTTTGCGAAACCGGTCCGTGTCTGGTGCAATAAGAGCAACTTCCCCACCAGGAGGTTGGCCCGGGAAACCGGCGGGACTGTGCAGGTGCTTTCACCATAGACCCCCCGTACCGGAGCCCGATGTTTAACCTTGGAGTAACTCGCAATGAAAAAATCCCTGATTGCCCTGGCTGTGCTGGCTGCTTCCGGCGCTGCAATGGCTCAATCTTCCGTGACCCTGTTCGGCGTGGTTGACGCAACCTACGCTTACGGTTCCGGCAGCGTCTCTAACAAGTCGCAACTGACGAACTCCGGCTACAACAGCAGCCGTCTGGGTTTCCGCGGCGTTGAAGACCTGGGTGGCGGCATGTCCGCTTCGTTCTGGCTCGAAGCTGGTCTGAACAACGACAACGGCACCGGCGGCGTTACCAACACCAACAACCAAGCAGCTACCAGCACTGGCGGCGGCCTGACTTTCAACCGTCGTTCGACGGTCAGCCTGAACGGCGGCTTCGGTGAAGTGCGTCTGGGCCGTGACTACACCCCCCAATTCTGGAACTTGACCGTGTTCGATCCGTTCGGCACGAACGGCGTGGGCACCACCCAAACCCTGAACTCCAGCCTGGGCGGCCCTACCACCATCCGCGCTTCGAACTCCATCGGCTACTTCCTGCCTGGCAACCTGGGTGGTTTCTACGGCCAAGCCCAGTACTACATGGGTGAGAACAACAGCAACGCTGCCAACAAGAAGGACGGCAACGGCCTGGCACTGCGCGCTGGTTACGCTAACGGCCCCATCAACGCCGCTATCGCTTTCTCCGAAACCAAGTTCCTGACGGGCAACATCAAGGCTGTGAACCTGGGCGGTCAATACGACCTGGGCGTGGCTAAGATCATGGCTCACTACAACCAAGACAAGATCAGCGGCGGCAACGACGGCAAGGGTTTCCTGATCGGCGGTCTGGTGCCCGTGGGCGCTGGCGAAGTTCGTCTGGCTTATTCCACCTACAAGATCGACACCGTTGGTGCTGACCCCCGTACGAACAAGCTGGCTCTGGGCTATGTGCACAACCTGTCCAAGCGCACGGCTCTGTACGCAACGTACGCTCACCTGACCAACAAGAACGGCGCCGCACAAGCGCTGAACGGCGCTGTGACTGGTGTGAACAGCAACTCCAACGGCTACGACTTCGGTATCCGTCACAGCTTCTAATATCGTGAGCTGGCTTTGGCCAGTTGTTGATACAAAAGCTTAAAAGCCGCCTTCGGGCGGCTTTTTTCATTTCTCGAATTGTTTTCGTGAGTTGGTTCGTCGCGTGCGACTCCCTGTGTATCGATTCGAGTAGTCCAAAGCTGTCTCGTGGTTTGCGTGCAGAACAGTGACTGCCATGCAGACCTGTAGGTTTTGTGGGGCAACTGATTTCCCTCTGTGGAGTGCTTCCGTCGAGGTGGCGATAAGGCCCGGTGGGTGGCAAGGCCACAGGGCTCTCTGCCCCTGGGTTGCTGAGTGGTGAAGTAATGTCGCGGCCGTGCCCGGAGGCGTGAGCCCGCGCGGACAAGATAAAAAGAAAGTTTTAGCTGGCACCAACCTTGCATAAAGGACGCGCTGTCAGCGCAGATATAGGCCCTTCATAGCACCGGGGATTCAGGGATTTCCCGTTGGCTATAGAGCAACCTTTACTGCATAGTAAAACTTTTAATCAAGAGGGTTCCATGAAACTCAACCACAGTCTTTTGGCGGTGGCTGCGGCTGCTGCGCTGCTGTTTGCGCCATCACTGCAAGCCAAGCCCTTCAAATGGGCCAGTCAGGGGGAAATTTCGACCTGGGACATTCACTCCCAGAACAATGCGCTGCAAAACGGCCTTCATGCCAACGTGTATGAAAGCCTGGTGTACTACAACAGCAAGACGTTCGATGTGGAGCCCGTGCTGGCAACAGCCTGGAAGGAGATCAGCCCCACGCAGGTGCGTTTTACGCTGCGCCAGGGCGTCAAGTTCCATGATGGTTCGCCGTTGACCACGGACGATGCGGTGTACTCCATCCAGCGGGCCATGGCCAAAACGTCCAACTTCACCCCCTACGTGCAGGGCATCAGCAAGGTGGTGAAGGTGGATGCTCAAAACTTTGACGTGATCCTGTCTTCGCCCAACCCGGTGCTGCTGCGTCAGATGACCGAGTTGCGCATCATGAGCAAGGCATGGGCCGAAAAGAACAAGTCGGTAGAGCCCAAAGACATCAAGGGCACCGACGAGAACTTTGCCCACCGCAACGCCATGGGGACGGGGCCTTACACGCTCGAGTCGTGGCAGCCTGATGTGAAGATGGTGTTCAAGCGGAACCCCAACTGGTGGGGCAAGATGGACGGTAACGTGACCGAGATCGTCTACACGCCCATCAAGTCCGCAGCCACACGCATCGCTGCACTGCTGTCGGGTGAAGTGGATCTAGTGCTCGACCCTTCGCCCCAGGATCTGGGCCGTCTGCGCGCCAGCCCTGACCTCAAGGTGATAGACGGCGTCGAAAACCGCACGATCTTCCTGGGCATGGACCAGTTCCGCGAGGAGCTGCCCGGCTCCAACATCAAGGGCAAGAACCCGCTCAAGGATGTGCGGGTGCGCAAGGCCCTCTATCAGGCGATTGATGCCGAAACCATCTCGCGCAACATCATGCGCGGCCTGGGCAAGCCCACCGGCACCATCGTGGCGCCACAAGTGGCCGGCTACACCGAGGCCGTGGGCAAGCGTTTCCCGTACAGCGTGGATGCGTCCAAGAAGCTGCTGGCCGAGGCTGGTTACCCCGATGGTTTTGAAGTGGATTTCGCCTGCCCCAACAACCGCTACATCAACGACGAAGCCATCTGCCAGGCCGTGACAGCGATGTGGGCGCGCGTGGGTGTGAAGGCCAAGCTGCGCACGCTGCCGCTGGTCAACTACTTCCCGATGATCCAGCGCTACGAAGCCAGCATCTACATGCTGGGCTGGGGCGTGCCGACATTTGACGCGCTGTACAGCCTGCAATCGCTGGTGCGCACCGTGGGCCAAGGCGGTGACGGCAACTACAACGTGGGCCGCTACAGCAACCAGCGCATGGACTATCTGGTGGACCGCATCAAGGCCGAGACCGATGCACCTGTGCGCGCCCGCATGCTGACCGAAGCACTGCAACTGTCCAACGACACCGTGTCCCACATTCCTCTGCATGACCAGGTGATCCCATGGGCCATGAAGAAGAACATCGAACTGGTGCACCGTGCCGATAACCGCGTGGACATGCGCACCGTCAAGGTGAACTGATTTATTCTTGACAGACTGAAAGCAAGGGCCGTGCGGCCCTTGCTTTCTTTGGTATATCTGACGATGTATTGACCCGCAGTGCCTCGGCCACCAAAAGTGGCGGTGGCACTTCCCATCGAACACTCACTCGACTCTCTGATGCTTGCCTTTATATTGCGCCGCCTGATACAGGCTGTGATTGTCATGGTCACGGTGGCCTTCATCTCCTTCATGCTGTTCCAGTACGTGGGAGATCCCGTGGTGTTCCTGCTGGGCCAGGATGCCACCCCTGAGCAAATTCGCGAGCTGCGCAGCGCCCTCGGCCTGGACAAATCCTTCTTCGTGCAGTTCTGGCACTTTCTGGTGAATGCGGCGCAGGGCGAGTTTGGCCTGAGCCTGCGCCAGGGCGCCAAGGTATCGCGCCTGATTGCCGAGCGCTTCCCAGCCACTCTGGAGCTGGCCTTGGTCGCGGCCCTCCTCGCGCTGGTGATTGGTGTGCCGATGGGCGTGTATGCCGCCCTCAAGCGCGGTACCTTCACCAGCCAGTTGTTCATGACCCTCTCGCTGCTGGGCGTGTCCCTTCCCACCTTCCTGATCGGCATCTTGCTGATCCTGGTGTTTGCGGTGCACCTGGGCTGGTTCCCCAGCTTTGGTCGAGGCGAAGTGGTGCAGCTGGGCTGGTGGAGCACGGGTCTGCTCAAGGCCAAGGGTTGGCATCACATCACCCTGCCTGCGATCACGCTGGCTATCTTCCAGCTCACGCTGATCATGCGTCTGGTGCGGGCTGAAATGCTGGAGGTGCTGCGCACCGACTACATCAAATTCGCCCGGGCGCGCGGCCTGTCCAACCGGGCCATTCACTTTGGCCACGCCCTCAAGAACACGCTGGTGCCTGTGCTGACGATCACCGGTCTGCAACTGGGTGGCCTGATCGCTTTCGCCATCATCACCGAGACCGTGTTCCAGTGGCCGGGCATGGGCCTGCTGTTCATCCAGGCCGTCACGTTCGCCGACATCCCCGTGATGGCCGCTTACCTGTGCCTGATCGCGTTGATCTTCGTGGTCATCAACCTGGTGGTCGACCTGCTGTACTTCGCTGTCGATCCCCGCCTGCGCGTGGGCAAGGCAGGAGGCCACTGATGCAAGGCCCTCGTTTGAAAGCGGGTGGTCGCGCCTTCGCGCACATCGCGCAATACCACCCCGAGTTGACGGCACTGCGGCGTGACCTGCACGCCCATCCCGAGCTGGGTTTTGAAGAGATCTACACCAGCAAACGCGTCAAGGAAGCGCTGAAGCTCTGCGGTGTGGATGAGATCCACGACGGGATCGGGCGCACAGGCGTGGTGGGCGTCATTCGGGGGCGCAGCACGGCCAGCGGCAGCATGGTGGGCCTGCGTGCCGACATGGATGCCCTGCCGCTGACGGAGCACAACGACTTCGCCTGGAAGTCCTGCAAGCAGGGCCTCATGCACGGTTGCGGCCACGATGGCCACACCGCCATGCTGATTGGCGCCGCGCGCTACCTGGCGGAGACGCGCAACTTCGACGGCACCGCCGTGCTGGTGTTCCAGCCAGGCGAAGAAGGCTTTGCCGGTGCCCGCGTGATGATGGAAGATGGGTTGTTCGACCGCTTCCCGGTGCAGTCCATCTTTGCCATGCACAACTGGCCCGCGATGAAGCCCGGCACCGTCGGCATCAACGCCGGGCCCATGATGGCCGCCGCCGACCGCTTCACGGTCGAGATCACCGGGCGTGGCGGCCACGGCGCGCACGCCTACCAGACGGTGGACGTGGTGCTGGTCGCGGCCCACATCATCACTGCTGCGCAGAGCATCGTGTCGCGCAACGTCCGGCCCATCGACAGTGCGGTGGTCAGCCTGTGCGCGATGCAGGCAGGCGACCTGGGGGCCTTCAGCGTGCTGCCCGGTACGGCCACGTTGGTAGGTACAGTGCGTACCTTCGACCCGCAGGTGCAGGAGATGGTGGAAAAGCGTCTCAAGGAGCTGTGCAGCGCCATTGCGCTCGGCTTCGGTGCCACGGCCACGGTGCACTACGAGCGCATCTACCCCGCCACCATCAACAGCGAAAGCGAAGCCATCTTCGCGGGCGATGTGGCCGAATCCCTGCTGGGTGCCGACCACGTGGTGCGCGACCTGGAGCCCAGCATGGGCGCCGAGGACTTCTCTTTCATGCTGCAAAACAAGCCGGGCGCTTACCTGCGCATTGGCCAGGGCACGGGCGCAAGCGGCAGTGCTTTGCACAACAGCCGCTACGACTTCAACGACGACATCCTGCCGCTGGGCGCTGCGCTGCATGCGAGCCTGATCGAGCAGGCCATGCCCCTGCCGGCAGTCTGACTGGATGCCGAGCCGTCATTGCTTGTACCGCCCCTTCGCGCAAACACGCTTTTCACCCACCGGAAGTCTTCGTACCCTTCCATTCCACCCTTTCACTACCAGGAGATTTCCATGAAATTCCAGAAAAAACTCGCTGTGACCGCTCTCTTCGCTGCGCTGGCTGCGGCGAGCGTGGTAGCCCAGGCCCAGACCGTGCGCATCGCCAACCAGGGCGATGCACTGTCGATGGACCCTCACTCGCTCAACGAATCCCTGCAGCTGAGCGTGACCAGCAACGTGTACGAACCCCTGGTAGGCCGCAACAAGGACTTGAGCCTGGCGCCCGCGCTGGCCACCAGCTGGAAGCAGATTGCCCCCACCGTGTGGCGCTTCGAGCTGCGCAAGGGTGTGCAGTTCCATGACGGCACGCCGTTCACGGCCGACGACGTGGTGTTCAGCTTCGCCCGCATGAAGGGCGATGGCTCGGACATGAAGGCCACCAACAGCGACATCAAGCAAGTGCGCAAGATCGACGACCACACGGTCGAGATCGATACCGTCGCTCCCCAGCCCATCCTGCCAGACGTGATCACCACGTCGTACATGATGAGCAAGAAGTGGTGCGAGACCAACCAGGCCACCACCCCGGTGGACCGCCGCAAGGGCATCGAGAATGCCGCATCGTTCCGCGCCAACGGCACCGGCCCATACCGCCTGCGTGAGCGCCAGCCCAACGTGCGCACGGTGTTTGTGCGCAACGGCGCCTACTGGGACAAGATTGAAGGCAACGCGACCGAGGTCGTCTTCACGCCCATCGGCAACGACGCCACCCGCGTGGCAGCCCTGCTGTCGGGTGAAGTGGACGTGATGGAGCCCGTGCCGGTGCAGGACATCGAGCGCATCAACAACAGCGCCAACGCCCGCGCCATCACTGGCCCCGAGCTGCGCACCATCTTCCTGGGCATGGACCAGAAGCGCGACGAGCTGCTGTACTCCAACGTCAAGGGCAAGAACCCCTTCAAGGACAAGCGCGTGCGCCAGGCCTTCTACCAGGCTATCGACATCGAAGGCATCAAGAAGACCGTGATGCGCGGCGCCTCCAACCCGTCCGCACTGATGGTAGGCCCCGGTATCAACGGCTTCCAGCCAGACGTCAAGCGCCTGCCTTATGACGTCGAAGCCGCCAAGAAGCTCATGGCCGAAGCCGGTTACCCCAACGGTTTTGAAGTCACCATGAACTGCCCCAACGACCGTTATGTGAACGACGGCCGCATCTGCCAGACGGTGGCTGCGAACCTGTCGCGCATCAACGTCAAGATCAACCTCGCGGCTGAAACCAAGGGCACGTACTTCCCCAAGGTGCTGCGTCGTGACACCAGCTTCTACATGCTGGGCTGGACCCCCACTACGTACGACTCGCACAACGCCCTCAATGCGCTGATGATCTGCCCCGACGACAAGACCGGCGCAGGCCAATTCAACCTGGGTGCGTACTGCAACCCCAAGCTGGACGAGCTGACCAAGAAGATCCTGGTCGAGACCGACAAGCCCAAGCGCGACGCCATGATCAAGGAAGCCTTTGAAGTGCACACCGCCGATGTGGGCCACCTGCCGCTGCACCAGCAGGCGCTGGCCTGGGGCGTGAGCAAGAAGGTCAAGCTCGTGCAGATGGCCGACAACTACATGCCGTTCAAGTGGATCACCGTGAGCAAGTGAGCCCGCGTTTTTCCGACTGATCGATACGACGACAACAACAAAGCCACCGGCTGATTCAAGCCCGCAACAACACCCGCAGCTACCCGCTGCGCGTGTTGTTGCCCGTTGACTGGTTTCCCACAATGAAAACTACCCTTGCCCGCTGGTTCGACAGCGACGTTGGCTACAGCTTCCGCACATCGCCGGTCGCCATGCTGGCCGCTGCCATTGCGCTGATTTGCCTGTTCTGTTCGGTGTTTGCCGGATGGGTGGCGCCCCACAACCCGTTCGACCTGACCACGCTGGAGCTGAGCGACGCGCGCCTGCCTCCGGCATGGAGCGAAATGGGCTCGATGAAATATCCCCTGGGCACCGATGACCAGGGCCGCGACATCCTGTCTGCGCTGATCTACGGCGCGCGCATCTCGCTCGTGGTGGGCATCGCCTCGGTGGTGCTGTCCGTGGTGGTGGGCGTGGCTTTTGGCCTGCTAGCAGGCTTTCGGGGCGGCTGGGTGGATGCCGTGCTCATGCGCCTGTGCGACGTGATGCTGTCCTTTCCCGCCATCCTGGTCGCGCTGCTGATTGCCGGCGTGGGCCGTGCGCTGTTCCCCAATGCGCATGAGTCGCTGGCGTTTGGCGTGCTGATCCTGTCCATCTCCCTCACCGGCTGGGTGCAATATGCCCGCACGGTGCGCGGCTCCACGCTGGTGGAGCGCAACAAGGAATACGTGCAGGCCGCCCGCGTGACGGGCGTCTCGCCGCTGCGCATCATGCGCAAGCACGTGCTGCCCAACGTGATGGGGCCCGTGCTGGTGCTGGCCACCATCCAGGTGGCCACGGCCATCATCACGGAGGCCACGCTGTCCTTCCTGGGCGTGGGTGCACCGCCCACTTCGCCTTCGCTGGGCACGCTGATCCGTATCGGCAACGACTACCTGTTCTCGGGCGAATGGTGGATCACCGTCTTCCCGGGCGCCATGCTGGTGCTGATTGCTTTGTCCGTGAACCTGCTGGGTGACTGGCTGCGCGACGCACTCAACCCCCGCCTGCGTTGAACAAGAACAAGAAGAAAAGCGATATTTCCATGAGCCTTCTCGAAGTCAAAAACCTCGTTGTCGAATTCCCGGGCCGTCGCGGTACCCTGCGCGCCCTGGACGACATTTCCTTTTCCATCGCACCCGGCGAGATCCTGGGCGTGGTGGGAGAGTCCGGCGCCGGCAAGTCGCTCACCGGCGCGGCCATCATCGGCCTGCTGGAGCCGCCCGGCCGTGTGGCCTCGGGCCAGATCCTGCTGGAAGGCCAGCGCATCGACAACCTCAACAACGAGGAGATGCGCCACATCCGGGGCCGCCGCATCGGCGCCATCTTTCAAGACCCACTGACCTCGCTGAACCCGCTGTACACCGTAGGCCGCCAGCTCACCGAAACCATCCTGGCCCACCTGCCGGTGAATGCGGCCGAAGCCCGCCAGCGCGCCATCCAGCTGCTCAAGGACACCGGCATTCCAGCAGCCGAAGAGCGCATCGACCACTACCCGCACCAGTTCTCCGGAGGCATGCGCCAGCGCGTGGTGATTGCCCTGGCCCTGGCCGCCGAGCCTAAGCTCATCGTGGCCGACGAGCCCACCACGGCGCTGGATGTGTCCATCCAGGCACAGATCATCACGCTGCTGAAAAACATCTGCAAATCGCGCGGCGCGGCCGTGATGCTCATCACCCACGACATGGGCGTGATCGCAGAAACCTGCGACCGCGTGGCTGTGCTCTACGCAGGCCGCGTGGCCGAGATCGGCCCGGTGCATGACGTGATCAACCAGCCCTCGCACCCCTACACCGCCGGGTTGATGGCCTCCATCCCCGACATGGAGCAGGACCGCGAGCGCCTCAACCAGATCGACGGCGCCATGCCGCGCCTCAACGCCATCCCCAAGGGCTGTGCCTACAACCCCCGCTGCCCCAAGACCTTTGACCGCTGCATGACCGACCGCCCCGACCTGATGGATGCCGGCGCTACCCGCGCTGCCTGCTGGCTGCATGCCGGTGCAACGACCCAAGCCAAGGTGACCGCATGAGCGCCGCCGCAACGAATAGCAAGGCGCTGGTGCAGGCGCACGACCTGGCCAAGACCTTTGACGTCTCTGCCCCGTGGCTCAATCGCGTGATCGAGCGCAAGCCCCGTACCCTGCTGCATGCGGTGGACGGCGTGAGCTTCGAGATCGAGAAGGGCAAGACCCTGGCGCTGGTGGGCGAGTCCGGCTGCGGCAAAAGCACCGTGGCACGACTGCTGGTGGGCCTGTACGACCCTACGCGCGGCGGCCTCACGTTTGATGGGCAAGACGCCCATGCGGCCTTCAAGGGCAACAACGCCAAGGCCATGCGCCGCCGCATCCAGATGATCTTCCAGGACCCCTATGCGAGCCTGAACCCCCGCTGGCTGGTGGAGGACATCATCGGCGAGCCGCTCAAGGAGCATGGACTCATCACCGACAAGGAGCAGCTCAAGCAACGTGTGGGCGAGTTGCTGCAATCGGTGGGCCTCTCGCCGCTGGACATGGTCAAGTACCCACACCAGTTCTCCGGCGGCCAGCGCCAGCGCATCTCCATCGCTCGCGCCCTGGCCACCGAGCCCGAGTTTCTGGTCTGCGACGAGCCCACCAGCGCGCTCGACGTGTCGGTGCAGGCGCAGGTGCTCAACATCATGAAGGACCTGCAGCGCGAGCGGCAGCTCACCTACCTGTTCATCAGCCACAACCTGGCCGTGGTGCGCCATGTGAGCGACCAGGTGGGCGTGATGTACTTGGGCCGCCTGGTGGAGCTGGCCGACAAGCACACGCTGTTTGACACGCCGCGCCACCCCTACACGCGCATGCTGCTCGATGCCATCCCCAAGATGCACGACACCGGCAAGGCGCGCACACCGGTGCAGGGCGAGGTGCCCAACCCGTTGAACCCGCCACCCGGCTGCGCGTTCAACCCCCGCTGCCCGCATGTCAATGACCGCTGCCGCACCGAGCGCCCCAAGCTCCAAAGCATTGGCGGCATCCGCATTGCGTGCCACGCGGTGGAGGAAGGGCGCATCTGATGCCAGCCGCCACGCGGGTGTGCTGACGCGCGGCGGAGGGGCTCACCCGGCATCGCTACTGTCGCAGTAGCGATGCTATTAATAATATAGCTGCTAGCGCAATGAGTGCCTGCGCTTGCGGCTATTTTTGCTGGCGGTTTAAACAACGAAGTGCACGTTGCCAAAAGGTAGGCCCAGACAAGTAA